>NZ_FOEB01000003.1:0-439697 GCF_900110515.1 Methylobacterium sp. ap11 | reverse complement strand
CGCCGGTCGGATCGAACACGAGCGCCGCTACTATCTCTCTTCAGCGAGGCTCGACGCCAAAACCTTCGCGGCCGCAGTGCGGGCGCACTGGCAGATCGAAAACCGCCTGCACTGGGTGCTCGACGTCGTCTTCCACGACGACCTCGTGCGGCTGCGGACTGGATCAGGCCCGCAGAACATGGCGATCGTGCGCCACATGGCCATCAACCTCGTGCACGCACCCCACGACCGCCACAGCCTCAAGGCCCGCAGAAAGCTCGCCAATCTCAATCCCGACTACCTCGAAGCCCTTCTCCGACACTCCCCCGCAGACCAGACAAAAAGCTGAAGCGATTCCCCTGGCGGAACGGCTGGCGCGTCTTCGACCCGGCGATGGATGCCGACCTGCAGCGCCGCCGCCAGCTCGGCGCCGACCTGCGCAGCGCGCTGACCGAGGGCCAGCTCGATCTCCACTACCAGCCGATCGTCGCCGCCGACGGGTCGGGCCCGCGCGCCTACGAGGCCCTGCTGCGCTGGCGCCACCCGCGCGAGGGCTTCGTCAGCCCGGGCGAGTTCATCCCGATCGCCGAGGCGACGGGGCAGATCCGCCGGCTCGGCGCCTGGGCGCTGGCCCGGGCCTGCACCGACGCCGCCGCCTGGCCGGCGCACCTCAAGGTGGCGGTGAACCTGTCCCCGGTGCAGTTCGTCGGCGACGCCCTCGTCGAGGAGGTGGCGCAGACCCTCGCGGCGAGCGGCCTGCCGGCCGAGCGGCTCGAGCTCGAGATCACCGAATCGGTGCTGCTGCAGGACGACGACGCGACGCTCGCCATCCTGCACCGCTTGCGGGCGCTCGGGGTCAGCACCGCGATGGACGATTTCGGCACCGGGTACTCGTCCCTGAGCTACCTGCGCCGCTTCCCGTTCGACAAGATCAAGATCGACCAGTCCTTCGTGCGCAACCTCGGCCACGAGACCGGCAGCAGCGAGATCGTGCGGGCCGCGGTCGGCCTCGGCAAGACCTTCGGCATGATCGTGCTGGCCGAGGGCGTCGAGACCGAGGAGCAGGCCGCGATCCTGCGCGAGGCGGGCTGCGACGAGCTGCAGGGCTACCTGTTCGGCCGGCCCTGCCCGGTGGACGAGGTGCGGGACCTCGCGCCGATGGGCCGGGCGGCAGCCTGACCCGCCCCGAGCCCGACTCCGGGCATTTGCCCGACTTCGGGCATTTCGGTCGGCGGGGCCGGGTTGGGCCCGGGCGTGGTGACGAAGCGGCCGTGACGGGGGGATCGGGATTGCCCCGGATCGGCCGGGGTCATCCCGGTCGAGGCCCGGTCAGGGCCGGCTGTCGAGGAACGCCAGCACGCCGGCCTTGTGCACCTTGTCGCCGACGGCGAGGTTGTGGTCGCGGTCGGGGATGTCGAGGGCCTTCGCCTCCGGGATCAGGGCGGCGAGCGCCGGGCCCGAGCCCGCCACGGTGTCGGTGGTGCCGACCGCGACCAGCACCGGCACCTCGATCTGCGCCACCTCCGCCCGCGACAGGGTCTGGCGCGAGCCGCGCATGCAGGCGGCGAGCGCGGGCAGGTCGCTCCCGGTCGATTCGGCGAAGACCCGGAACATCCGCGCCGTCGGGTCGGTGACAGCGTCGCGGGAGGGGGCCTCCATCGCCTCCGAGATGCCGGGGGGCAGCCCCTTCCCCTCGACGAGGTGGATGCCCAGGCCCCCGAGCAGGGCCGAGCGGACGCGGTCCGGGTGGGCGAGCGCCAGGAAGGCGGTGATCCGCGCCCCCATCGAGTAGCCCATCACGTCGGCGCGGGGGATCCCGAGGTGGTCGAGGAGCCGGCGGGCATCCTCGGCCATCAGGTCGGAGCCGTAGGCCTCCGGCTCGTAGAGCTTGCCGCTGCGGCCGTGGCCGCGGTTGTCGAGGGCGATCACCCGCCGCCCGGCCCCGGTCAGGCTGCGCACCCAGGAAGTGTTGACCCAGTTGACCGCGTGGTTCGACGCGAAGCCGTGGATCAGCAGGATCGGATCGCCCGCACCGTCCTTGCCCGTACCCTCCTTGGGGGCGACGTCGACATAGGCGATCGGCACGCCGTCCGAATCGAAGGTCTGCATGGGCAATGGGCTCCTGCGCGGGGTCGAGGCCGGCTTAGAGCATTTTCCGACGAAGTGGAAACCGGTTCGTCGGAGAAAATGCGACAAAACAAAGACTTAGAGAGCTTCGCGATTGCAACGCGATCGTGAAGCTCTCTAGCGCAGGGGCGGCCGGCCCCGCAACGCGTAGCAGGACCGGCAGCGGACGTCCCTATTCCGGCGGCGTCCGGACCGCGACGCCGAGCATCGCCTCGAACGGCAGGATCATCGCGCCCTTGTCGCGCGCGCCGTGGCCGTGGCGCAGAGCCATCTGGTAGGTCGCGGTGGCGGCGGCCGTCACCGGCAGCGGGAAGCCGCCCTCCGCCCCGACCGCGGCGGCGCTGACGAGGTCTTTGTAGGCCTTGGCCAGCGGGTAGCCCTCGTCGAACGCGCCCTGCAGGATCCGCGGCACGAAGTATTGCGAGGCGTAGCTGCGGCTGGTGCCGGTGGTGACCACGGTCGCGAGCCGCGCCGGGTCGAGGCCCATCGCCACCGCCATCGGCAGCACCTCGGCCAGGGCCGCGATGTTGATGTCGTAGATGACGTTGTTGACGGTCTTGGTGAGCTGGCCGCTGCCGAGGGGGCCCATGTGCAGCACCTGCGTGCCGATCCGGGCGAGCAGCGGCTCGGCCGCGGCGAAATCCTCCGGCGTGCCGCCGCACATCACCGTGAGGGTCGCGGCCTCCGCGCCGGCCGGCGCGCCCGAGACCGGCGCGTCGAGGAAGCGCAGGCCGCGATCCGCGAGCGCCCGGCCGATCGAGACCGCCTGGGCATGCGCGATGGTGCTGAGGTCGATGACCAGGGCGCCGGGCGCGAGGCGCGCCGCGAGCCCGTCCGGCCCGAGCAGCACCGCCTCGACCACGTCGCCGTCGGGCAGGCAGAGCAGCAGCACGTCGGCGCCGGTCGCCGCCGCCCGGTCGGTCGTGGCGACGAGCCCGGGCGCCTCGAGCCCGGCGACCCGCGCCGGGTCGGAATCGATCGCCACCACCGTGTCGGCGCCTTCCCCCTTCGCGGCGAGGTGGCGGGCGATCGGGCGGCCCATCTGGCCGAGGCCCATCAGGGCGATGCGGCGGCTCATCGTGCGGTTCCTCCGTCGTGGCGTTCCACCGCGATACCGCGTCGGCGGCGCCGATGCGCGGGGTGGGCGCGAAAAAGGCGTCGCACCCGGGCGAGGCTTGAGCCCGGCCCCGCCCCCCGGCATAGGGGCGCCATGACACCCGAATCCGACGCCCCCCGCCTGGTCCCCCGCCCGCACCAGGCCGAGGCGATCCGCGCCATCCTGGCGGCGCGGGCCGAAGGGCGGCCGGGCTTCCTCCTCGGCGACATGACCGGGCTCGGCAAGACCCTGTCGGTCTGGGGCGCGATCGCGGCGATGCCCGAGCGGGCGGTGCTGATCGTCTGCCCGAAGGGCGCGATGCCGCAATGGCGCCGCACGATCCGGGATTCGGGTCTCGCCGACAAGGACGTGACGCTCCTCAACTACGAGCGCACCAAGTCCCTGCTGGCGCTGCCGGCCGCGAGCGGCCGCCGCTCGGTGCGGGCGAAGAACAACGAGCTCGCCAAGCTCGGCCGGCCCAAGCGCGTCTGGCCGCTGGTGGTGTTCGACGAGGCCCACCGCCTGCGCAACCCGACCTCGCAGCAGGGCCAGGCCTGCCGCCGCATGGCGGAGGCCGCCGCCTTCACGGTCTATGCCAGCGCCACCGCCGGCCAGGCGCCGCACGAGCTGTCCTATCTCGGCGCGCTGCTCGGCCACGCCGTCGGCCGCCCGGTGGAAACCACCGCCGATTTCCGCGTCCTGATGCAGCACCTGAAGATCGGCCGGGCCAAGGGGCGCTGGCAGAACTGGTCGTGGGAGCCGAACGCCCGCGACCAGGAGACGATGGCGCGCCTGCTCTATCGCGGCCCGGACGCGATCGGGCTGCGCCGCCGCCCGGCCGACATCGCCGGCTGGCCGGAGGTGCAGCGGGACCTCGCCCCCACCGCCCTGTCGCCCGCCGACCAGCGGCTCTACGACGCGACCTGGCGCGAGTTCCGCCGCGAATGGGGCCTCTCCGGCGGCTCGAACCGGCGCGCCGCCGGCTGGGCGGCGGACCTGCGCTTCCGCCAGAAGGCGAGCCTGATCCGGGTCGCCGGCACGGTCGACCTCGCCGAGGACCTGCTGCAGGCCGGCGAGCAGGTGGCGGTCTCGGTGGCGTTCCTGGAGACCGGGGCGGCCCTGGTCGAGGCCTTCACCGGCCGCGGCTGGCGCGCCGGCGCCATCGACGGCACGCGAACGTCGGAGGCCAACGAGGCGACGCGGGTCGCCTTCCAGCGCGGCGAGCTCGACGCGGTGGTGTTCACGGTCACCGAATCGATCTCGCTCCACCGCAACGAGCTGCCCGGCGGCGAGCGCCCGCGCAGCCTGATCGTCCACGACATGCGCCACAGCGCGATCCAGCTCAGTCAGATCGAGGGCCGCTGCCACCGCGACGGCGAGCGCGCCGCGATCCTGTTCGCCTACGCGGAGGGCACCGTGGAGGAGCGGGTCGCCGCCACCGTGATCGCCCGCATGGCCGGGATGGACAGGATGGCCGGAGAGGATACCTCCCTCCTCGACGCCATCGGGCGGATCATCGATGGTGAGGCCGCCTGATCCCGGCCGTCGAGGGCCGGGCAGGACAGGAGGCACGCGATGGTGACGCGAGGGTTCACGGGACGCCGCCCGCCGCGGCCGGAGGCCGAGCGCCTGCCGCCGGGCCAGTACCTGACCGAGGATTTCCCGGTTCTCCAGCTCGGCCCGACGCCGCGCATCGATCCGGCCCGCTGGAGCTTCACCCTGCGGGAGGGATCGAAGCCCCTCAAGAGCTGGACCTGGGCCGAGTTCGAGGCCCTGCCGCGCACCCGCTGGAAGGGCGACATCCACTGCGTCACCAAGTGGTCGAAGTTCGACACCGCCTGGGAGGGCGTGACGATCGACGACCTGCTGGCGGCGGCCGGAATCGCGGCGCCGACCGCCTACCTGCTGGCGGAGGGCTACGACGACTACACCACCAACGTGCCGGTCGCCGACCTGACGGAGGGCAAGGCCATGGTGGCGACGCGCTACGCCGGCGAGCCGATCACGCCCGACCACGGCGGGCCCGCCCGCCTGCTGGTGCCGCACCTGTACTTCTGGAAGAGCGCCAAGTGGGTGAAGGGCCTGCGCTTCACGCAAAAGGACGAGGCCGGGTTCTGGGAGCTGCGCGGCTACCACATGGTCGGCGATCCCTGGCGCGAGCAGCGCTTCACCGGCGATTGAGGCTCCCGCACGCCTTGAGCGACTCCCTCCGTCCCGTCCACGACCTCATCCTGAGGTGCCCACGCAGTGGGCCTCGAAGGAGGGCTCCAGCCGTCGCCGTGATGTCTGGAAGGCTCCTTCGAGGTCAGTCGATCGTCGATCGACCGACACCTCGGGATGAGGTCGCGGGTGGGACGACATCCTCGATCGTAGCCCTCCCCGTCTTCGAGGCAGGGCCTTCGCGCCATGAGGCTCCGCGATGGCCTTGATCTGGCAGGAATCCCGGATCGTCGCCGCCGCCGCCGAGACGCCGCGGGTCCGGCGCCTCACCCTGGCGGTCGGCTGGGACCGGCCGTTCCGGGCCGGCCAGCACGTCGACGTGCGGCTCACCGCGCCGGACGGCTACCAGGCCCAGCGCAGCTACTCCATCGCCTCCTCGCCGACGCGCCCCGAGGCGATCGACCTGCTGATCGAACGCCTGGACGACGGCGAGGTCTCGGGCTTCTTCTCCGACGTGGCCGAACCCGGCGACGCGATCGAGCTGCGCGGGCCGATCGGCGGCGCCTTCGTGTGGGAGCCGGGGCAGGGCGGGCCGCTGCTGCTGGTCGGCGGCGGCTCCGGGGTGGTGCCGCTGCTCGCCATGCTGCGCCACCGGGCGGAGGCCGCGCCCGACGTGCCGGCCCTGCTGCTCTACTCCGCCCGCACCGCCGCGGACGTGATCGCCCGCGACGAGCTGATCCGCCGCGACGCCGGGGAGCCGGAATTCGAGCTGCGGCTGGCGCTGACCCGGGAGCCCGGCGGCCGGCGGATCGACGCCGCCCGGATCGACGAAGCGCTCGCCGACCTCGGGGCCCCGGCCCACACCTTCGTGTGCGGGAGCAATCCCTTCGTCTCCGCGGTCTCCGACCTCCTGGTCGATGCCGGGGTCCCGGCGGCCACGATCCGCACCGAGCGCTTCGGAGGAGAGACACCGTGACAGAGATCACCGGCCGCACCCGCGTCTTCGCGATCCTCGCCGACCCGATCGCCCAGGTGAAGGCGCCGCAAGGGCTCAACCGCCTCATGGCCGAGCGCGGGGTCGACGGGGTGATGGTGCCGCTCCACGTCGCGGCGGCCGACCTTCCCACGGTGGTGGCGGGCTTGCGGGCGACGCAGAGCTTCGGCGGCGCCATCATCACGGTGCCGCACAAGACCGCGATCGTGCCGCTCCTCGACGCGGTGAGCGACGCGGCCCGGCTCGTCGGCGCCGTCAACGCGGTGCGGCGCGAGCCCGACGGCCGCCTCATCGGCGAGATCCTGGACGGCGCCGGCTTCGTCGCGGGCCTGCGGGCGGCGGGCCACGACCCGCGGGGAGCGAGCGCCTACCTGGCCGGAGCGGGGGGCGCGGCCAACGCCATCGCGTTCGCGCTCGCCGAGGCCGGGGTGAGCCGCCTCACCGTGCACAACCGCACGCCCGCGCGGGTCGAAGACCTGTTCGCGCGACTGCGCCGGCTCCATCCCGACCTGCCGCTCGCGAGCGCCGCCGATCCGGCCGGTCACGACCTCGTGGTCAACGCGACCTCGCTCGGCCTGCGGCCGGACGATCCCCTGCCGCTGGACCCCACCGGTCTCGGGCCCGGTCAGCTCGTCGCCGAGATCATCATGCAGCCGGCGAAGACCCCGCTCCTCGCAGCAGCCGCCGCGCGGGGGTGCCGCACCCATCCGGGCCTGCCGATGCTGGAGGGGCAGCTCGCCCTGATGGCGGATTTCCTGCGGATGCGCGCGCCGGGGTGCTGACGCCTACTTCATACGGCCGAAGGTCGCGATCTTCGGATTCGAGAACGGGCCGCGCACGGCATCCGACGCCGGGCGGGAAGCGACGCTCGCGGCCCCGACCTTGACGGCGAACAGACCGCGCTCCTCGTCGATGGGGACGACACCGAACGACGCGTCGACATCGCTCTTCGTCACGCCCAGAATCCGTGCGGCTTCCTGCAGAGTCGGGGCCTGCGGCCCCGCCTGCACGGTCATCAGGATGGTGTTGGAAGCGTGGCTCTCGCCCATGTGGCCTCCTCGCCGTCACAACCCGAGGCGCGTGGCGGTCTTCAAGGGTTCAAGGATACCGTACCCGGTGTTGCGGTTCCAGCCGCCCGAGGCGCCGCGCCGGGTTGCATCGGCGCGCAGCTCGCGGGCCAGGTCCCGTGACCTCAACGTGGTATGCGGCACCTTTGTTCGAATGGCCGCCACGGCGCCGGCCGCGACCGGACAGGCGGCGGACGTTCCGGTATCCGGCGTGCCGGTGCCGAACGCTTCCGAACCGAGGAAGTGTGTATAGCACGACAGATCGGGCTTGGTGTGGGCCATGCCGGGTATCCCGGGACCTTGAGACGAATATCCGACGCGCTGCCGCTTGGTCGTGACACCGGCGATGGTCATGACGTCCGGATGCGCGTTCGCTCCCATGATGGTGTGCTTCACGCCGCCACAGCGGCCATCCGGACATTCCGCACCGCAATTGCCCGCCGCGAACAGGATATCCGCCCCGGTCCGGCTGAGGGTACCGACCACGATGTTGAAGGGATGGTTCGGATTGTCGATGTAGCGGCCCGGATGTCCGACCGGGAAATCCCAGTTCGGATCGTAGAGCCCCCAGGAATTCGTGACGACGAGATGCTGGAACGGTCGGTCCTCCGCGGAGCGCCGCATGACGGCGACGAGCGTGGCGTAAGCCTGCAGGGCATCGCTCAGCAGGCCCGCCGTCGGGCTTCCCCCCGGGGTCGTGGACAGCAGGATCGGAAAGTCGAGCAACGTCGCCCGCGGAGCGGCGAGAAGGGCATCGTAGGCGCACATCGTTCCATGTTCGACGGCGTACTGGCCCGGCATGCCGGTCCCCGGGGACCACGTCAGCGTCGCGTCGAGCGTCGGGTTGAGCCCCCGCGACCGCAGGTGGGCGAGGTTGATGCCGGTATCCATGACCGCCATCGCGACCCCCGCACCGTCGAGATTCTTGGCCGCCAGGCCGGCGACACCGAGCAGCGACGCCACATGGCTCCGGTCGCCGATCGGCCCGGCGGCGCAGCCAGGCGCGAGGAAGTGGCTGATCGTCGGGTCGGAGAACACCTGAGCGCCGTCCGCCGTGCTCGTCACGGGGTCCCCGGTTTCGTCCATGACGGCGCGAACCGCAAAGCGGGGTGCCGCAGCCGGCGACGCCATTGCGAGACTTGCCGTGAAGCCGATTTGCCCGAGCGGAACCGGCGCGAAGGTAGTGTCTAGCTCCGTCCGCTTCGGAATTCCTTCGATGCGGCGCGTGATACGACCACGACCCGTCATCATCATTTCAATGGCCGGACTTCTCAACGATTCCTGCGCAGGGAGAACCAAAATCACGCTTCTTTCAGCCATTTTGATCGTCCTGTGATTTTCCTGAGCCGCAAGAAGATTTTTATATATATGAGATCATACAGTATAATCTAACAAAACAGGAATCAATACGATATTCCTCCATATGCGACAAAAGACTTTTCTGCACATGTGCCCTGCTCGGACGCCGCGTGGAACCGTGCGTTGCGGCGCCTTCGACGGGTGCAAGACCCGGCGCCCGTGCGTCATCGCCCGCCGTTCCGGGCCTTGACCGCGCGCATCATCCGGGCGAGGCCAGCGGCTCCTTCTTTCCTGGCCGGCCGCGCGCCGGAGATCGTTCGATGACCCAGTCCCTGATCGACCGCCTCGGGGCACGCCTCGGCCCCGTCGGCCTCCTCACCGAGGAGGCCGACATGGCGCCCTTCGCCATCGACTGGCGGCGCCTGTTTCCGGGCCGGCCGGCCTGCGTGGTGCGCCCTGCCTCCACCGCCGAGGTCGCCGACGTGGTGCGTCTCTGCGCCGAGGCCGGGGCCGCCCTGGTGCCGCAGGGCGGCAATACCGGGCTCGCCGGCGGCGCGGTGCCGGACGGCTCCGCCAAGCAGGTGGTGCTGTCGCTCGCCCGCATGAACGCGATCCGGGGGGTCGATCCGGTCGGCCTGACGCTGACGGCGGAGGCCGGCTGCGTCCTCAAGCTGGCGCAGGACGCCGCCGAGGCCGCCGGCCGGCTGCTGCCGGTGAGCTTCGCGGCGGAGGGCTCTGCGCTGGTCGGCGGGGTCGTCGCCACCAATGCCGGCGGCATCAACGTGGTGCGCTACGGCATGACCCGCGGCCTCGTCCTCGGCCTCGAGGTGGTGCTCGCCGACGGCAGCATCGTCGACGGCCTCCGGGCCCTGCGCAAGGACAATGCCGGCTACGACTGGAAGCAACTCTTCATCGGCACGGAAGGCACCCTCGGCATCGTCACGGCGGCGGTCCTGCGCCTGGTGCCCAAGCCGCGCCACACCGCGACGGCGCTGCTCGCCGTGCCCGATCCGGCGGCGGCGCTGCGGCTGTTCACCCTGGCCCAGGAGGAGATCGGCGACAGCATCCAGGCCTTCGAGCTGATCTCCGGCACATCGCTCGAGCTCGTCGAGACGCATGCCGGCCTCAGGAGCCCGGTCGGCGCGGCGGGCTGGAGCGTGCTGATCGAGGCGGCCTCGTCGCTCTCGGGCCTGCGCGAGGCGATGGAGGGCGTGCTCGGCACCGCGCTCGAGCGCGAGGATGCGCTGGACGGCGTGCTGGCCGAATCCGGCCGCCAGGCCGCCGACCTCTGGGCCCTGCGCGAGCACGTCACCGAGTGCGAGGCGCGCGCGGGCAAGAGCGTCAAGCACGACGTCTCGGTGCCGATCACCGCGATCCCCGCCTTCCTCGACGAGGCCGGCCGGGTCCTGGAGGCCGGCGCGCCCGGCACCCGCGTCAACGCCTTCGGCCACATGGGCGACGGCAACATCCACTACAACGTCCTGATCGGGCCGGAGCACGCCTCGGAGGCGATCAACGGCCTCGTCCACGGGGTGGTGCACCGCTACGGCGGCAGCATCTCGGCCGAGCACGGCATCGGCCAGTACCGCGTCGCCGAACTCGCCCGCCACCGCCACCCGGACGAGATGGCGCTGGCGCGCCGGATCAAGGCGGCGCTCGACCCGCAGGGGCTGATGAACCCCGGCAAGGTGCTGGCGCGGGGGTAGGCAGCCCCCGCCCGGGCGTCACCCCCGCTCGACCGCCAGGCGCGACAGGCTGACCAGGCTGGCGATACCCGCGAAGGCGGCGCCGAGGCCGAGCGCGAGGACGGGTCCGTGCGCGGCGGCGAGCGCGAAGCAGGCCGCCACCAGGGCCGCCCCGGTGGTCTGGCCCACGAGCCGCGAGGTGGCGACGATGCCGCTGGCGCCGCCGGAGCGCGCGGCCGGCGCACTCGTCATGATGGCGCGCAGGTTCGGCGCCTGGAAGAAGCCGAAGCCGGCCCCGCACAGGGCCATCCGCCAGGCGATGCCCCAGACGTCCGGCGCGGCCGGCAGCAGCGCCAGCGAGGCCATGCCGACGGCGAGGAGCGCGAGGCCGATCCCGCCGAGGAGACCCGGCGGGTAGCGGTCCGACAGGCGCCCGGCGACCGGCGCCATCAGGGCGACCACCAGGGGCCAGGGCGTCATCAGGAAGCCGGTCTCGACCTGCGAATGCCCCAGCGCGTGCTGGAACAGGAACGGCAGCGACACGAAGGCGAGGCCCTGCGCGGCGAACGAGCAGACCGAGGTCGCGGCCGACAGCGCGAAGAGCGGACGGCGAAACAGGTCGACGGCGAGCATCGGGGCCGGGTGGCCGGCCTGTCGGCGCAGGAGCAGGGCGCCGCAGGCGAGCGCCCCGGCGAACTCGGCGAGCACGCGCCAGAGCGGCCCGGCATGGGCGGCCTCGCCGAGGCCGAGGACGAGGAGCGCGAAGGTCGCGGCGTTGAGGAGCGCGGCGATCCCGTCGAAGGTGTGGCCCGAGCGCCCGGTCTCCGGCAGGGCGCGCCGGGCGAGCGCCAGGGCGGCGAGCCCGATCGGCAGGTTGACGGCGAAGAGCCACGGCCAGGACGCCACGAGCAGGATCAGCGAGGCCGCCGTCGGCCCGAGGGCGAAGCCGACACCCACCACGAAGGCGTTGAGGCCCATCCCCCGCCCGAGCTGGTGGGGCGGGGTGACGAAGCGGATCAGCGCGACGTTGACGGCCATCAGGGCGCTGGCGCCGACGCCCTGGAGCACCCGGGCGGCGACCAGCGCCGGCAGCGACCAGGCGAGCGCGCAGACGAGCGAGGCGACCGTGAACAGCGCCAGGCCCACGAGGTAGACCCGCCTCTGCCCGACGATCTCGCCGAGCGCCGCGATCGGCAGGAGCGTGGCCACCACGGCGAGCTGGTAGGCGTTGACGATCCAGACCGAATCCGCCGGATCGACGCCGAGATCGGCCGCGATCGTCGGCAGCGCGGTGTTGGCGATCGCGGTGTCGAGGGTGGCGAGCGCGACGCCGGCGAGGATCGCGGCCGTCGCGCGTTTCCTCCGTCCCGGCGTGAGCTCGGAGGGGGCGGAAGGGGCGGAGGGGGAGAGGACGGAGTCGGTCACGGCCCCGGTTTGCGCCCGCGGAGCCGTCGCCGCAAGCAATCACGCGGAACAGGTTGGTTCGGGCAGGTCGAAGATCCTTGAGAGGCGGGCCCGGGGCTTCACCCCTTCCCGCGAGCGGCAGGGCTGTCCGGCGAAAAGAATGGCGCGTCTCCCCTCTCCCGTGTGGGAGAGGGGCCGGGGGTGAGGGTGACACGCTTCAGTATCAGGCTCGAAGCGTCGTGCTGGCAGCAGGCAGCGGGACGGTTCAGTATTCTGAGGAACCGTAGCACCCTGCGCGATCTTCGATCGCCCCTACCCCTCTCCCACACGGGAGAGGGGATCCCACGCTTGATTTTAAAAGGTATTTTTCCCCGGACAGCCCTGCGCTGGCGGGGGAGAGGATACAGATTCCCGACCTTCCCGACGGCTCAGCCCGTCCCCGGGTCGGCCTCGACCTTCTGCCGGTCGCCCGCATTGGCGCCGGAGGTGTTGGCCTCGCTCTCTCCGTCGCCGTCCTGCGGCACCGCCGCGACGCCCTTCAGGTCGTCGGCCGTGATCTTGTCCCGGCGCGCCTTGTCCCGATCGGTCGATTCGTCCTTTCGCTCGGCCATCTCGCTCTCCTCACCCATCGGTCTTGCCGCCGGTCCTCTCGGTCCGGGACCCGCCGTCCGCCACCTTCTGGCCTTCGTGGGGCCCCTGCGCGGCGATCTGGTCGGAATGGCCGCCGGAGCTGCCGCCGACCGAGACCGGCGGCCGGCCGGGGGTGCCGGCGGAGGACCAGTCCTTCTTCAGTTCGGCCTCGTCGCGGCCGGCCCCGCCCTGCCGGGTGATCGCCGCCTGCTCGGGGGTCTGGTGGCCACCGCCGACGGCGGGTTCGCCCCGGCTGCCCACCACGTCGTCGGGCTTTCGCGTCATCGCCTCACTCCCCCTCGTCCTTGCCGACCGCGGCGGTCGCCCGGTCGATGGCTTCCTTCGCGGCGGGACTCTGGGCGGCAGCCCCGCCGGTCGAGGGGTCGCTGATCCGGCGCAGGTTCTCGGGCGGGGTCTCGTCCTCGGTCGCCTGGCTGCCGTCGGTCGCGCCGATCGCGTCGAGGCGGTTGAAGTCGGAGGCGACGCGGGCGTCCCGGGCCTGGCCCATCGGGTCGTGGGCCATGTCGGCTTGCGTGCGCGGCGGCACGCCGACGTCGAGGGGGGAGTCCTGCCCCATGTCCTGGCCGTTGCGGTCGGTATAGGGGTCGAAGTCGCGCAAGCTGGGCCGCGCCCGATCCGTCTTGTCCATGGAAGTCTCCTGTCGCGGCCGATCCGGCATGTGGGGGACAACACCGCCGGAGGTATGAGGTTTCCGCGGGTCGGGTCCCCCGGAAGTCCGGGGCGGCGGGCCGTGACAACCGTCGCGCTTGCTGGCAGGACGGCGCGAGTTCCACGGAGATCCTTCCGCCCGTGACCACATCCGCCAATTCCCGTACCGCCGATCACCCGATCGACGCGCTCTTCCTCGAGCGCTGGTCGCCCCGCGCCTTCACCGGCGAGGCCGTGCCCCGGGCCGACCTGATGACGATGATCGAGGCGGCGCGCTGGGCTCCCTCGGGCTACAACTCGCAGCCCTGGCGCTTCGCCTACGCGCTTCGCGACACCCCGGCCTGGGAGACGCTGTTCGGGCTCCTGGTGCCGTTCAACCAGGGCTGGGTGAAGAATGCCGGTGCGCTGGTGTTCCTGGCCTCGAACGGGATGATGAACACCCCGGACGGCCTCAAGCCCTCCTACAGCGCCTCCTTCGATGCCGGCACGGCCTCGGCGCTGTTCCAGCTCCAGGCGGTGACGATGGGCTGGCACGCCCACGGCATGACCGGCTTCGACCACGAGCGGGCGCCGGCCGCGCTGAACCTGCCGCCGCACCACCGGGTCGAGGCCGCCTTCGCGGTCGGCCGCAAGGCGGATCCGGCGACCCTGCCGGAGGAGACCCGCGCCCGCGAGACCCCGAACGGCCGCCACCCCCTCGCCGACTTCGTCTTCGAGGGCGGGTTCCCGCCGCGCGAGGCGTGAGCCCCACCTCGTACGAGGGTTTCGTCTCCGGGTTCCGCTGGCGGATCCCGGAGCGCTACAACATCGCGGTCGACGTCTGCGACCGCTGGGCCGCCGCCGACCCGGCGCGCACGGCGATCCTCGACGTCGACCCGGCCGGCCGGGTCGAGACCTGGAGCTACGCCGCCCTCGCCGAGGCCTCGAACCGCCTGGCCAACGGCTTGCGGGCCCACGGCGTCCGGGCCGGCGACCGGGTGGCGGTGCTGCTGCCGCAATCCCCCGCCGTGGTGGTGGCGCACCTGGCGATCTACAAGCTCGGCGCCGTCGCGCTGCCGCTCGCCGTGGTGTTCGGGCCGGAGGGTCTGCTGCACCGCCTGTCGGATGCCGGCGCGACCGCGGCGGTGACCCATGCGGGCGGGCTCGCCAAGCTGGCGACCCTGCGCGACGCCCTGCCCGGCCTCGCCCTGGTGATCTCGACCGACGGGGCCGGCGACGGGGCGCTCGGCTACGCCGATCTGCTGGCGGCAGCCTCGCCCGATTTCGCGCCCGTCGACACCCGGGCCGACGACCCGGCCCTGATGATCTACACCTCCGGCACCACCGGCCCGCCGAAGGGCGCGCTGCACGGCCACCGGGTGCTGCTCGGCCACCTGCCGGGCTTCTCGATGATGCACGACTTCATGCCGAAGCCCGGCGACCGGATGTGGACCCCGGCCGACTGGGCCTGGGCCGGCGGGCTGCTCAACGCGCTCCTGCCGAGCCTGCATCACGGCGTCGCCGTGGTGGCGCGCAAGGCGGAAAAATTCGATCCCGAGGAGGCTTTTCGGCTGATGGCCGACCTCGCGGTCGCCAACGCCTTCGTGCCGCCCACCGCACTCCGGATGCTGCGCATCGTCGAGGAGCCGCGCCGGCGCTTCGACCTGCGCGCCCTTCGCACCCTGGCCTCGGCCGGCGAGATGCTGGGACCGGAGACCTTCCATTGGGCGGAGCGGTCGCTCGGGATCACCATCAACGAGGCCTACGGCCAGACCGAGTGCAACCTGGTGCTGGCCTCCTGCTCGGGCCTCGGCGTGGCGCGGGCGGGCTCCACAGGCCGGCCGGTGCCGGGCCACCGGGTCGCGGTGATCCGCCCGGACGGACGGCCGGCGGCGGTCGACGAGATCGGCCAGATCGCCGTCGCCCGGCCCGACCCGGTGATGTTCCTGCGCTACTGGAACGACCCGGAGGCGACGGAGCGCAAGTTCCTCGGGGACTGGATGACCACCGGCGACCAGGGCCGGATGGATGCGGACGGCTACCTCCACTTCGTCGGGCGCGACGACGACGTCATCACCTCGTCGGGCTACCGGATCGGCCCCGGCGAGGTCGAGGATTGCCTCCTGCGCCACCCGGCGGTGGCGCTCGCCGCGGCGGTCGGCAAGCCCGATCCGGTGCGCACCGAGATCGTCAAGGCCTTCGTGGTGCTGCGCCCCGGCCACGCCGCGTCGGACGCGCTGGCGGCCGAGATCCAGTCCTTCGTGCGCACCCGCCTGTCCGCGCACGAATACCCCCGCGAGATCGCCTTCCGGGCGAGCCTGCCGCTCACCACCACCGGCAAGATCATCCGCCGGGTGCTGCGCGACGAGGCGTGACCCCGTCGCAGTGTCCCAGGGCGGGTGCCGCAACGAATCGATCGTGCGCCAATCATTAGCAGACGATCCAAAGATCCGGGCCGACCCGCCCCGGATCACTGCGGATAACCTTCGGTCAATCGTGAAATCCCGCCGGTTCTGAGGACGAGCTTAACCAAGTCCGGGCTAGGGATGGTCGTGTCCTCGCGACAACGACCTCTTGCCGTGGTTGGCCATGCTCCCGTTCGTCCGAAGACTCCCGAAGAGGTTGCGGCTGGGCCGATCGGATCTGCTGCTGCTCGCCGGCGGTCTTCTGCTCCCGAACATCCTGGCCCTGGCCGCCAGCACCGTCGCCGGGGTGCCGGCACGGACCAGCGCCATCGCGCTCTACGCGGCGATCGCCCTGCTGGGCGGGCGGATGCGCGGCTGGATCCTGGCGCTGCTCGGCCTCGCGACGGTCCTGTTCGACGTCGTCGAGGTCGTCGGCCGGATGTTCTTCCTCGGCTTCGAGGCGACCTGGCGGGCGCTCGACCCGGACGTCCTGGCTTCGCTCCTCGCGACCCCGGCCTACGCGGCCGGCGCGGTGACCGCGGCCTCCGTCACCCTCGCCTACCTGGCGTTCCTGGTGCGGGCGGGGCCGGCGATGCGCCGGGGCAGCCGCGCGGTCTTCGCCGCGGCGGCAGCCGCGCTGATGATCGGCGACGGGCTCGCCAACGGCACCACGGCCTACGATTTCGGCGCGCTGGCGAGCCTCGGCCATCCGTTCGAATCGGCGAGCCTCGCCTCCGGCTTCGACGCCCTGCCCGATCAGGCGCACCCACCCCGCCGCGTCCTGATGGTGGTGGTCGAGAGCCTGGGCCTCCTGCGCGACCCGGCCCAGCGGGCGATCCTCGCCGCGCCGTTCGAGGCTCCGGACCTGCGCCGGCTCTACACCGTCGCGACCGGCACCACGGCCTTCTTCGGCGCGACCGCGTCGGGCGAGATGCGGGAATTGTGCGGCACCTACCGCACCTACGACGAGGCCTTCCTGCGCGACGCCCCGGCCTGCCTGCCCGAGCGGTTCACGGCCCGCGACTACCGCACGGTCTCGCTGCACGGCTTCCATGCCGGCTTCTACCACCGGGCACGCTGGTACCCGCAGGCCGGCTTCCAGCGCAGCCTCTTCGCCGAGGCGCTGGAGCCCCGCTTTCCCCATCCCTGCGGCGGCCCCTTCCCGGGCGCCTGCGACACCGACGTGGCGCAGGCGGTGGCGGCCGAGATGGCGGCCCCGGGCCCCGCCTTCGTCTACTGGCTTACCCTGTCCTCGCACGTGCCGGTGGCGCCCGGCACGGGCACGCCGCGCCAGCATTGCGGCACGCCGGAGAGCCGGTTTTCCGACCGGGAGGTCTGCGCCATGGTGGAGGTGTGGCAGGACGTGTTCGAGGCGGTCGCCCGCCTGACGGTGGCCCATCCCGGGACCGAGATCCTGCTCGTCGGCGACCACGCCCCGCCGCTGTGGCGCAGGAGCGCCCGCGACGCCTTCGCGCCCGGCCGGGTGCCGTGGATCCACCTGTCGCCGATCCCGGTCGCCGCCACGGGCCTCGCCGCGGCCAAGCCCTGAACGCGATAAGGGCGGCGGAGCCGTGAGGCTCCGCCGCCCTCCGGGGAACGGTCGCTCGTCGCCGGGTCGCGCGAGGATCAGAAGCTCAGCGCCACCTTGGCCTCGCGCAGCTGCGCGATCTGGCCTTCGATCTCGATCTTGCGGTCGTAATCGTCGGTGGCGTCGTAGAGGAGCTCGGCCGCCGCGATGTCGGCGTCGATGATCGCCGGCGTCAGCTCCTCGAGCGGGGTGGCGCGCTCGGCGATCACGGTGAGCGAGGTCGCGTTGATCTCGGCGAAGCCCCCGCGCACCAGCACCCGCTTGCCCTTCTGCGGGCTCTCGGTGATCACCAGCATGCCGGTCTTGAGGGTGGTGAGCACGGGCGCATGCCCGGGCAGCACCGTCATCTCGCCCTCGGAACCCGGAAGCTGCACGGCATCGACCGCGCCGGAATACAGGATCCGCTCGGGGCCGACGAGGTCGAACTGGAAGGTGGCCATGGGGTCAGGTCGTTTCCGGTTTCGTCAGACGCACGCGAAAGGGCCCGGCGTTTAGCCGGGCCCGTCTTGTCGCTGCCTAATCAGGCCGCGGCGGCGAGGCGCTGGGCCTTCTCCTTGGCCTCCTCGATCGAGCCGACCATGTAGAAGGCGGCCTCGGGGAGGTTGTCGTACTCGCCGTCCACCAGGCCCTTGAAGCCCTTGATGGTGTCCTCGAGCGCCACGAGCTTGCCCGGCGAACCGGTGAAGATCTCGGCGACGTGGAACGGCTGGCTCAGGAAGCGCTCGATCTTGCGGGCGCGGGCCACCGTGAGCTTGTCCTCCTCGGACAGCTCGTCCATGCCCAGGATCGCGATGATGTCCTGGAGCGCCTTGTAGCGCTGCAGCACCTGCTGGACGCGGCGGGCGACGGTGTAGTGCTCCTCGCCGAGGATCGCCGGCGACAGCATGCGCGAGGTCGAGTCGAGCGGGTCCACCGCCGGGTAGATGCCCTTCTCGGCGATCGAGCGCGACAGCACGGTCGTGGCGTCGAGGTGGGCGAACGAGGCGGCGGGCGCCGGGTCGGTCAGGTCGTCGGCCGGCACGTAGATCGCCTGCACCGAGGTGATCGAGCCCTTGGTGGTGGTGGTGATGCGCTCCTGCAGGGCGCCCATGTCGGTGGCGAGCGTCGGCTGGTAGCCCACCGCCGACGGGATGCGGCCGAGCAGCGCCGACACCTCGGAGCCCGCCTGAGTGAAGCGGAAGATGTTGTCGACGAAGAACAGCACGTCCTGGCCCTCGTCGCGGAAGTGCTCGGCGACGGTGAGGCCGGTCAGCGCGACGCGGGCGCGGGCGCCCGGGGGCTCGTTCATCTGGCCGTAGACCAGGGCGCACTTGGAGCCTTCCGCGGAGCCGTGCTCCTTGGGGTCCATGTTCACCTTGGACTCGATCATCTCGTGGTAGAGGTCGTTGCCCTCGCGGGTCCGCTCGCCGACGCCCGCGAACACCGAGTAGCCCGAGTGGGCCTTCGCGATGTTGTTGATGAGCTCCATGATGAGCACGGTCTTGCCGACGCCGGCGCCGCCGAACAGGCCGATCTTGCCGCCCTTGGCGTAGGGGGCGAGCAGGTCCACCACCTTGATGCCGGTGACGAGGATCTGGGCCTCGGTCGACTGCTCGGCGTAGGACGGGGCCGGCTGGTGGATGGCGCGGAGCGACTCGGTCTTGATCTCGCCGGCCTCGTCGATCGGCTCGCCGATGACGTTCATGATGCGGCCGAGCGTGTTGGCGCCGACGGGCACGCGGATCGGCGAGCCGGTGTCGGTGACCTCCTGGCCGCGGACCAGGCCCTCGGAGGTGTCCATGGCGATGCAGCGCACGGTGTTCTCGCCGAGCTGCATGGCGACCTCGAGGACGAGGCGGTTGCCGTTGTTCTTGGTCTCGAGGGCGTTCAGGATCTCGGGCAGGTGACCCTGAAACTGCACGTCGACGACGGCGCCGATGACCTGGGTGATGCGGCCGGTGTTGGTCGAGCCGGCGACGGGGGTGGCAGTGTTCGCCATGATGCTAATCCCTGATTGCGTGCGGTCAGAGCGCCTCGGCGCCCGAGATGATCTCGATCAGCTCCTTGGTGATCATCGCCTGGCGCGTCCGGTTGTAGATCAAGGTCTGCTTCTTGATCATCTCGCCGGCGTTGCGCGTGGCGCTGTCCATGGCGCCCATGCGCGCGCCCTGCTCGGAGGCGGCGTTTTCCAGGAGCGCCCGAAGGATCTGAACGGTGAGGTTCTTCGGGAGAAGGGCGGCGAGGATCTCGCCCTCGCCGGGCTCGTACTCGTAGACCGCGTCGGAGGAGACCGCGGGAGCGGCGTCCGTCGGGGCGATGTCGGCCGGGATGATCTGCTGCGCCGTCGGGATCTGGGCGATCACCGAGCGAAAGCGCGAGTAGAACAGGGTCGCGACGTCGAACTCGCCCGCGTCGTAGCGGCCGAGCAGGTTGCGGGCGATGCCTTCGGCGTTCTCGAAGCCGAGCTGGCGCACGCCGCGCAGCTCGATCAGCTCGACGATCTGGTCGCGGAACTCGCGACGCAGGACGTCGTAGCCCTTCTTACCGACGCAGATGATCTTGACCGTCTTGCCCTGCGCCATCAGGCGCCGGGCATGGTCACGGGCGAGCCGCGAGATCGAGGAGTTGAACGCGCCGCACAGGCCCCGCTCCGCCGTGCAGACGAGGAGCAGGTGGGTGCGGTCCTGGCCGGTGCCGGAGAGCAGCCGGGGCGTCTCCGCCCCGGGGGTCAGGTTGGAGGCGAGGTTGCCGAGCACCTGCGCCATGCGCTCGGCGTAGGGCCGCGCGCTCTCCGCCGCCATCTGCGCGCGGCGCAGCTTGGCGGCGGCGACCATCTGCATCGCCTTGGTGATCTTCTGGGTCGCCTTCACCGAGGTGATGCGATTGCGCAGGTCCTTCAGACTCGCCATCGGAGGGTCCTTTGGTGTCGAGCCGGGGGCTTACTGGAAGGACTTGGCGAAGGACTCGACCACGCCCTTGAGCTTGGCGCCGCTGTCGGCCGACAGCTCCTTGGAGGAGCGGATCGTGTCGAGCAGGTCGGCATGGCGGGTGCGCAGGGTCGAGAGCAGGCCGTCCTCGAAGGCGCGGACCCGGTTGACCGGGATCGTGTCGAGGTAGCCGTTGACGCCGGCGTAGATCACCGCGACCTGCTCTTCCATCTTCAGCGGCGAGAATTGCGGCTGCTTCAGGAGCTCGGTCAGGCGGGCGCCGCGGTTGAGCAGCTTCTGGGTCGAGGCGTCGAGGTCCGAGCCGAACTGGGCGAAGGCCGCCATCTCGCGGTACTGCGCCAGCTCGCCCTTGATCTTGCCGGCGACCGACTTCATCGCCTTGGTCTGGGCGGCGGAGCCGACGCGCGACACCGAGAGGCCGACGTTCACCGCCGGGCGCACGCCCTGGTAGAACAGGTCGGTCTCGAGGAAGATCTGGCCGTCGGTGATCGAGATCACGTTGGTCGGGATGTAGGCCGAGACGTCGTTGGCCTGGGTCTCGATGACCGGGAGCGCGGTCAGCGAGCCGTTGCCGGCGGCGTCGCCCATCTTGGCGGCGCGCTCGAGCAGGCGGGAGTGCAGATAGAACACGTCGCCCGGGTACGCCTCGCGGCCCGGCGGGCGGCGCAGCAGCAGCGACATCTGGCGGTAGGCCACGGCCTGCTTCGACAGGTCGTCGTACACGATCACGGCGTGCATGCCGTTGTCGCGGAAGTACTCGCCCATGGCGCAGCCGGCGAAGGGCGCCAGGAACTGCATCGGGGCGGCGTCCGAGGCGGTGGCGGCGATGACGATGGAGTATTCCATCGCGCCGTTATCCTCGAGCACCTTCACGAACTGCGCGACGGTGGAGCGCTTCTGGCCGACCGCGACGTAGACGCAGTACAGCTTGGCCTTCTCGTCGGTGCCGGCATGAGCCGGCTTCTGGTTCAGGATGGTGTCGAGCGCGACGGCGGTCTTGCCGGTCTGGCGGTCGCCGATGATCAGTTCGCGCTGGCCGCGGCCGATCGGAATCAGGGCGTCGATCGCCTTGAGGCCGGTCGCCATCGGCTCGTGCACCGACTTGCGCGGAATGATGCCCGGGGCCTTCACGTCGACCCGGCTGCGCTTCTCGGCGACGATCGGGCCCTTGCCGTCGATCGGGTTGCCGAGCGCGTCGACGACGCGGCCGAGCAGGCCCTTGCCGACCGGCACGTCCACGATGGCGCCGGTGCGCTTGACGGTCTGGCCTTCCTTGATCTCGCGGTCGGAGCCGAAGATCACGACGCCGACGTTGTCCTGCTCGAGGTTCAGGGCCATGCCGCGCACGCCCGACTCGAACTCGACCATCTCGCCGGCCTGGACGTTGTCGAGGCCGTAGACGCGGGCGATGCCGTCGCCGACCGACAGGACCTGACCGACCTCGGTGACCTCGGCCTCCTGGCCGAAGTTCTTGATCTGCTCCTTCAGGATGGCGGAGATCTCGGCGGCACGGATGTCCATCTGGACCTTCCCTCGTTCGTTCGTATCGGGCGTTGTTCTTAAGTCGGCGGGTGCGGCGGGGCCCTTAGCGGGCGCCCTGCATCGCCAGGCGAATGCTGTTGAGCTTGGTGCGCAGGGAGGCGTCGACCATGCGCGAGCCGAGCTTGACGACGATGCCGCCGATCAGGCTCGGGTCGATGCGCAGGTCGAGGTCGACCTCGGCCTTCGCGACGTCCTTCAGGGACGCCTTGATGTCCTGGAGCACCGCGTCGGAGGGCTGCTCGGCCAGCCGCACCTCGGCACGGACGATGCCCTTCGACTCGCGCACCAGCTCACGGTAGGCGCGGATCATGTCGGGGAGGGCGAAGAGCCGGCGGTTGGCGGCCGACAGGCGGATGAAGTTGGCGGCCAGCCCCTGGATGCCGGCCTTGGCCACCACCGCCTCGATCGCCTTGACCTGGTCCTCGGCCGAGAAGGCCGGGCTGCGCACCAGGCGCCGCAGGTCGGCACTCTCGGTCAGCAGGGCGTCGAACCGGTCGAGCCCCTCCGCCACCGCGTCGACGGCCCGCTCGTCGCGGGCGAGCTCGAACAACGCCGAGGCGTACCGCCCGGCGGCGCCCGCCAGGGGAGAACCCGATTCCGATGCGTTCTGAGCCACCAGCGCTCTCTCTTCATGTCCTGGCCCGACGGGTCCGGCCGCATCGCGCCGGCCTGAAAAGGAGCGGCGGCGGCGCGCGGCCCGTCGATGATGGGAAAGGCTCCGGCGCGAGAAGACTGCCCCCTCCCCCGGCGCGGCGCCGGCCTAGCATGGGTTTTCGGGGGGCGCAAGGCGAGCGCGGGCGTGCGCCAATCGCGAGGCGGGCCCTGGATTTAATCCGGTCCGGGGCCCTTCCGCGCGTCATCGCGGGCATCACCCGGGGCGCGCCTTCGACGTTGGTCGGATGGCGCGCGCGAAAACCCGCCGGTGCCGCGTCGTGCGAGGTCGCGCCGGCACCGGGGCGGACGGGCAAGGTTTCGTGATGGTTTCCGAAAAATTTCGGGCCGCGCCGGTCCGGGAGTCAGCTCCCGCAGGCGATCTCGTCGCACTCGGCCACCGCCGCGAGCATCCGGGCGAGGCTCTTCGGTCCCGGATAGCCGAGCAAGGCCGCGGTGCCGACGACGTAGGACGGGGTGGCGTGCAGGCCGAGATTCGCGGCGAGCCGCATCTGGCTCTTCAGGGCCTCGCGCACCTCGTCGGAATCCGCCGCCTGCTCGATCGCCGCCCGGTCGTGGCCGAGGCGGGCCGCCGCCTCGAGCGCCCGCGTCCCGTCGATCCGCCCGGCGGTGCCGGGCCCGAGGAGCGCGGCGTAGAGCCCCGCGGTCGCCGCCGAGCCGCCGGCCCGCTGCACGGCCAGCGCCACCTTGGCGGCCTGGGCCGACTGCACCGACAGGATCGGGTTGTTGATCAGCCCGATGCGCAGGTCCGGATTGGCCCTGACGAGGTCGTCGAGGTCGCGCGCCGCCGCCCGGCACCAGGGGCAGTTGTAGTCGAAGAACTCGAAGAGGGTGACCGAGGCCTCGCGCGGCCCGATCCAGGTCACGCCGCGCAGCCGCCCGATCTCGGAGACGAGCTCGCCCGGCAGGCGGGTGTTGGGCAGCGGCTGGCCGTTGTCGCCGGTGATTGCGCGCCACTGGCCGTCGGCCTGCGCCCGCGCCTCCGGGGCGAGGGCGGGGAGCGCCGCCAGGGAGGCGGCGATCAGGGTACGGCGGGAAAGCGGCATGGGAGTCCTCGGGGGATCCTGGGCGGGCCTCGGGAGCCCGGGTCCGGCACGCGACGGGCTGTCGTTACCCCCGAAGGTCTAGCTCGGCCATTTTGGCCGGATGATGGCCTCACGCCCGCGCCGCCAGCGCTTCCACCACGGCCGCCTCCAGGGCCTGCGGCGTCACCCGGGGGGCGAAGCGGGCGATCACCCGGCCGTCGCGCCCGACCAGGAACTTGGTGAAGTTCCACTTGATCGCCCGGGTGCCGAGAAGCCCGGGCTTCTCCTGCTTCAGGTGGGCGAAGAGCGGCTCGGCCCCGGGCCCGTTCACCGCGACCTTGGCAAAGAGCGGGAAGGTCACGTCGTAGGTCGTCGTGCAGAACCGGGCGATCTCCGCCGCATCGCCCGGCTCCTGGGCGCCGAACTGGTTGCAGGGAAAGCCCAGCACCACGAGGCCGGCATCGCGGTGGCGCCGCCACAGCGCCTCCAGCCCGGCATAATGCGGGGTGAAGCCGCAGGCCGACGCGGTGTTGGCGACGAGCAGCACCTTCCCGCGGTACTGCGCCAGCGGGTGGGGCGTGCCGTCCGGGGCGGCGGGGACGAAGTCGTGGACGGTGGTCATCGCCACCTTATGCCCCAGGCCGCCGCCCTTCGTCTCGCGTGGAGCGGGCCCGAGGGGCGTCTACGCCCCCACCTTCCCCCCGCCCCGCTTCGTGATCGCCACCACCGCCGGGCGCGGTGGCAGGGCGGGGTCGAAGTCCGGCCAGCGGGTCGCCGGGTTCTCGAAGGTGGCGGGCACGGCGCTGGGGTCCTCCTCGTCGGCCTCGCCGGGATGCTGCACGGCGACGAAGAAGGTGGTGTCGTCGGGGGTGAAGTAGGGGCCGCACATCTCGGCCCCCATCGGCACCTGGAAGAAGTGCTTGGCGGTGCCGCGGCGGGCCCCTTCCGTCTCCATCGCCCAGATGCCGTCGGCCCGGCCGGTCTTCGACGGCGAGTTGCCGTCCGTGGCGACCCAGAGGCGGCCCGCTCCGTCGACCGCGCAATTGTCCGGCATGCCGAACCAGCCGTCCTTCGTCGTCGCCGACGAGAAGGTGGCGCCGACCGCCGCGACCGACGGGTCGCCGCAGCGCACCAGCACCTCCCAGGCGAAGGCGCCGGCCGCGAAGTCGCCGCCCTCGGGCGAGAGCTCGACGATGTGGCCGAAGCGGTTGTCGGGCCGCGGGTTCGCCGCATCGACCTGGTCGGCCTTGCGACGCGTGTTGTTGGTCAGCATCACGTAGACCTTGCCGGTCCTGGCGTTGGCCTCGACGTCCTCCGGCCGGTCCATCTTGGTGGCGCCCAAGAGGTCGGCGGCCCGGCGGGTCTCGACCAGCACGTCGGCCTGGTCGCGAAACCCGTTCTCCGGCGTCAGCGGTCCCTGCCCGAACACGATCGGCAGCCAGGTCCCGCGGCCATCGGCGTCGAAGCGGGCGACCGACAGCGTGCCGTGGTCGAGGATGTCGCGGTTGGCCGCCCGGTCGGCGGTGTTGACCGGGTCCTTCGTGACGAAGCGGTAGACGTAGTCGAAGCGCTCGTCGTCGCCCTGGAACACGACGTAGCGGCCGTCGCGCGCCATCGCGCCCGCCGCGCCCTCGTGCTTGAAGCGGCCCATGGCGGTGCGCTTCACCGGCACGCTCGTCGGATCGAACGGGTCGATCTCGACCACCCAGCCGAAGCGGTTCGGCTCGTTGGGCTCTTTCCCCAAGTCGAAGCGCTCGTGGAAGCGGGCCCAGCCGTAGAGGTTGCCCGGCATGCCGAGGCGCTTGTGGTTGCGGGCTTCCGGCGAACCCTCGGCCAGGCGGCCCTGGAAGTAGTAGTTGACGTTCTCCTCGCAGGTCAGCCAGGTGCCCCACGGGGTCACGCCGCCGGCGCAGTTGTTGAGCATGCCCAGCACTTGGGTGCCGTCCGGGTCGGCGCCCGTGCGCAGGCGGGCCGAGCCGGCGGCCGGGCCGGCGATCCGCATCGGGGTCATCGCGGTGATGCGGCGGGCGTAACGGGATTCCGGCACCACCCGCCAGCGCCCGTCCTCGCGTATGACCTCGATCACCGAGCCGCCATGGGCCGCCATCTCAATGTCGACGAGGTCGCGGTTCATGCCCGCGAAGGCGACCTTGCCGTCCTGGCGGCCGAGGCCGGGGAACATCAGCTCCTCGTTGGTGTATTCGTGGTTGACGACGAGGAGGCCGTGGCCGGCCGGGTCGCTCGCGCCGGGCAGCGGGAAGAAGCCCAGGAAGTCGTTGTTGTAGCCGAATTGCTGCGCCTGCGCGGCGGCGCTCTGCCTGTGCGGGTCGAAGGCCGGAGCGCCCGGCAGGACCGGATCGCCCCAGCGGATCAGCACCTCGGCGTCGTGGCCCTCCGCCACATGGTGGCGCTCGTCGGCGCCGGCCGGCAGCTCGCGGAACGGGAAGGTTTCGGGGCCCGCCGCCGCGACGGCCCGTGGCGCGAGCGTCGCCGAGATCGCCGAGACGGCTAGGCTCGCGGCCAGGCCCCCGCGCAGGATCTCGCGCCGGTCGAAGCGCCGGGCCACGACCTCGCCGAGGGTCGGGTTCGGGCTCGGGTTGGAGCCGGCATCCTCGGCCGCCTCGGCCTGCTGCGAACGGTTCAGCGACGGCTGCGTCATCGGGTCCCCTCGGCGCTCCCTGTCATGCGACCCGGGAGCTTACCCGGCGGACCATGGCGGCGGGATGACGGCGCCCGGCGATGCGTCCGCGGCCGGGCGGGCGGGCCTCAGGGCAGCAGGTGCGCGTCCAGCCAGGGCCGCGGGGTCGGGTCGGGCAGGCGGTGGGCGATCCAGTCGATCACCGCGTCCGGGGTATCGAAGAGCGGCGCGCGGGTGAAGCCCCGGCAGGGCCCGTAGGTCTCGGCCACGCGCCACTTGTGGCAGTGCTCCGGCGCGGCGGTGACGGGCTCGAGGCGCACCAGCAGCGAGACCGGCTGATCGCCGAGAGAGATCAGGCAGGTGTCCTGGTCCGCCCCGTCGCGGTTCATGCGGGCATGGCGCTGGGTCAGCGTGCCGGATGGTCTCGCCTGTGTGGGTCTGCCGAACATCCCGCTCCTCTCGTTCCCGCCCCATGAACTAACACGACGTGTTAAGAAGTCCCGAAACAGATGGCGACAATCCAATCCGTCCTCGACAAATTGGTGCTTTCGTCCTGTAACGCCACGCTGAAATGATTCGATACTCGATCATTACAACCTAAAATTGGTTAAGAAACCGCAAATATGTCCCGCTTGATTGAGCGTGGCATGTTTCGGTGGGGCGCTCAAGTGGATCGCCCGCGCGATGGACTGTTCGCCGGGAAAAGCCTGCTGGCGCGCGCCCGGCCTCGATTGCCGGCCCCGACCCCGGCGCGGGGAGGCGCGCTCCTCGAAACCTGCTAGACCCCCGTCCGGGCACCGGAAGACCGGGCCGTCGGGAGGAGCGCGGACGCGATGGACGACGAGACGTTTCGGGCCTGGGCGCACCGGGCTGCCGACTGGTCGGTGGATTACCTCGAAGGCGTCGGCGAGCGGCCGGTGCGGGCGCAGGTGGCCCCCGGCGAGATCCTCCGTCAGCTGCCCGAGACCCCGCCCGCCGCGGGCGAGCCGATGGAGCGGATCTTTTCCGATCTCGACCGGGTGGTGATGCCGGGCATGACCCATTGGCAGCACCCGCGCTTCTTCGCCTATTTCCCGGCCAATGCCAGCCCGCCCTCCCTGGTGGCGGAGTTCGTCACCGCGGCGCTCGCCGCGCAATGTATGCTCTGGCAGACCTCGCCGGCCGCGACCGAGCTCGAGACCCGGGTGATGGACTGGCTGCGCCAGATGATCGGCCTGCCCCAGGACTTTTCCGGCGTGATCCAGGATTCGGCCTCGGGCGCGACGCTCGCCGCCCTCCTCACCGCGCGCGAGCGGGCGCTCGGCTTCACCGGCAACGCGACCGGCCTCGCGGGCGGGCCGACCCTGCGGGTCTACGCCTCGCAGCAGGTCCATTCCTCCGTCGACAAGGCGGTGCGCATCGCCGGCATCGGCGACGCCAACCTGGTGCGGATCCCCGTGACCGGCCCGCTCCACGGCATGGACCCGGACGCCCTCGACGCGGCGATCCGGGCCGACCGGGAGGCCGGGCGGGTGCCGGCCGCCATCGTCGCGTGCCTGGGCGGCACCGGCATCGGCGCCTGCGACCCGATCGAGGCGGTCGCCGCGGTGGCACAGCGGCACGGGGTGTTCCTCCACGTCGATGCCGCCTGGGCCGGCAGCGCGATGATCTGTCCCGAGTTCCGCGACCTGATGCGCGGCGCCGAGCTCGCCGACAGCCTGGTGTTCAACCCGCACAAGTGGCTGTTCACCCATTTCGACTGCTCGGCCCATTTCGTCCGCGACCCGAAGGCGCTGACCGACACGCTGGGCCTGCGCCCCGCCTACCTGCGCACGCTCGGGCGCGACGGCGTCGTCGACTACAACGAGTGGTCGATCCCGCTGGGGCGCCGCTTCCGGGCCCTGAAGCTGTGGTTCGTGATCCGCTCCTACGGCGTCGAGACGCTGCGGGAGATGATCCGCGCCCACGTCGCCTGGGCGCGGGAGCTCGCCGGGATCATCGACGCCGACCCGGATTTCGAGCTGACCTCGGCGCCGGTCCTCTCGCTGTTCAGCTTCCGCTACGCCCCTGCCGGTGCAAGCACCGGTGCCGGTGCGAGCACCGGTGCCGGTGCGGGCACCGGTGACGGTGCGGACGACCTCGACGCGCTGAACGCCCGCCTTCTGGAACGGATCAACGACGACGGTCGCACCTACCTGACCCAGACCCGGCACGGGGATCGCTTCGTCCTCCGCTTCCAGGTCGGCCAGACCAATACGACGCGGGCGGACGTGATGACGGCGTGGGACGCGATCCGGGAGATCGCCGCGGGGTTGCGGGTGGGGTGAACTGAAGGCCAGAGCATCACGATGCGGATAGCTGTCTGCTCGTTCCGGAGTGTCCGCAGACCTCTATCCTGATCTGCGCGAAGGCCTCCTCCAGGAACGGGGCGGCGCTCCGGTCGCCGCCGGCCTGGATCCAGGCCTCGATCGCCAGCCGCATCGCGCCGAGGGAGACCATCGCGACGAGGCGCAAGGCCTGGCTGCGGGCGGGGTCCGGCCAGCGCTCGACGAGAGCCTCGTGCAAGGCCCGCTCGTGCAGGCCGTAGGTCGCCTGCTTGCGCGCCTGCAAGGTCTCGTTCGCGCGCAGCACCCGGTCGATGCTGATGAATTCCTGGGTTCGGATGCCCGCCACGAGGTGCAGCATGGCGCCCCGGACGACGTCGACCGGCGCCGCGTCGGGCTGGGCCAGCACCGCCTCGCGCAGCTGCGCGCCGAAACCCCGCATCTGCCAGTCCAGCAGGATCTCTTCCTTCGACCGGAAGTAGGAGAAGAACGTCCGACGCGAGATGCCGGAGGCCTCCGCGATGGCGTCGAGCGTCGTCGCCTCGTAGCCGCGCTCGCCGAACAGCCGCAGGCCGGTCTCGGCGATCCGCCGCAGCGTCTCCTGGCGCTTGCGCGCGCGCAGGCTCACGGGCTGTCCAGACTCGCTCTCCATGCGGCCTTCTCGCACGGCGCTTCCCCCTTGAGAAGTTGCACCCGGTGCAGTAATAAATTTGCACTGAGTGCGATCATGCACTCGGTGAAAGGGAGTCGCGACCATGTCGGGCTGGACGCTGGCCGATCTGCCGTCCCAGGCGGGACGCACCGCGATCGTCACCGGGACCGGGGGCCTCGGCCTCGAGGACGCCCTGGCCCTCGCCGGCGCCGGGGCGGAGGTGATCGTCGCCGGGCGCAACCCGGACAAGGGCGCGGCGGCGCTCGCCCGCATCCGGCAGGCGGTGCCGGAGGCGCGGGTCGCGTTCGAGGCCCTCGACCTCGCGAGCCTCGCCTCGGTCGCCGCCTTCGCCGAGCGGATGGCGGGAAGCCGCGACCGGATCGACCTCCTGATCAACAACGCCGCCGTGATGGCCCCGCCGACGCGGCAGGTCTCCGCCGACGGCCACGAGCTGCAATTCGCCACCAACCATCTCGGCCACTTCGCCCTCGCCGCGCGCCTGCTGCCGCTGCTGAGCCGGGCCGGCGCCCCGCGGGTCGTCTCGCTGTCGAGCGTCGCGGCCCGCAGCGGGCGCATCGCCTTCGACGACATCCAGGCGGAGCGCGCCTACCGGCCGATGGCGGTCTACAGCCAGTCGAAGCTCGCCTGCCTGATGTTCGCCCTCGAGCTCCAGCGCCGCAGCGATGCCGGGGGATGGGGCCTTGCCAGCCTCGCCGCCCATCCGGGCATCGCCCGCACCGATCTGCTGCCGAACGGCGCCGGCGCCCGCAGCGTCGGCGGGCTGGCGCGGAGCCTCCTGTGGTTCCTGTTCCAGCCCGTCGCGCAGGGCGCGCTGCCGACCCTCTACGCCGCGGCCGCGCCGGCGGCGAAAGCGGGTGGGTATTACGGCCCGATCCGCCTCGGCGAGACCCGCGGCGCGCCCGGCCCCGCGCGGATCCCCGCCCAGGCGCTGGACGAGGCGGCGGCCGCGCGGCTGTGGGAGATGTCCGAGCGCCTCACCGGCGTGAGCTTCCCGGAGGCCCGATGACGCCGATCCTCGCCCGGATGGTTAGTGCAGGGCTGGTCGCCTCCGCATCCCTCGTGAACCTCCCGCCCTGCGTCGCGAAGGCGGCCGATCGCGCAGAGCGCTCCGCCGCCGTGGCCGAGGCAGGGCCCGTCCACCTGGCAGGCGACGCGGCGCTGTCTTTACGCAGTGCGATGCAGGACGGCAGACGGTCACGTAGTCACGCGGCGAGCGCGAAGACAATCCTCGTTCACCCCCGTACCGCCCGCTCCGGCGGGCAGCGCAACACCGCCTCCACCTCCTCGCGGGTCTTGCCGCGCACCGCGTAGCCCATCGCCTCGAAGCGCTCGATCAGCGCCGGGCTGTCCTCGGTGGCGCAGGCGGCCCAGGCGGCCAGCCGCTCGTTCATCGTGTGGAGTTCGGCGGACGGGTTGCGGTGCGGGGTCGACGGTTCGTTCATGGGGGCGGCCATCCTTGACGACTGGGTCGTGCCGGCGGGAAGACGTAGGGTCAACGCGCCGGCAGCCGTCATGGTTGTGTCTTAAAACGCCGCCCTCACTCCATGGTGGGCGCCAGCTTCTTCACCCCCGGCACGTCCTCGCCGAGCCAGGCGGCGTTCTTGGCGGTGCCGTCGAAAGTGGCGCTCGTCTTGAACAGCTCGTACTTGCCCTCCAGCGCGTAGGGGCGGCTGCGGGTGAGCAGTTCCGCCACCGTCGCCTTGTCCATCGGCGTGAAGGTCTTCACCGCCTCGAAGGCCTGGTCGAGGTCGCGCTGGTTCTGGATGCCGGTGATGACCACCGAAGTCTGCAGGTTGAGCGAGAAGTGCAGGTACTCGATCGGCTTGATCGGCGCGTCGCTCTTCAGGATCACCCCGTCGCCGAAGGTCTTCATGGCGAGCGCCGCGATGCCGTTCTGGACGAGGTAGGGCAGCACGAGGTGGCCGAAGCTGCGGAAATGCGCGTCCATCACGTTGAGCGGCATCTGCACCGAATCGAAGTGGAAGCCGCGCTCGGCCGCCACTTCGAGCATCTGCAGGTGGATGCGCGGGTCCTTGTGGCCGGTGAAGCCGATATAGCGCAGCTTGCCGGCCTTCTTGGCTTCCTGGAACGCCTCCATGGCGCCGCCTTCGGCGAAGACCCGGTCGGGATCGTCGTAGCGCAGGATCTCGTGGTGCTGGACGAGGTCGATCCGGTCGGTGCGCAGGCGGCGCAGCGACTGGTCGATCTGCTTCATGGCCTCCTGCTTGGTCCGCCCGTCCATCTTGGACATCAGGAAGACCTTGTTGCGATAGCCGTCCTGCTCGAGGGCGATGCCCATCCGCTCCTCCGAGCGGCCCTCGTTGTAGTCCCAGCAATTGTCCATGAAGGTGATGCCGCGGTCGACACCCTCGTGGATCAGCCGCGTCGCCTCGGCATCGGTCACCGCGGACTTGCCGAGGTGGAAGCCGCCCATGCCGATCGCCGAGATCTTCTCGCCCGTGCGGCCGAAGGGCCGGTAGAGCATCTCGCCCCGGCGCTCGCCGGGATCGGTGACGAACGGCAGGTCGGCGGGGTCGTTGGGCCGCGTGTTGGGCAGCGGGGCGGGCGGGGCGTTCACGGCCGCCCCCGCGGAGCCGGAGACCGCGAGACCGGCTCCGAGGGCCGCACCCTGCAGGAAGCTGCGACGTTCCATGGCGATTCTCCTTGAGCGGGATTCATCGGGACGACTCCGTCAGGCGGTTTGCCGCGTGGAGCAGGCGGAGCGCCGCGCAGGCCGCGCCGTAGCCGTTGTCGATGTTGACGACCGCGATGCCGGGCGCGCAGCTCGCCAGCACCGCGTCGAGGGCGGCGCGCCCGCCCTGCGCGACGCCGTAGCCGACCGAGGTCGGCACCGCGATCACCGCGCCGGCGACGAGGCCGCCGAGCACGCTGGGGAGCGCCGCATCCATGCCGGCGGCGCAGATGACGATCGGATGGGCCCGGATCTCCTCGACCCGCCGGGTCAGCCGCCACAGGCCGGCGACGCCGACATCGGCGATCAGCGTGGTGGCGTGGCCCTGATAGGCCAGCGTCCGCTCGGCCTCGCGGGCCACCGGCACGTCCGAGGTGCCGGCCGCCACGATGGCGATGCGGGCGGGCCCCTCGACCGGACGCGCCGCGCCGAAGAACGCCGTGCGCGAGACCGCGCAGTAATCGAGCCGGTCCCTGTACCGGAGGGCCGCGAAGCGCTCCGGGTCGAGGCGGGTGACGAGGAAGCGCGCGCCCCGCTCGTCGGCCGCCGCCAGGATGGCGTCGATCTGCGCCGGCGACTTGCCGGCGGCGAACACCGCCTCCTCGAGGCCGATGCGCTCGGGTCGGGCGAAGTCGAGGGTGAATTCGTCGGACAGGCTCATTGGGCCGCCCCCCCCGTCAAGAAGGCGCTGCCGGTGCGGTAGGGCGCGAAGGAGACCGGCGCGTCGGCGAGCCGGGCCGGCGCGCACGCCGCGATGCGGCGGCCGAGATCGACCCGCCTCGTATCCGGCAGGCCGGCGAGGCTGTGGGGATCGAGCTCGACCACGATACCGGCGGCCCGCACCCGGCAGCGCACCGCGCTCCTGGGACCGCTCTGGGCACCCGTCGCCGTCAAATCCTCGCCGACCAGCCGCTCGACGGCGTGGATGAAAGCCAGGGTCTCGGGCTCGATCCGGATGCCGGTCTCCACCCGGCTCGACAGGCAGGGCGCCGAGGGCAGTTCCGCCACCGCGCCGAGGCCCAGGTCGCGGGCGAGCCCCCGCACCATCGCCTTGCTGAACCCCGCCTCGACGAAGGGGTGGCGCACCCCGTGCTCGCGGGCGGCGTCGAGGCCCGGGCGGTACTCGCCGAGGTCGTCGAGATTGGCGCCGGACACGATCTGGCGCCCGGTCACCTGCCGGATCGCCCCGTAGAGGTTGGTCTTGCAGAAGAAGCAGCGGTTGACCGGATTCTCGCGGTAGGCCGGATCGGCGAACTCGCCGGCCTCGATCACCCGCAAGTTCCAGCCCTCGCGGGCGGCCTCCGCCCGCACCCGCGCGGTCGCCTCGCCGGGCACGGCCGGGGAGACGGCGTGCACCATCAAGGGCGGCTCAAGGCTGGTGCGATGCGCGATCGTCGCCAGCGTCAGGCTGTCGACCCCGCCGCTCACCGCGACGGCGACCGGCCCGAGCCCGGCGAGGACGGAGTCGAGGGGGGCGCTCATCGCTGCTCCTCCGGCAGTGCGAGGGCCAGGCGCTCGGCCTCGCGGCGCAGGGCCTGGCGGGCGGCGTGGCCCTCGGTCGCCAGGGCGTCGTCGGATTCCGCCTTGGCGGTCCGCCCGCCCGGCCGTGCGACGCTCTTCACCCGGACCGGCCGGCCGGCGACCTCGACGGTGTCGAGGCGCCGCGTCAGCGCCGCCCCCGAGACGGTGTGGTGGCGCAGCCCGATCGTGGTGGTCTCGCGAAAGCAGGCCTCGATCGCCTCCTCGATCGCGTCGGCCCGGGCGAGCGCCCGGACATGGGTCATCATCCGGCCCTTCTTGCCGAAGACCGGCATCTGCACGACGTCGAAGATCTTGTCGTGCGCCCGCAGCCGGTCGAGCCCCATGGCGAGGTCCTCGGCCGACTGGTCGTCGACCTCGAACTCGATGATGCCGAGCTCACGGTGACCGGGAGAGCCGGTCTCGCCCTGCTCCTCGAAGGCCAGCACCCGCAGCACGTTGCTCAGGCCCGGCATCACCCTGGTGCCGAAGCCGAGGCCGCTGCGCAGGAGCCGGCGCGGCCCGCTCTTCTTGGGCTGGTCGCCGCAGAGATGGCGCAGGATCGCCGCGCCGGTCGGCGTCACCCGCTCGCCCGGCACGCCGTCGTCGAGGGTGAGGAAGCCTTCGAGCAGCAAGGCGGTCGCGGGCGCCGGGACCGGCAGCGGCCCGTGCTGGGTCATCACCCGCCCCGAGCCGAGGGGCAGGGCCGAGACCGACCAGCGGGTGGCACCGATCGCATCGATCAGGTGCGCCGCCGCCACGATGTCGGCGATCGAATCCCAGGCGCCGACCTCGTGGAACGCCACGTCCGCGACCGGGATGCCGTGCACCCGCGCCTCGGCCTCGGCGAGATGCCCGAAGATCGCCAGCGTGTGGGCGAGCATCGCGGGCGGCAGCCCGCTCGCCTCCAGGTCGCGGCGGATCGCGGACCAGTGCCGGTGCGCGTGGCCGCCGCCGTGATGGTGGTGACGGTCATGATCGTGGTGGTGATGGGCGGCGTGGTCGCCGTGATGATGGTGATCGTGGTGGTGATGGCCGCGGTCGTCCGCCGGGCGGTCGGGCGCCTCGCCCTCGGGGCCGGTGACGGCGAAGCGGCGGCCCTGGAGCACGCCGTCGCCATGGGCGAGGAGCGTGCAGGCGGTGCGGCCGCGGCTCGCCCGCGCCACGCTCTCGCGCACGCCCGCCTCGTGCTCCGGAAAGGCGTCGAGGAGCGCCGCCGCGACCATGTCGCCGGCCACGCCCCCGACGGCGTCGAGATGAATCTGCATCGGGTCCTTCGTCCCGGCCTCGGACCTGACGCCGGTCGTGGGCAGATCGGTCCGCGGGGCGTCACGGCAAGCGCCCCGGACAGACGGTCGCAGCGGGGACGGCCCGGACTTTCGCGCCCCGCCCCGGTGGATCCTCCCCACGCCCCGGGGCATAAGCCCCACCAACGACACGATGCCGACCGCCCGGGCCGACCGCCCGGGCGGTCGCGCATCACAGGAGAGGACGCGACCCCATGCGGATCACCGGAGAGAACCTGATCGGCGGCGCCACCCGCCGCGGCGAGGGCGAGACCTTCCGGGCGGTCGAGGCCGCCACCGGAAACAGCCTGGAGCCGGCCTTCGCGGCGGCGACGCCGGCCGACGTGGACCGGGCCTGCGCCCTCGCGGCCGAGGCCTTCGACCCCTACCGCGAGACCGCGCTGGAGGACCGTGCCCGCTTCCTGGAAGCGGTGGCCGAGGCGATCCTCGCCCTCGGCGACGAGCTGATCGTGCGCTGCATGGCCGAGAGCGGCCTGCCCCGCGCCCGGCTGGAGGGCGAGCGCGGCCGCACCGTCGGCCAGCTCAAGATGTTCGCCGGGGTCGTGCGCGACGGCGGCTTCCTGGAGGCCCGGGTCGACCCGGCGCAACCCGAGCGCAAGCCCTTGCCGCGCCCCGACCTGCGCCTGCGCCAGATCGCCGTCGGCCCGGTCGCGGTGTTCGGCGCCTCGAACTTCCCCCTCGCCTTCTCGGTGGCGGGCGGCGACACGGCGTCCGCGCTCGCCGCCGGCTGCCCGGTGGTGGCCAAGGCCCACCCGGCCCATCCCGGGACCTCCGAACTCGTCGGCCGCGCCGTGCAGGCGGCGGTGAAGCAATGCGGCCTGCCCGAGGGCGTGTTCTCGCTGCTGCTCGATGCCGGCATCTCGGTCGGCCAGGCGCTGGTGGCCGATCCGCGCATCGCGGCGGTGGGCTTCACCGGCTCGCGCCGCGGCGGCCTGGCGCTGATGCAAGCTGCCGCCGCCCGCCCCGTCCCGATCCCGGTCTATGCCGAGATGAGCAGCATCAACCCGGTCGTCCTGCTGCCGGCAGCGCTGGAGGCCCGCGGCCGCGACATCGGCCGCGCCTTCGCCGGCTCGCTCACCCTCGGCTCGGGCCAGTTCTGCACCAATCCGGGCCTGATCCTGGCGGTCGAGGGCCCGGGCCTCGACGGCTTCCTGGACGCGGCCTCCGCCGCCCTGGCCGAGATCCAGGCCGCCACGATGCTGACGCCCGGCATCCACAAGGCCTATTGCGCCGGCGTCGCGGCGCTCGAGGCCAACCCCGCCGTCACCACCCTGGCGCGCGGGCTCGCCGGCGGCACGAACCAGGGCCAGGCGGCGCTCTTCGCCACGACCGCGCAAGCCTTCCTCGCCGACCACAACCTCGCCGAGGAGGTCTTCGGCGCCGCCTCGCTCGTCGTGCACTGCCCCGACCTCGCGACGATCCGCGCGGTGCTGGAGCGGCTGGAGGGCCAGCTGACCGCTGCCGTGCATCTCGACGAGGCCGACTTCGAGGCGGCTCGCGCGCTCCTGCCGGTGCTGGAGCGCCGGGTCGGGCGCATCCTGGTCAACGGCTTCGGCACCGGCGTCGAGGTCGGCCACGCCATGGTGCATGGCGGGCCGTATCCGGCGACCTCGGACGGGCGCACCACCTCGGTCGGCAGCCTGGCGATCCACCGCTTCCTGCGCCCGGTGAGCTACCAGGACATGCCCGAGGCCCTGTTGCCGGCGGCCCTGCGCACCGGCAACCCGCTCAAGCTGTGGCGCCGCGAGGACGGCAAGGTCGTGGCGCCGGGGGCCTGATCCCACCCCGCTTCGGGGGTCCGCAGGGCCTCCCGGAGCGCTTGGAACTCACCCCCTGTATCCTCGTTGATCGCCGCACCAGCACGGGAGCACGCGATGATCGAGACCAGCGGCATCAAGGAGCACATGCCCGTCGTCGGCTCCGACGGCGGCCATGTCGGCACGATCGATCATCTCGACGGGCAGCGGATCAAGCTGACGAAGACCGATCCGGAGGCCGGCGGCCACCACCACTTCATCCACGTCGATTCCATCGCCAGCGTCGAGGATGGGCAGGTGCGCCTCAACCGCACCACCGCCGAGGCCAAGGACGAGTGGGCGACGGCCTGAGGGCGGCGCCCGAGCGATCCTCGCCGACGAAAAAAGGCCGCCCTCGTCGGGCGGCCCGAAGTCCAGGGAGGAAACGCCCGGGAGGGCGAGAGCCGCGCGGTGGCGTCGCCGCCGCGTTGCCGGGGATAAATCCGGTCCGCGGTCGCGCGGTTCCGGATCAGGGCCCGGTACCAAGGTCCGTGCGGTCGAGCCTTGGTTCCGCCTCGATTCATGCGGCGGGACTTTTACGGAACGATGCAGGTCCGGGTAGTCACGACCTTGCGCATCCCCCACTCCGTCAGGCCGACCCGCTGCCGGGTCGAGCAGCCGTCGCCGGGGCGGGGCACGTAGACCGGGTAGCCTCCCGCCGCCACGACGCGGCGCGGCCCGCTGTCGACCAGGATCGGGCGCCGATCATAGATCGGGCGCCGGTCGACGAAGACGGGCCGGCCCCCACCCCGCACGACGACGGGACGCCGGTCGACGTAGATCCGCGGACCGCCCCCGTATCGATCCCCGTGCCATCCGCCCCAGCCGTGACGCCCATGCCGGTCCTCGTGCCCATGATGATGCCCATGAGGGTGATAGCCATGAGGGTGACGGCCATGATGGCGGTCGTGGTGACGGCCGTGCGCCGAGGCCGGTGCGATCGAGAGGGCGGCGAGCACGAGGGCGGCCGCCGCCAGACCGAATGGCTTGCTCATCCTGAAAGTACCTTCCTGTGCGTACCCCGAATGATCGCCCCGCCCCGGTCGTGGCGGCGGGCGGCTGAACCGCACCGCTCCGGCCCGTTCATCCAGCCTGCAGGCACGCGAGGCGGGCAGGTCAGATCCCAGTTTGTTATATCTTGAACACTCCCGTGGTACGGATCGTGCCCCATCCCGCGCCGCGTCGTTCCCTTCGGCGCGGCGCGAGCCCCGGCGAGGACGACGAGGACCATGGCGGAGATCGACACCCGGGCCTTTCTCGAGGACCTCCACGCTTTGCGGGCGATCGGCCGCTTCCGCACCGGCGTGCACCGTCCGACCTACTCGCCGCAGGACATGGAATCCCGGCGCTGGCTGATGCGACGGCTGGAGGAATGCGGGCTCGCCCCCACCATCGACGGGGTCGGCACCGTGCTCGGGCGCCATCCCGGCGCGGGGCCGCATCTCCTCGTCGGCAGCCACATCGAGAGCCAGAACGAGGCCGGCTGGCTCGACGGGGCGCTCGGCGTCGTGGCGGGGATCGCGCTCGCCCGGGCCGGGCTGCCGGTCGACGTCTGCGCCTTCGCCGACGAGGAGGGGCATTTCGACATCGGCTTCCTCGGCAGCCGCTCCGCCATCGGCGAGGTCACCGAGGCGGCGATCGACGAAAGCCGCAACAGCACCGACGGCACGCCCCTGCGCGAGGCGCTGCAGGCGGCCGGCCTCGCCGGGTTGCCGCGGATGCAGCTGGAGGCCGGGCGCTACCGCGGCTTCCTCGAGATGCACATCGAGCAGGGCACCCAGCTCGAAGCGGCGGGCCAGCGCCTCGGCGTCGTCACCGGCATCGTGGCGATCTGGCAGTTCCGGATCGTGATCGAGGGCGCGCAGGACCATGCCGGCGGCACCACGATGGCGGAGCGGCGCGACGCGGGGCTCACCGCCGTGCGCCTGCTCTCGGCCATCGACGAGGCGTTTCCACGGATCTGCGGCGAGCGCAGCACCTGGACCACCGGGCGCATCACCCTCGATCCCGGCGCCCCGAGCATCATCCCGGGCCGGGCCGAGATTCTCTTCCAGTTCCGCGACGTGTCCGTGCCGGTGCTGGAACGGATGGAGGCGACGCTGCGGGCGCTGATCCGCAAGAGCAACCGGCGCGAGCGCTGCACGGCGACCCTGGAGGAGATCTCCCGCAACAGCCCGGCCCTGTGCGATCCCGGACTGATGGACGCGCTCTCGGACGCGGCCGAGGTCCTGTGCCCGGGGGGCTGGCAGGCGATGCCTTCGGGGGCCGGCCACGACGCCCAGAACGTCGCCAAGGTGATGCCCGCCGCGATGCTGTTCGTGCCCTCGATCGGCGGCATCAGCCATCACTGGAGCGAGGACACCCGGGAGGAGGACCTGGCGCTCGGCGTGCGGGTGCTGGGAGCGGCGGCCGAGCGGGTGCTGGCCGCCAGCGCGTAAACGCCGCCGCAGCCGGACGCCGCCGGTTCCCCGGAGCGGCGCCCGATCGCGTCTTCTTTCGACGAACCGGACCCCGCTCCGCCGAACGAGGCCCTACAGCAGCTTGTCCAGCGTCACCGGCAGCGTCCTCACCCGCTTGCCGGTCGCGTGCCAGATCGCGTTGACGATCGCCCCGGCACTCCCCGTCACGCCGATCTCGCCCACCCCCTTGATGCCGAGCGGGTTGACGTGGGGATCCTCCTCCTCGACCAGGATCGCCTCGAGCGAGGGCACGTCGGCGTTCACCGGCACGTGGTACTCGGCGAAGTTGGCGTTCATCGGCCGGCCGGTGCGGGGGTCCATCACCGCCTGCTCGTGCAGGGCGAAGGAGACGCCCCAGATCATCCCGCCGTAATACTGGCTGCGCACCAGCCGCGGGTTGATGATCCGCCCGGCCGCGAAGGCGCCGACGAGGCGCGTCGCCCGGATCTGGCCGAGATCGGGGTCGACCGTCACCTCGGCGAAGACCGCGCCGTGGGCGTGCATGGCGTAGTGCTCCCGCGCCGCGTCGGGCCCGGCCGCGCCCTTGCCTTCCACGGCGTCCTTGCCGGCCCGGGTCAGGATGTCGGCGAAGCTCTCGGACCGGGTCTCGTCGTCGCGCCGCACCAGGCGGCCGGCGCGGGCGATCACCCCGGCATTGCCGGCGCCGTAGAGGGGCGAGCGCTGGTCCTGCGTCGCGAGCGCCGTCAGCTGCGCGATCGCATCCGTTGCCGCCGCCTTGATCGCCGTACCGGCGGTGGCGGTGTGGGCCGAGCCGCCGGCGATGCCGCCGTTCGGGAGGTCCGAGGAGCCGATGCGGAAGTCGATCGCGTCGATGGGAAGGCCGAGCTCTTCCGCGGCGATCTGGGCGAGCGCGGTCCAGGCCCCCTGCCCCATGTCGATGGCGCCGATCGCCACCGAGGCCGCGCCGGTGGCCCTTAGCACCGCCCGCGCCTCGGCCTGGAACATCAGCGCCGGGAAGGTGGCGGTACCCACCCCCCAGCCGACCAGCAGCCCGTCGGCATTGCGCATCTGCCGCGGCGCCAGCGGGCGCTCGCTCCATCCGAACGCCGCCGCGCCCTGGGCGTAGCACGCCCGCAGCGCCTTCGAGGAAAAGGGCTTGCCGGAGGCCGGCTCGGTCTCGGCGTAGTTGCGCAGGCGGAAGTCCAGCGGGTCCATGCCGCAGGCCTCGGCCATCTCGTCGATCGCGGCCTCCAGCGCCGCGCTGCCCGAAGCCTCGCCGGGCGCGCGCATGAAGAGCGGCGTGCCGGTATCGAGCCGCACGGCCCGGTGGCGGGTGGCGAGCGCCGGGGCGGCGTAGAGCGTGTGCGAGACGCCGCCGCTCGGCTCGACGAAGTCGTCGAAGGTGCTCGTCGCCGTGAGTGTCTCGTGATCGAGGGCGGTCAGTGCCCCATCCTCCGCCGCGCCGAGGCGCAGGGTCTGGCGGGTCGGGGCGCGGTGGCCGACCGGGCCGAACATCTGGGGGCGGCTCATCACGAGCTTCACCGGCCGGCCGACGAGGCGGGCCGCCATGATGCCGAGCACCTGGGGGCCGGCGATCATCCCCTTCGAGCCGAAGCCGCCGCCGAGGAACGGGCTGCGGATGTGGATGTTCGCGGGCGGGATGCCGAACAGGCCGGCGATGCGCGCTTGCGCCATCGCCAGCCCCTGCGAGGGCATGTCGAGGTCGAGCCGGTCGCCGTCCCAGGTGGCGACGACGGCGTGGGGCTCCATCGCGTTGTGGTACTGGGCGGGCGTCTCGTAGGTCGCCGCGACGGTGCGCGCCGCCGCGACAAGGCCGGCCGCGACGTCGCCGGTCTCCATGTCGGCCGGGTCGCCGACGCCGATCGCCTCCGGCGTGTAGGGCTCCGCCCCGTCGAGGCCGACCGCGGGCGTCTCGACCTCGTAGGCCGGATCGAGCAGGGCGGCGCCCTCGGTGGCGGCCTCCAGGGTCTCGGCGATCACCACCGCGACCGGCTGGTTGGCATAGCGCACCCGGTCGTCCTGGAGGAGGTCGAGCCGGAAGGTGAAGCCGTCGTGCTTCTCGTCGGGGTGCTGGGCCAGCGCCGGCTTGTTCTGCGGCGTCATCACGGCGACGACGCCGGGATGGCCCTGCGCCGCCGCGACGTCGAGGCGGGTGACCCGGCCGCGGGCGATGCGGCTCACCGCCATCACGGCGTGGAGCATCCCGGGCGGGTGGCGGTCGGCGGCGTAGGGAGCCGCGCCCGTCACCTTCAGGATGCCGTCCCGGCGGGTGAGGGGCTGGCCGAGATTCGAGCCGTGGCGGATCGGGCGAAGAGCGGTCTCAGACATGCGCGGCCTCCGGGGCGGGGGCGAGGACGGAACCCGGCAGCGCGGGCAGGCGCGCGGGCGTGCCGGCGGCGGCGGCGGTCAGCGCCCGCACCGCGAGGCGGCGGGCGAGTTCGATCTTGAAGGCGTTGTCGCCGGAGGGTCTTGCCCCGGCCAGCGCGGCGTCCGCCGCCTCCCGGAAGGCGGCCGCGTCGGGCGCGCGGCCGGTAAGCAGGCCTTCCGCGTCCCTGGACCGCCAGGGCTTGAGGGCGACGCCGCCGAGGGCCAGCCGCGCCTCGGCGATGCGGCCGTCCTCGAGCCGCAGGGCCGCCGCCGCCGAGACCACCGCGAAGGCGTAGGAGGTGCGGTCGCGGACCTTGAGGTAGCGGCTGTGGCCGGCGAAGGCGGCGGCCTCCGGCGGCAGGACGAGCGCGGTGATCAGCTCGCCGGGCTCCAGCACCGTCTCGCGCTCCGGCGTGGTGCCGGGCAGGCGGTGGAAGGATTCGAGCGGCACCAGGCGGGTGCCGGCGGGCCCGGCGATCTCGACGCCCGCGTCGAGGGCGACGAGGGGCACGCAGAAATCCGACGGGTGGGTGGCGATGCAGGCCTCGCTCCAGCCGAGGACCGCGTGGAGCCGGGTCTCGCCGCCGATGGCGTCGCAGCCGCTGCCGGGCCGGCGCTTGTTGCAGGCGCTGCCCGGGTCGGTGAAGTAGGCGCAGCGGGTGCGCTGCATCACGTTGCCGGCTGCCGTCGCGGCGTTGCGCAGCTGCGCCGAGGCGCCGGAGAGCAGGGCCTCGGCCACCGCGGGATAGGCCTCGGCGAAGGCGGGATCGTGCGCGAGGTCGCTGTTGCGGGCGAGCGCGCCGATGCGCAAGCCGCCGTCGTCCCGCCGCTCCACGGCGGCGAGGCCGGGCAGCCGGGTGATGTCGACGAGGCGGGTCGGACGGGCAACGCCGCCCTTCATCAGGTCGAGGAGGTTGGTGCCGGCGGCGAGATAGGCCGCACCGGGCGCGGCCCCGGCCGCGACCGCCCCGGCCACGTCGGTGGCGCGGACGTACTCGAACGGGATCATGCCGCCTCTCCCTGCCGGGTGGTGGGGGCGTTCTGGCTCAGGGCCTGCTGGGCCTCCAGCACCGCCTCGGTGATGCCCGCATAGGCGCCGCAGCGGCACAGGTTGCCGCTCATCGCCTCGCGCACCCGCTCGGGGTCGTCGCCGGCCTGGGCCTCGCGGATCAGCCCGACCGCGCTCATGATCTGGCCCGGGGTGCAGAAGCCGCACTGGAACCCGTCATGGGCGATGAAGGCCTCCTGCACCGGGTGCAGGCGGTCGCCCTCGGCCAGTCCCTCGATGGTCAGGATGTCGGCCCCGTCGAGGCTGACCGCCAGCGCCAGGCAGGAATTGATCCGCCGGCCGTCGACCAGCACCGTGCAGGCGCCGCACTGGCCGCGGTCGCAGCCCTTCTTGGCGCCAGTGAGATGCAGGCCCTCGCGCAGCAGGTCGAGCAGGGTGACGCGCGGGTCGGGGATCGGGATCGTGCGCCGCGTGCCGTTCACCGTCAGGACGATGTCGAAGCTCATGCGTCGGCCTCCAGGCTAGACGGGCTCCAAACTAATCCGGGTGGCCGGACCGCCCAGATGCGGCCGCGTGCGGCAGCGCACATGTCGCAGCGAACCTTTTGCCGGCACGATGGTTGACGCTGCGAAACCGCTTAGCGGTCCCCTTCGACTGACAGGTACTGAGATGAAGACCCGCCTTGCCCTCGCGGCTGCCCTGCTGACCGTCGCCGCCGCCCCCGCCTTCGCCCAGGGCGGCTCGCCCTACAACCGTTCTGGCTCGCAGGCCGGCGGCCCGCTCGGCGGTATCGAGCGTGCCTACGGTGCCCCGGGCGGCGTCCCGTCCGTCGACAGCACCGGCAGCGTCGTCGTCTACCCGCGCGACGATCGCGGCGTGCTCGTTCGCGAGGTGCCCCCGGGCTACGCCCCGGCCGCCCCGTACGTCTACGGCCGCTGATCGAGCCGGGCTCCCGTTCCGCCCCGTTCGGGAGTCCACTCTCGCGAGCCGTGAGGCCCGTCCCCGCGCAAGCGGGGGCGGGCCTTTTTCATGCGTGGCGTCATGCCTTGCCTCGGATCCGGCCCCGGTGTGAACTCCGGGCCTTCCCAGCGAGATCGCGAGCCGCCCGCCGATGACCGTCCCCGCCAGCCCGATCGTCCTCGCCCATGCCGCCTATCGCCTCGGCGATGCCTACCGGGCGGCGGGCGCGCCCGGGCCCTTCGTCGAGGTGCGCGACGTCGCCGCGCTGGAAGAGGCGGTGGCGCGGGCCGAGGTACTGGTGGTCTCGGGCCTGTGGCGGCACGGCCTCCTGGAGCGGGCGCCGCGCTTGCGCTTCATCCAGTCGGTCAGCGCCGGCACCGACCAGTTCCCGAAGGACGCCCTGCGTGAGCGCGGCATCCGCCTCGCCAGCGCGCAGGGCGGCAACGAGCGCGCGGTGGCCGAGCACGCGCTCGCGCTGATGCTGGGCCTCACCCGCCGCCTGCCGGAAGCCCTGCGCAACCAGGCCGCCGCGACTTGGCGGCCGATGATCGCCGATCCGGCCCGGCGCGAGCAGGAGCTCGGCGGCCGGACGCTGCTGGTGATCGGGCTCGGGCGCATCGGCACCCACATCGCCCGGCTGGGCCGGGCCTTCGACATGCGGGTGATCGGCCTACGCCGGCGCCCGCGGGAGGCCGGCGACCCGGTCGAGGCGGTCTTTTCTCCGGACCGGCTGCACGAGGCTTTGAAGGAGGCCGACGTGGTGGCGCTCGCCTGCCCGCTGACGCCGGAGACCGAGAACCTCATCGACGCGGCGGCGCTGGCGGCGATGAAGCCGGGCGCGCTGCTCATTAACGTCGCTCGCGGCCGGGTGGTCGACCAGGACGCGCTCGCCCGCGCACTGACCGAGCGCCGGATCGCCGGCGCCGGCCTCGACTGTTTTCACGATGAGCCGCTGCCGGCCGACGCGCCGTTCTGGCGGATGCCGAACGTGATCGTCACGCCCCACAGCGCCGGGGAGACGAGCCTCTACGAGGGCCGGGTGATCGGCCTGCTCATCGAGAATCTCGGGCGGCTGCGGCGGGGGGAGGAGCTGGTGAACCCGGTGGTGTGAGGAATGCGCGGCGGCAGGCTTTCGTCCCCGACTCGGACTGGCCCGGCAGGGCGTACGTGTCCCTCTTCTCCTCGCGGGCGGCAGGGCTATCCGGGGGAAAAATACCTTTTGAAATCAAGCGCGGGATCCCCTCTCCCGTGTGGGAGAGGGGTAGGGGCGATCGAAGATCGCGCGAGGGTGACACGCTTCAGTATGAAACGCTGAGTGTCGTGCTGGCAGCGGAACGGTCAGCGCTTTACTCGGCAGCGTGTCACCCTCACCCCCGGCCCCTCTCCCACACGGGAGAGGGGAGACGCGCCATTCTTTTTCCCGGACAGACCTGCCGCGGGCGGGGAGAGGGCCGTGTTCTCCTCGTTAGGGACACGGCGAGCCCACGGGGTGAGGGGGTGTTTCAGGTAAAAGTCTCGCCCGGCAAGACCCCCTCACCCCCGCTCCGGCTTCGCTACCGGTCCAGCACCGCCCGGTCGTTCTTCGCCACCAAGGCCTTGAAGTACGGGGTCAGCTCCTGCTCCGACAGGCCGAAGGCCTCGGCGAACTGCATGATGAGGCGCTGCTCGCCCGGCTCGGCTTCGCCGTCCGCCATGGCGCTGTCGATCATGTTGAGGACGATGCAGAGCCGCTGGTCCGGGCGCAGGCGGGGCGTCGCGTCGGCCAGGAACTGCGCCGGCTGGGTGGCGCGGGCGTAGCGGACGGCGGATTCGAGGTGCTGGCGCGTCGTGTGGCGGCCGAGCACGGACATCAGGTGGCCGACCTCCTCCGGGTCGATCTCGCCGTCCGAGCCCATGCAGTAGATCAGCGACACCGCGAGGCAGGTCCGCGGCGTGAGGTCGAGCGAGGTCTGCGACTTGAACATGTTGAACATCGTCGGGGGCCCCTGGCAAGGTGATCTGGCAAGTGCTGAAACGATCTGTCAGCGCAGGCGGTCGATTACCCCAATGACGCGCCGATGTCGATCATCGCGCCCCGTGTCGTGATGGAGTATTTTTGCATCCTCCGGTATTCTTTTTGCCGGCTGACACTCCCATATAGCGGCTCTCGACTGGCCTGCACGTTCACAGTTCGGATTTAATCCCGATGCGACGATCGATGCGTGACGGCCGGGCCGGCTCCGGCACGCGGTCCCGGCGAGTCCAAAGGACCCGACCTCATGGACGCGAACGCCGCTCGGGATCCGCCCGGCCCGGCGCCCCCGTCCGGTCGATGGGGCCGGCCGGGCCCGTTGCCCGGCGGCATCGTTCCAGATTTCGAGCCCCGAAAAACCGTATCTTCTCCATCATCTCGTCGCCGTGGCAATAATCACTCCATCAATACATTCATTTGAAATTCCATTTCGTTGACTGATCTTGGGATCGGCGGCATCGTAGCGGCATCTGCACGGGGGCTGGACGCCCCGGCCGTGCCGCCCTCCTCGAGCATCGGATGGACCTCCATGACGCGCCTGCGCCTCGTCGGCTTCTCCGCCAACATCCAGCGGCCCTCGAAGACCCGCACCCTGGTCGAGGCGATCGCCGCCGAGGCCGCCGTGCGGGTGCCGGTCGACGTGCGGATCTTCGACCTCGTCGATGCCGGCCCGGGCCTCGGGGGAGCCTTCTCCCGCGACCAGCTCTCGCTGCCGGCCCGGCGCATCGTCGAGGCAGTGGAGGAGGCCGACGCCCTCGTGGTCGGCACCCCCGTCTACAAGGGCGCCTATACGGGCCTGTTCAAGCACCTGTTCGACCTCGTCCCGCCCGAGGCGCTCGCCGGCAAGCCGGTGGCCCTCGCCGCCACCGGCGGCGGGCCGCGCCACGCGCTGGTGGTCGAGCATTCCCTGCGCCCGCTCTTCGGCTTCTTCACCGCGCTGACCGTCCCGACGGCGGTCTACGCCTCCGATCCCGACTTTCGCGACGGCGGCCTCGACTCCCTGGTGATCCGCCAGCGGGTGGCGGAGGCCGGCGGCCAGCTCGCGGCGCTCGTCGGCGCCCGCGCCGCCGAGGCCGCCCCCCTCGCCCGCGTCGCCGGAGGCGCCCGGTGATCGACCGTCGCACGCTGCTGGCGGCGGCGCTCGCCGGCGTCGCCCTGCCGGCTCCCTCGCCGGCCTCGGCCGCCGGCGCCGACACCCTGCGCATCGGCTACCAGAAGAACGGCATCCTGGTCGTCGCCAAGCAGCAGGGGGCGATCGAGGCGCGGCTGAAGCCCCTCGGCGTCGGGGTGACCTGGGTCGAGTTCTCGTTCGGCCCGCCGCTCCTCGAGGCGATCAGCCTCGGGGCCATCGACCTCGGCCAGACCGGGGACGCGCCGCCGGTCTTCGCGCAGGCCGCCGGGTCGCCCCTCGTCTACGTGGCGGCCCAGGAGGCCGCGGGCTCGGGCGCGGCGGTGCTGGTGCAGAAGGATTCGCCCCTCCGCACCCTGGCGGACCTGAGGGGCAGGCGCGTCGCCTTCGCCAAGGCGTCGAGCTCCCACAACCTCACCATCGCGGCGCTGGAGAAGGCGGGGCTGACCTACCGCGACATCGAGCCGGTGACGCTCGCCCCGGCCGATGCGGCCGCCGCCTTCGCCCGCGGCAGCGTCGATGCCTGGACGATCTGGGACCCGTACTTCGCCATCGCGGAGATGCAGCCGACGACCCGGGTGCTGGCGCTCGCCACCGACATCGCCAAGCCCAACAACTTCTTCCTCGCCCACAGGACCGTCGCGACCGAGCGCGCCCCGGTGCTCGACGCGGCGCTCGAGGCGCTGTCCGGCGTGGCACGCTGGTGCGAGGCCAACCGCGGCGAGGTGGCCGCCCTCCTGTCCAAGGGTACCGGCGTGCCGCTCGCCGCGACCCGCCGGGCGGTGGACCGCACCGATTACGTCATCGGCCCGATGACCCCGAGCGCCATCGCCGAGCAGCAGCGCGTCGCCGACCGCTTCCACGCCCTCGGCCTGATCCCGCGGCCGATCCGGATCGCCGACGCGCTGCGTGCCCCCGTCCCCCAGAACGGCTGACCCGTCATGCCTGCTCCCGCCCTCCCCTCCCCCGCGGCCGCGGCGCGCCGCCTCGCCCCCTGGCTGCTCCCGGCCCTGATCCTCGTCGGCTGGCAGGCCGCAGGCTCGGCCGGGCTGGTCTCGACCCGGCTGATGCCGGCTCCCCTCGACGTGGCGGCGGCCGGCTGGCGGCTGGCCGAGACCGGCGAGCTCTGGACCAATCTCGGCGTCAGCTTCCTGCGGGCGGCGAGCGGCTTCCTCATCGGCGGCGGCATCGGCTTTGCCCTCGGTCTCGCCAACGGGCTGTCGCGCCTCTCCGACAGCCTCACCGACACCACCGTGCAGATGATCCGCAACATCCCACACCTGTCGCTGATCCCGCTCGTCATCCTGTGGTTCGGCATCGGCGAGGAGGCCAAGCTCTTCCTGGTGGCGCTCGGCGTGTTCTTCCCAATCTACGCCAACACCCTGCACGGCATCCGCTCGGTCGATCCGCAGCTGGTCGAGATGGGACGGATCTACGGCATGTCGCGGCCCGAGCTCTTCTGGCGCGTGGTGCTGCCCGGCGCCCTGCCGTCGGTCTTCGTGGGCCTGCGCTACGCGCTCGGCATCATGTGGCTGACGCTCATCGTCGCCGAGACGATCTCGGCCTCCTCCGGGCTCGGCTACATGGCGATGCAGGCGCGCGAGTTCATGCTGGTCGACGTCGTGGTGCTGGCGATCCTGATCTACGCGCTGCTCGGCAAGGTCGCCGACCTCGCCACCCGCCGGCTCGAGCGCGCCTGCCTCGCCTGGAACCCCGCCTACCGCGCCGCCTGACACCCAACCCGCGTCCGGAATCTCCTCACCAGGGTCTCCCCACATGTTCGCCAGCACCCTGCGCCGGTTCGAGGGCGCCCCCGCCGCCCCTGCGCGCCTGCGCCGCGAGGCCATCGACCGCGAGATCGCCCGCGACCGGGCCGCTCCCGGCCTCGGCCTCACCCTGCGCGGCCTCTCCAAGAGCTTCGACGGCGGCAAGCCGGTCATCGACGGGCTCGACCTGCACATCCCGGAGGGCCAGTTCGTCGCCGTGGTCGGGCGCTCGGGCTGCGGCAAGTCCACCCTGCTGCGCCTGATCCTCGGCCTCGAGGCGCCGAGCGCCGGCCGCGTCGCGGTCGAGGGCGAGGACATTCCGCGCCCGGACGCCCCGCGCCGGATCATGTTCCAGGAGCCGCGCCTCCTGCCCTGGGCCAGCGTCCTCGACAACGTCGCGGTCGGCCTGCGCGGCGGCACGGCGGCGGAGCGGCGTGCCCGGGCCGCGGCGGCGCTTCGCGAGGTCGGCCTCGCCGAGAAGGCGGAGCAGTGGCCCGCCACCCTCTCGGGCGGCCAGCGCCAGCGGGTGGCCCTCGCCCGCGCCCTCGTCAGCCGGCCGGGGCTGCTGGCCCTCGACGAGCCTCTCGGCGCCCTCGACGCGCTCACCCGCATCGACATGCAGGCGATGATCGAGCGGATCTGGCGCGCGCAGGGCTTCACGGCGCTCCTCGTCACCCACGACGTCGCCGAGGCGGTGGCGCTCGCCGACCGCATCCTCGTCGTCGAATCCGGCCGCATCGCCCTCGACGTGGCGGTGCCGGTGCCCCGCCCGCGCCGGCGCGGCGACCCGGACCTGGCGGCCCTCGAAGGGCGGATTCTCGATCACCTGCTGGATGGGCGGGGCTGACGGATCGTTCGGAGAACAATCGGACGAAACGCCCGCCACGCCCCGCCCGCGACCTCATCCTGAGGTGTTGGTCGATCGCAGATCGACTGACCTCGAAGGAGGGCTCCAGCTAGCCCTGAGACTTCTGGAGCCCCCCTTCGAGGCTCCCTGCGGTCGCACCTCAGGATGAGGTCGCGGGTGGGAAAACTCGATCACTGCCGCCGAACAGGCGCCCCTTTCCCCCGGAGTCCCCCCATGACCGGCCAGACCGACGTCCTCTGGTTCCTGCCCACCCACGGCGACGGCCGCTATCTCGGCGCCCAGGAAGGCGCGCGCGCCGTCTCGCTGCCCTACCTGCGCCAGATCGCCCAGGCCGCGGACGAGCTCGGCTATTACGGGGTGCTGCTGCCGACCGGGCGCTCGTGCGAGGATTCCTGGGTCGTCGCCTCGGCGCTGGCGCCGCTGACGCAGCGCCTGCGATTCCTGGTGGCGGTGCGGCCGGGCCTGCAACTGCCCTCGACCGCCGCCCGCATGGCCGCCACCCTCGACCGGATCTCGGACGGGCGGCTCCTCATCAACGTGGTCACGGGCGGCGACCCCGTGGAGCTGCGCGGCGACGGCGTCTTTCTCGGCCACGACGAGCGCTACGCGGTGACCGACGAGTTCCTGCGGGTCTGGCGCGCCCTCCTCTCCGGCGAGACCGTGACCTACCGGGGCGAGCACCTGCAGGTCGAGGATGGCCGGCTGATCTTCCCGCCGGTGCAGACACCCTATCCGCCGCTCTATTTCGGCGGCTCGTCGCCGGCCGGGATCGAGGTCGCGGCCGACCATTGCGACGTCTACCTGACCTGGGGCGAGCCCCCGGCCGGCGTGGCGGAGAAGATTGCCCGGGCCCGCGAGGCGGCGGACAAGCGCGGAAAGACCTTCTCGTACGGCATCCGCCTGCACGTCATCGTGCGCGAGACCGAATCCGCCGCCTGGGAGGCGGCCGAGTCGCTGATCTCGCGCCTCGACGACGCGACCATCGCCAAGGCGCAGGCGACCCTGGCGCGCCAGGATTCCGTCGGCCAGAGCCGGATGATGCAGCTCCACGGCGGCCGGCGCGACAAGCTCGTGGTCTCGCCGAACCTCTGGGCCGGCGTCGGCCTGGTGCGGGGCGGGGCCGGCACCGCGCTCGTCGGCTCGCCCGACCAGGTCGCCGACCGGATGAAGGAATACATCGACCTCGGGATCGACCGCTTCATCCTCTCCGGCTACCCGCACCTGGAGGAGGCCTACCGCTTCGCCGAGCTGGTCTTCCCCAAGCTCCCCTTGCGCAGCACCACCGGCCGGGCGGCGACCAATGCCCGCAACGACGGCCCGTTCGGCGAGGTGATCGCCAACGACATCGTGCCGACCCGGGGCGTCTCGGCGCATTGAGGGTGGTTCACGGCCCGCTCCGCCCGGAGCGGGCCGCCGCGACCGACGTCCCGATTCGGCATCCGGGAACTCGGCGCCAACCCTCCGGCACGCGCAGGCCCGCCCGGACCATGGCGGCGACCGCGCGGACGGCGACCGCGCCGCGGGGTGGGGTCGGCGCCGCCCGGCCGCCTACCCGGCGCGCACCCGGATCGCCTCGCGGTACACCGCGGCGGAGCGCAGGATGTGGCGGCTCAGGATCGCCAGCAGGGCCTCCGCCTCGCCCGCCGCGAAATGCCCGATCATCGCCGCGTGCTCGGAGAACGAGGTGTCCTGCTCGTGCAGGCGCGGCACCGAGAGATGGGCGCGCAGCGCCGCCACCTGCCAGGCGATGGATTCGTAGGCCTTCGCCAGGTAGCCGTTGCCGCACTGGCGCAGGAAGCTGGCGTGGAAGACGGTGTCGGCCCGGGCATAGGCGCGGCCGTCGCCGGCCCGGCGCGCCTGCTCCATCGCCGCGTGGGCCGCCCGCAGGCCCGCCAGCGCCGCCTCCGGGGCGACCGCGAGGCTGAGGCGCACCGCCTCGCTCTCGAGCATCAGCCGGAACGCCGCGAGCTGGTCGACGTCGTCGGGCGAGGGGTCGAACACGAAGGTGCCCTTCTTGGGCACGATCACCACCAGCCCCTGCGCCTGGAGGCGCGTCAGCGCCTCGCGCATCGGCGTGCGGCTCACCCCCATGGCGAGGCCGACGCCGTCCTCCGGCAGGGGCTGGCCGAAGGCGAGTTCCGCGTTCACGATGGCGTCGCGGATGCGCTCCTCGACCGCGGCGGAGAGCGATTTCGGAACCTTGAGATCGAGCTGGATCGGCGGCATGCCGGCTTATCGCACAGGCCCATCCCGTCCGCGACCGGCGCATCTATTGTATCCAAGGTACGATCGACTTGATCGCGGGCCGCGATTGCGGCACGCTCCCGGGCAACGATCGAATCGCCGGGAGGGGCGTCATGGAAGGAAGCATCGCGGCCCGTCCGCTCCGGGCCGGCCTGCCGGATGGGCTGGCGCAGACGCTCGCCGACCTCCTCGGCGACCGCTTCACCCGCGGCCTGCCCGAGCGCGAGCATCACGGCCGCGGCGAATCCTACCACCCGACGCGACCGCCCGATGCGGTCTGCTACGCCCTCACGACGGACGAGGTGTCGGCCGTCGTGCGCGCCTGCGCGGGCCACCGCGTCCCGGTGATCCCGTTCGGCGGCGGCACCTCGCTCGAGGGCCACGTCGCGGCGCTCCACGGCGGCGTCTGCCTCGATCTGAGCCGGATGACCCGCATCGCCGCGGTGCGGGCCGACGACCTCGACGCGACCGTGGAGGCCGGGGTCACGCGCCAGCAGCTCAACGCGCATCTGCGCGACACCGGCCTGTTCTTTCCCGTCGATCCCGGCGGCGAGAGTACGCTGGGCGGCATGGCGGCGACGCGGGCGTCCGGCACCAACGCGGTGCGCTACGGCACGATGAAGGACAACGTCGTGTCCCTCACCGCCGTGATGGCGGACGGCACCGTGATCCGCACCGGCTCGCGGGCGCGCAAATCCTCGGCGGGCTACGACCTGACCCGGCTGCTGGTCGGCTCGGAGGGCACGCTCGGCATCGTCACCGAATTGACGGTGCGGCTCCACGGCATCCCGGAGGCGGTCGCGGCCTCGGTCTGCGCCTTTCCGAGCGTCGAGGCGGCGGTGGCGACCGTGGTCGAGATCGTCCAGTGCGGGGTGCCGATCGCCCGGGTCGAGCTTCTCGATCCGGTCACCATCGCGGCGGTGAACCGCCATTCGGGCACCGCGCTCACCGAGGCGCCGACCCTGTTCATGGAGTTCCACGGCACGGCGGCCGGCACCGCCGAGCAGATGGCGCTGGTCGGCGCGCTCGCCGAGGGCAACGGGGCGCTCGGCTTCGAGACCGCCGCCGATGCCGATGCCCGCGCCCGGCTGTGGCGGGCCCGCCACGACGTGCACTACGCGGTCCAGGCGCTTCGCCCCAACGGCCGGGTCTGGAGCACCGACGTCTGCGTGCCGATCGCCAGCCTGCCGCGCTGTCTCGCCGAGACCCGGGCCGACATCGCCGGCGCCTCGTTCCCGATCACCACGGTCGGCCATGTCGGCGACGGCAACTTCCATCTCGGCCTGATCGTCGATCCGTCGAGCGAGGCGGAGCTGGCGGAGGCCGCAGCGCTCAACGACCGGCTGGTGCGCCGCGCCATCGCCCTGGACGGCACCTGCACCGGCGAGCACGGCATCGGCTCCGGCAAGGTCAAGTTCATGGACCTCGAGCACGGCGCGGCGATCGGGGTGATGCGGGCGATCAAGCAGGCGCTCGATCCGCTCGGCATCCTCAATCCAGGCAAAGTCCTGCCAGGCAAAGTCCTGCCGGACGAAGCGGACTGAGCGCCGCCACGACAGCCACGACGACCAAAAATCACGACAACAAACGAAAGGAAACGCCCGATGACACCTGCCGTCGCCTTACCGCCGTCGGACACCGAGGCCGCCGTCGCCACTGCCCGGCGGCGCCTGGTGCCGTTCCTGGTGCTGATGTACCTGCTGGCCTACCTCGACCGCGCCAACGTGGCGTATGCCAAGCAGGCGCTCCAGCTCTCGACCGGGATCTCGGAAGCGGCCTTCGCCTTCGCGGCGGGCATCTTCTTCATCGGCTACGCGGTGTTCGAGTTGCCGAGCAACCTGATCCTGCACCGGGTCGGGGCGCGGGTCTGGCTGTCGCGCATCATGGTGACCTGGGGCCTGCTCGCCGCCGCCATGGCCTTCGTGCAGGGCGACACCTCGTTCGCGGTGCTGCGGGTGCTGCTCGGCATCGCCGAGGCCGGCTTCTTCCCCGGCGTGCTGCTCTACCTGACCTACTGGTTCCCGGCGAAGGAGCGGGCCCAGATCCTCGGCCTGTTCTACCTGAGCCAGCCGCTCTGCTTCATCCTCGGCGGGCCGATCTCGGGCCTCCTCCTCGACATGCACGGCGCCTTCGGGCTGACCGGCTGGCAGCTGATGTTCCTGGTCGAGGGCCTGGCCGCCTCGCTCGTCGGCGTGTGGGCCTACTTCTACCTCACCGACCGGCCGCGCGACGCCGCCTGGATGCCGGCCCGCCAGCAGGCGGCGCTCGAGGCCGCGATCGCCACCGAGAACGCCGCCAAGTCGGCGCACGGCGCGGTCCATCTCGGGGCGATCTTCCGCAACCCGCTGCTGGCGCATTTCGCGCTCACCTACTTCTCGATCGCGATCTGCGGCTACGGCATCGCCTTCTACCTGCCGGCGCAGGTGAGCGCGCTGCTCGGCACCAAGATCGGCCTCGGCGTGACCCTGGTCACCAGCATCCCGTGGCTCTGTGCCTTCGCGGTCAGCGCGTTCTGGCCGGGCCTCGCCCAGCGCAGCGGGCGCCGGCGGACCTTCGCGGTCGTCTCGCTCTTCTGCGCCGGCCTCGGCATGATCGCGTCCGGCTACCTGCCGCCGCTGGTCGCCGTGGCGGCGCTCTGCGTCTCGGTCGCCGGGCTGATCAGCGCCCAGCCGATCTTCTGGACCTTCCCGATGGGGTATTTCGGCGGCGCCGCGGCGGCCGGCGGCATCGCGGTCATCAACGCGATCGGCAATCTCGGCGGCTTCGTGGCCCCGAACCTCAAGGTCGCGGCCGAGGGCTGGGCCGGCACCGGCCTCGCCGGCCTGTGGGTGATCGGCGGCGGCGCGCTCCTCGCCTCGCTCCTCGTCGCGCTGATCCCGGCCCGGGCCGAGCTTAGGGACGAGGCCCGCGCCGACGCCGTCGCCTCCAAGGGGGCGCTGGCATGACGGGGAGCGCTGGCATGACGGCGCGCATGACCCCCGCCGCCCGGCTGCGCGCCGGGATGGCGGAGGGGATCGTCATGGCGCCGGGCGCGGCCGACGCGCTCACGGCCCGTCTCGTCGAGCGGGCCGGCTTCCCGGCGGTCTACATGACGGGCTTCGGCGCCACGGCATCCCGGCTCGGCCTGCCCGATCTCGGCCTGATGTCGCAGACCGAGATGACCGAGCACGCCCGGATCATGACCCGGGCGGTGACCATCCCGGTCGTCGCCGACGCCGATACCGGCTATGGCGGGCCGGCCAACCTCCACCGCACGGTGCGCGAATACGTCCAGGCCGGGGTGGCGGCGATCCACCTGGAGGACCAGGTGGCGCCGAAGCGCTGCGGCCAGCTCGCCGGGATCCGCCTCGTCGACGCCGAGGAGAACGCCCGGCGCCTCGCCTGCGCCCTGGAGGCGCGGGGCGAGGACGACCTCCTGGTCATCGGCCGCACCGACGCGCTGCCGGCGATGGGCCTCGACGAGGCGGTCCGCCGGGCCGCCCTCTACGCCCAGGCGGGGGTGGACCTCGTCTTCGTCGACGGGGTCAAGCGCGTCGCCGAGGTCGAGGCGATCGCCCGCGCCGTGCCGGGGCCGAAGGTGGTGTCGATCGTCGACGGCACCGAGGCGGTGGCGCTGACGGCCGCCGACCTCCAGGCGATGGGCTTCAGCCTCGCCTTCTACGCGCTGAGCGCCCTGTTCTCGGCCGTGCGGGCGATGGAGGAGACCCTGGCGGCGCTCCGGCGCGACGGCACGCCGAGCGGTCGCGCCGACGCCATGACGAGCTACGGCGCCTTCGCCGACCTGGTCGACCTCGCCGGACACCAGGCGCGGGCGGACCGGTTCGGGGGATGAGGGGGGGGGGGGCGGGTACATCCCTGCCTCCTGCTTACCCGCCGTCGAGAAGTTCTCTCCCCAGTCCCGGACCATGGGAGCGCCAGCGGAACGAGATCCGGGACTGGCGGGAGACAAGCGGTCAACGACGATCCCGTCCGATGCGGCGCGCGGACGACCCGCCCCCTCACCGGAAATCCCGGCTCCCCACCCGCAGCGGCAGTGCCGCGCCCCGCGCATCGCCGCCGCCGCGCCGCGCCTCGTCGCCCCGCCCGCCATCGACCGCCAGGGGCTCGCCCGGCGCGTCCTCGGCCACGCGGGCGAGCAGGTCCGAGCGGTCGATCAGGTGCTCGGCGACGAGGTGGATCACCTCGCCCTCGCGCTGCACCCGGCCGCGGGCGGCCATCAGGCCGGCCTGGAGGATCAGAGTGCGCTGGCGGGTGAACAGGGACGGCCAGATCACCAGGTTGGCGGTGTCGGTCTCGTCCTCCAGCGTGATGAACATCACGCCCTTGGCCGAGCCCGGCTTCTGGCGCACCAGCACCAGCCCCGCCACGGTCACCCGGGCGCCGTCGCGCAGCCGGCGGAGCGCCGCGCAGGCCGAGACGCCGTCGCGCGACAGGTCCATTCGCAGGAAGGCGAGCGGGTGGCGGCCGAGGCTCAGGCCCGCGGCCCGGTAATCCGCCACCACGGCGGCCCCCTCCCCCAGGGGGATCAGGCGCACCGGCGGCTCGGCGATCTCGGGGAGCGGCGCGGCCTCGCGCCGGTCGGCCGCCGCGAAGAGCGGCAGCGGCTCGGGCGCGAGGCCACGGATCGCCCACAGGGCGGCGCGGCGATCAAGGCCGAGGCCCGCGAAGGCGTCCGCCGCGGCCAGGCTCCGCAGGCCCTTCAGCGACAGCCCGGCCCGGCGCCACAGGTCCTCGACCGAGCGAAACAGGTCGGCCTCCCGCACGGTGGCGATCCGGGCGCCGTCCTGGTTCCCCAGGCCCCGGACCAGCCGCAGGCCGAGACGCACCGCCAGCCTCCCCTCCCCCGCCGGCTCCAGGGTGCAGTCCCAGCGCGAGGCGTTGACGTCGATCGGCCGGATCTCGACGTCGTGGGCGCGCGCGTCGCGCACGATCTGGGCCGGGGCGTAGAACCCCATCGGCTGGGCGTTGAGGAGCGCGCAGCAGAACACGTCGGGATGGTTGCACTTCAGCCAGGACGAGGCATAGGCGATGAGGGCGAAGGAGGCGGCGTGGCTCTCCGGGAAGCCGTAGGAGCCGAAGCCCTCGAGCTGGCGGTAGGTGCGGGCGGCGAAATCCGGGTCGTAGCCGTTGGCGATCATCCCGCCGACGAGCTTCTCCTCGTAGAGGTTGATCGTGCCGTCGCCCTTGAAGGTGCCCATGGCGCGGCGCAGGCCGTCGGCCTCCGCGGGGGTGAAGCCGGCGGCGACGATCGCGACCTGCATCGCCTGCTCCTGGAACAGCGGCACGCCGAGGGTTCGCTCGAGCACCGCCTTCAGGGCCTCGGTCGGGTAGCTGACCGGGTCGAGGCCGCGGCGGCGGCGCAGATAGGGGTGGACCATGTCGCCCTGGATCGGGCCCGGCCGCACGATCGCGACCTCGATGGTGAGGTCGTAGAGATCCTTGGGCTGCATCCGCGGCAGCATCGCCATCTGGGCCCGGCTCTCGATCTGGAACACCCCGATCGTGTCGGCCTTCCGGATCATCGCGTAGGTCGGCCCGTCGTCCGACGGAATGTCGGCGATCTCCCGCGGCGGATTCGTCTCCGGCCGGTGCTCGGCGAGCAGCGTGAAGGCCCGGCGCAGGCAGCCGAGCATGCCGAGGCCAAGCACGTCGACCTTCATGAAGCGCAGGGTCTCGATGTCGTCCTTGTCCCACTCGATGATCTGGCGGTTCTCCATCCGGGCCGGGACCACCGGGCAGAGATCGTCGAGCCGGTCGAGGGTGAGGACGAAGCCGCCCGGATGCTGGCCGAAATGGCGCGGTGTGCCGATCAGCGCCCGGGCGATCTCCAGCGTCAGGCGCAAGCGGCGCTGCGAGAGGTCGAGGCCGAGCGCCTTGGCCTCGCGCTCGCCGACGCCGTCGCGCGACCAGCCCCAGACCAGGCGGGCGAGCGCGCCGGTGACGTCCTCGGGCACGCCCAGCACCTTGCCGACCTCCCGCACCGCGCCGCGGGCGCCGTAGCGGATCACCGTGGCGGTGAGCGCGGCGCGCGCGCGGCCGTAGGTGGCGTAGATCCACTGGATCACCTCCTCCCGGCGCTCGTGCTCGAAATCGACGTCGATGTCGGGGGGCTCGTCGCGGGTGACGTTGATGAAGCGGGCGAAGAGCAGGCCCTGCGCCACCGGATCGATCGCCGTGATGCCGAGGCAGTAGCAGATCGCCGAATTCGCCGCCGAGCCGCGGCCCTGGCACAGGATGCCCTGGGAGCGGGCATAGCGGACGATCGCCTCGACGGTGAGGAAGTACGGCGCGTAAGCCTTGAGGGCGACGAGATCGAGCTCGTCCGCGAGCTGCTTGCGGACCGCCTCCGGCACCCCGGCCGGGAAGCGCTTCACCGCCCCCTCCCAGGTCATCGCGGCCAGCCGCACCTGCGCCGGCCGGCCGTCCTCGCCGGCCTCGTCCGGGTAGGTGTAGGTCAGCTCGTCGAGGGAGAAGCGGCAGGCTTCGGCGATCGTGACGGCCCGGGCCAGCGCCTCCGGGTGGCGGGCGAACAGGCGCGCGGTCTCGTCGGGCTCGTGCAGGTGGCGCCCGGCATGGCGCTCGCGGGCAAAGCCCGCCGCCTCGATCGTGGTCTTCAGGCGGATGCAGGTGACCACGTCCTGCATCATCCGCCGCTCCGGGACGTGGTAGAGCACGTCGCCGAGGGCGACGGTCGGCACCCGCGCCGCCCGGGCGAGGCCGGCGATCTCGGCGAGCCGCAGGTGGTCGTTGACGCCGAAGCGGCGCGACAGGCCGCAGGACAGGTCTTTTCCGAAGATCGCCTTCAAGAGGCGCAGGCGCTCCGTCAGGGTCTCGTCGGCGCGGTCGGCCGGCAGCACCGCGAGCAGGCCCCGGCTCCACTGCGCCACGTCGGCGGTTGTCAGGTGGCAACCGCCGCGGGGCGCGCGCTCGCGCGAGCGGCCGAGGGTGAGGAGCCGGCAGAGCCGGCCATAAGCCGCCCGGTCGGTCGGGTAGACGAGGAGGCTCCAGCCCTCCGCGAGGTCGAGCCGGCAGCCGACGACGAGCCGGCAGCCGGTGGTGCGCGCGGCCGCATGCGCCCGTACCAGCCCGGCGAGCGAGTTGCGGTCGGTGACGGCGAGCGCCCGGATGCCCAGGAGGGCGGCGGCCGCGAACAGCTCCTCGGGCGAGGAGGCGCCGCGCAGGAACGAGTAGTGGGTGGTGACCTGGAGCTCGACGGTCATCGGGGGCGCGACCGGCTGCCGACGACGGCACCGTCGGCATGCTCCGTCCCGCCCGCGACCTCATCCTGAGGTGCGACCGTCAGGGAGCCTCGAAGGAGGGCTCCAGATGTCGCAGTGATCCCTGGAGCCCTCCTCCGAGGCTCCCTCCGGTCGCACCTCAGGATGAGGTCGCGGATGGGACGAGATCCGGCCCGATCGAGCAGGCTCCGAGCGATCCGGCGCATCACGCCTCCCCCAGGCCGTGCAGCCACCAGCGCGCGCCCTCCCGGTTCAAGCAATCGCGAAACAGCCAGTAGCGGGCGCCGGTCTCGTCCTCGACCCGGTAATAGTCGCGGGTGGCCGCGACCTCGTCCTCGGCGAGCCACCACTCGCCGAAGATGCGCTCCGGCCCGTCGGCCCGCGCCACCCGGCGGCGGGTGCCGCGCCAGGTGAAGGCGGTGGGCGGCGCGTCGGGGAGCGCGGCCAGGACCGCCACCGGCTCCGGCACGGGCAGCAGCCGGCCGGGCCGCGGCAGGTCGGCGGGCCAGGTGACGCCGGTGGCGGGGCTCAGGGGGGCGACCCGGCGCACCGCTCGCTCGGGCCACTCGCTCTCGACCGGGCTGCGGCGAAACACCCGGCCGGGGCCGAGGCGCAGCACCAGCCGGTCGACGAGTTCGGCCATCGCGTCCGGATCCGGCTCCTCGCCGGGGGCGGCGAGCTGGCGCGCGTCCAGCCGCTCGACGCGGGGAGCCGAGAGCCGGGCCTCGTCGAGGCCGTGGCCGGGATCGACCTGCGGCAGACGCTCGGTCAGCAGGCGGGCGAGGTGGGTGGGGTCGCGGCTCGGCCGGGCGGTGCCGACGCTGACCGCCTGGTCGAGGCCGTCGACGCGGCGAAACACCAGGTCGAGCCGGCGTGCCCCGAGGCCATGCCGGGCGAGCGCCTCGGCCAGCATGGCGCAGAGCCGCCCGGCCACCCGGGCCAGGGTCTCCGGCGCCCCGATCGGCTCCGGGAAGGTGAGGCGCACGGCGTGCTCGGCCGGGGGCGCGAGATAGGCGAGCGGCTCGGGAGCATGGCCGAGGGCCTGGTCGAGGCGGCGGCCGGGCTCCTCGCCGAAGCGCAGGCGCAGCGGCCCCCGGGGCTGGTCGACGAGGTGGGCGACCCGGCTGAGGCCGAGCTGGGCCAGCCCCGCGACGGTTCCACGATCGAGGCGCAGGGCCCAGAGCGGCAGGTCGAGGAGGTGGGGGCGCTGCCCGCCCGGCGGCAGCACGGTCTCGGGATGCAGGCAGCGGGCGGCGGCCCAGGCGGCGCCCGGCGTGTCGGCGAGCGCCACCCGCACCCGGTAGCCGGCCCGGGCGAGGCGGCGGCGCAGGGAGCCGAGCAACGCCGCCTCGCCGCCCTGCAGGTGGGCGGCACCCGCGACGTCGATCCAGATCCCGTCCGGCGGTTCGGGGGCGACGAGGGGCGCGTAGATCAGGCACCAGGCCGCGAGGCGGTGGAGCGCCGCCGCGTCGCCCTCCGGGTCGGCGGCGATGACCGTGAGGCCCGGGACCATCGCCTGGGCCTGCGCCAGCGCGAGGCCGGGGCGCAGGCCCGCCGCCCGGGCGGCCCGGTCGAGGGCGGTGATCACCCGGCGCGGCCCGTCCTGGCCGGCGGCCACCACCGGCTCATCCGGCGGCGGCGCGCCGTGCCGGCGCCGCCAGCGGTCGGTCGGCCAGCTCGGCAGGAAGACGCAGACGACCCTTCGCATCGGGAGCCTCGAGGAGCCAGGTGCGGGGCTCGGCGCCCCGGGCGCGAACGAGCGCCACGGTCCAGCGGGCCCGCGACAGGCCCGGAACGGAGAGAGCCGGGGACGGCGCCGCGGTGACGCCCCAGCGGGTGGCGGCGGCGTTGGGCTCGGGCACGGCGGCGCCCCAGCGGCGGATCACCAGGGCGAGGCCCCCGCTGCCCTCGGCGGCGAGCTGGAGCCGGCGCGACGGGGTGAGCCCGAGCCGGGCGACCTCGCCGACCACCGCCGCGAGGCCGCGATGGCGCAACCCCTCCTCCATGGTGGGCAGCACCTCGGTCTCGCGCCGGGTCTCGGCGTAGAGTACCCGGTCGGGATGGAGCCCGACCGCGGCGAGGCCGGGGGCGAAGAGGTCGCGGCGGGTGAGGCACCACAGGACCGGGCCGGGGAGCCGGGCCAGGATCGCGGCGACGAACAGGGCCGCGAGCGCCCCCTCCCCGTCCACCGGGCCCGCCGCCAGCACTTCGTGCACCGCGCCGAGGCGCAGGCCCCCGCCCGGCAGATGGGTGTCGATCGGGTCGACGCCGAAGGACAGGACCGGACGTCCCGCCGCCTCGGGCGCCAGCCCGCCGATCTGCTCGCGCAACGCCGCGAGCTGCCGCTCCCGCCCGGCCTGTCGCATCTCATGCCCATCACCGACCGAAACCCGAATATGTTCCTGTTTTGTTCGGTTTCGGGGGGGTGTCAACCGGGGCTGTGGATGGACGGCCTCACCGGCCCACGGAATCCCGGTCGCCTGTTGACGGCAGCGGGGACAACGGCCTCGGCCCGAGTCGCAAGGCCTTGGACCACAACGGGATCGGTCCGGCCCGGGCCACGCGCCGGATTCGGGCATAGCCGTGGGACAACCCGCGCCAAGCCGCCAGGATCGCCGCTGAGCTGGATTCGAGGCCGGCAGGTGCCGTACAACTGTCCTCGGGACGGACGGGCCTCCACGGGCCTCCTGGCGGAGAATCCGGGGTTTCGGGCTCCGGCCGTGCCGGGGGTGAGAATCGAGGTCGGGCGCGAGCCCGGAATCGGGCCTCGCCGGGGCCTGCTGCGGGCCCCGACCGGCACGCCGAGTTGCCTACGGCGGGCCATCCGCGATTCACACAGCTTTCCAAGCTGTTAATCGGGGCCCTGCGCCGAGTAACCTACGAGGCCGCGCAGAGTCGCCTTCCCCGCCCCCCGGATTCCACGCAGACGAGCCTACGGGCCTGCGCCGAGTTGCCTACGCGACCGCGCAGACCTGCCTACGCAAACAGGGGTTAAGCCGTTGATCGGCAACGGGAAATCGCCACCCCATATAATACCCATATAGCTCTACGGATTCAGACTCTGAATCTAGATTCTGAATCTCTCATAAAAAGGGATTTGGGGATCGGGATTGAGGGGGTTCTCGGGCTCGACCGGCAGGTGCGCGGGACCCGTGCCGGCTTGGCGGGAGCGCCCTCCCCTCCCCGCTTCGTTTTCAGAGCTCGGGCCCGTCATCCGACCGAGGCTGAGAGTCTTGGAGCCTCGGGCGGCGAGTCGGAGACTCGCGGCGCCCGAGTCCTCGTTCGACAAAGCCCAGAACAACCGGCTGCGTTTCCCCGGGGATGAGTCCAGCCGAGGCTTGAGCCGGGCGAACCGACTCGCCTCGACGCCCCCTGATGATTCGCCGTCCCGATGCGGGACTCCGTCTCGACTCGCCGGGCCTTGCCGGCGGCCGGATATACTTTGGCGCGACTCCCGGCGCTGTCGCCCCGGAGGGTTGGCGGGAGCCTGCGCCGTCCCGCGGCCGCGTAGGCAATTCGGCGTCGATCCGGTCACGGACCGTAGGCGGCTCTGCGTGGCACCGGTCCCGGAAAAGATGCGGAATCTCAACGCGGAAGCGTTCGATTCCGGGGGCGGCGGCGGTGTGCGGGGGCGTAGGCAGTTCAGCGTGCCGACGGGCGTGTCCGAAGTGGGTGAAGCGTAGGCAACTCGGCGTAGGATAGGCGTGCGAGGCTGGACAGGTGCGATCGATCATGCAAGTATTTTTTACAAATGATCGCTCGAGTTTTTCGATATTTAACCTATGTTATTCGCCATTCAAAGTGTATTTCGAAGCAATCACCGTCTTATTTGGCAGGAAAAATAAAAATATATCGATAAAAATCAAAAACGACCATCGCTACGACCGCGCCCCGAGGCTCTCGCAGGGACGAGACTCGATACGAGGACTCCGGGCCGCGCCGAGAGACTTGTAGGTCTCCTGCGTGCCACGCGTCACGATCATTGCCGGATGAGGTACGCCGGGTCGACGAGCGACCGCCGAGCAGCGTGACGCCTGACGGCAGCAGCTGCGATCCCGGCGTCGGCTCACGCGTAGCGCAGGTCGTCGCGTCGAGGAGGATCCAGCCAGCTGGCAACCGGGACGAGACGGCCCGTGCGCCCTCGCGGGGAAGGCCGTCCGACCATAGGGCCGGCACGCCTCCTCTCTCGCAAGATCCCGGCGGATCCGCACGTCTCCTTCGAGGGCATGTTCGACCAGAGCTGAAAAGTCTATGCCGTTCTCGGCCCCATCCTGGGGCGGTGGCCCATGGAAGATGGACGTACCTCGAAGGAACGATCCAGGGACCGCAGCGAGTTCTGGAAGTCTTCGTCCAAGTCAGCCGATCTTCAATCGCCTGATACCTCGGGATGAGGGCGCGAATGAGATTGAATGTTTCGAGCGAAATCAATGGCTCTTGGGGCGATCTCTGTGCACGCGATCGACCACCCGAGAGATGGGATCCGGCGTGGATGCCGAGGAGAAACGCCGGTTGGCGGCTCTGCCGGACAAGCGGATGTCGCGACCGAAAAATGGAACCGAGTCGTCATCAGATAAAGGAAATAAATCCTATTTCTCGTCACGACGTCACGCGGACGACCCCGCACCGCCGGCGCGAGACGTCACGCGCAGCCGACGCCCCTCCCCTCTCCCGAGCCGGCACGTAGGCAAGTCGGCGGAGTCAAGCCCTTGCGCGGGCTCGCCTATTCGCCAGTGCTGCCTTGGGCGGCACCAGGAGGTCCTTCGGATCGGAGGGCAAAAGCTGCATGCCGCCGTCGTCGAGGGTCAGGCGCAGGCGCGGAAACACCTCGGTGAGGTGGGCGACGTCTTTGCGGAATTCCTGGCGGAAGGAGCGGATCGAGCCGTTCTCGCTGCCGAACTGCTTGTAGAGGTTGTCCCAGGTGAGCCGCAGGGGCCGTTCCAGGCGCGACAGCCGGTAGCCGACCCAAAAAAGCAGGTCGAGCTTGCGCGCCGAGCCGGCAAACGCCCGGGCGGCCCGGATGTCGACCGGCAGGGCGTGCTGGATCAGGTTATCGTAGAACTCGCGGTGGAAGGTGATGGTCGAGGACCAGAGCAGGCCCTGGTCCGGGTGGTTGTGCAGCGGCAGCCACACGTCCATCTGCCGGAACGGCGGCACATTGAGGGTCGAGGCGCGGGTGCCGTCCCACAGGCCGATCTGCATCGAGCAGGCGGCGAGCCGGTTGAGCTGCTCCTTGAACTGCTTGAGCGTGCCGCGCTCGCCGCCGGTGACCGGAAAGCCCATGTCGCGGATGAAGCCCGACATGCTCTGCGCCACCTCGACCTTGGGGCTGCGCTGGCGCACGGCTTCCGTGCAGAGATGCAGCAGCAGCAGGCGCGCCTTCGGGCCGTAGGGCAGCCCCTGCATCTCCATCTCGCCGGTCGACGGGTTGATCAGCCGGCCGGCATTGATGGCGAGGGTGTTGCGGCCGTATTCCCGCGAGACGTTGGTGACGCCCTTCGGCTCGCGATACGGCAGGCCGCAGAGCGCCAGGACCGAGTGGATGTGCTGGATGTTCTCGGGTGCCGCCGGCTCGTTCTCGATCACCTCGCGGACCATGTCGCGGCGGCGCGCGTTGCGGGGCAGCCGGGCGCGCTCGGCGGCGGCCTCGGCCTTCAGCACCACCAGCTTGTCGCGCGCTTCCAACTCGGCGTCGCGCTTGGCCTGGCTGGCGCGCACGAAGGCGAGCGTCGCCTTGTAGGCGACGCTGCCGCGCGCCTTCTCGACGATCTCGAGGAGGTCGGGGTCGCGCACGCCCTCGACCGGTTCGAGGACGGATGGCGGCGGGGTCGTCATCTCCACCAAGGGGCTCCGCAGGGGCATGTCGCCTTGTGCAGGCGCGCATCGTGACACTGTTTGGTGAGTCCTAACGCGCGAAACCCGACTCGACAGAGTCGAGTCGGGCGAGATTCCGAAGCAGATCGCCAGATTCCTGTGAATCGGTGTGGCTAACCGGAGAGTCTTCGTCTCTCCGGCTCTGACGTGGGACGAACCTTAATCGGTCTCGTCGCGGGTCTTCGACTCGGCGAACGCGGCGTAGAGCTGCGGAAGACTCTGGATCAGGTAGGCGGCGAAGTCCGGCTCGAGGCTGTCGTCGACGGTGAGCTGGGTGCCCTGGCGGCCGCGGTCGATCCGCACCACCGGCCGGCCGCCGAGGGTGGTCCACACCGCCGGCACCGGCGCCGGCCGCGGCGCCGGCGCGGTGAGCGCCGAAAACAGCCGGGCGAAGCGGTCGTCCGAGGACAGATCCGAAAAATCCGGCGTTGCTAGGACGCGGGCGATCACGTCTCCGGCCCCCTCGCGGGCCAGCGCCTCGACGAGCGCGGTCCAGCGCGGCCGCCCGGCCTTCGGTGCCGGGCCGATCGCCGCCACGATGTCGGCCGGCACCGCCCGGCCGATGCCGAGCAGGCGCGAGAGCTGGGTCTTCTCCACCGCGAGCGCCGCCATGACGGTGGCGCGGTCGAAGCCGCGATCCTCGAGGGCGATCGCGAACAAGGCCCGCTCGATGTAGCTGAGATCGGCCCGGGCCGAATTTTCCTGGCCCTGCGCGACGACGAGATCCTCGTCCGAGAGCGTCTTGACCACCGCCCGGACCGGCCGGCCGAGTTCGATCGCCGCCCGCAGGCGGCGGTGGCCGTAGGCGACCTGGTAGCGGCCGGCCTCGGTCGGGTGCGGCCGCACCAGGATCGGCACCTGCTGGCCGCGCTCGCGGATCAGCGCCACGAAGGCGGCGTGATCCTCCGGATCGACCGACAGGCGATCCTTCACGAACGAGCCGTCGACGAGCGCGGTCTCGAGCTCGACCACCCGGTCGCCGGAGGCCACCATGGCGCGGGCTTCCGCCGCCGCGCTGGCGATGCGCCCGAGGCTGCGCCCCATGGCGCCGACGGCCCCGGAGCGCACCAGCGGTCGGGGCGCCTCCGGGGTGGTATCGGGCGCCGCGGCCGGCGTCTCGGCCGGGTTGCCAGCTGGCAACTCCGCCGGCGGCGTCTCGCGGTCGAGGGAGCGGGCGCCGAGTGCGGCGCGGAGGGCGTCCTTGCGCTTCATGACGGCACGCGTCCCCAGGCGCGGTGCATCAGGGCCTCGATCTCGCCGTTGACCCCGTCGAGCGCCTCGATCGCCCGGTCGTAGGTCGCGCGGGTGAAGCTCTCGCGGCCGATCTCGTACAGCGTCTGCTTCGACAGGCCGGCATCCGACACGGCGGTCGATTTCAGCATCAGGTGGGTGAGCACCCGCTCGCGAAACAGCGAGCGCATGAAGCCGACCATCTGGGTCTGGGGGGCGTCGGACGGCTCGTAGCGGGTCACGACGTAGCGCAGGAAGTCGTAGTCGAGGTCGGCCCCGGCCTCCTGCACCACCCCGAGGAGGTCGGAGGCCATCAGCAGGAACTGGCACATCGACATCACGTCGAGCATCTGCGGATGCACCGTGACCAGCATCGCGGTGGCGGCGCAGAGCGCGCCCAGCGTCAGGAACCCGAGTTGCGGCGGGCAGTCGAGGATCATCACGTCGTAATCGTCGGCGACACTGCCGAGCGCCGTGGCGATGCGGCCGAAGAACGGTTCGGCGTTGCGGTCGGCCAATACCCGCGGGGTGTCGTGCTCGAACTCCATCAGTTCGAGGTTGCCCGGCACGAGGTCGAGCCCCGGGAAGTAGGTCTTGCGCACCACCTCGGAGAGCGGTTTCTGCTCGTCGTCATGGCGGATCGCGGCGTAGAGGGTCTGGTTCGGGCCGACGTCGAATTCCGGCTGGTAGCCGTGGAGCGCGGTCAGCGAGGCCTGCGGGTCGAGGTCGACGGCGAGCACCCGGTAGCCGCGGAGCGCCAGGTACTGGGCGAGATGCGCCGCCGTGGTGGTCTTGCCCGACCCGCCCTTGAAGTTCACCACCGCCAGCACTTGGCAATGCTCGGTGCCGGAGCGGTGGGGCACGTAGCGCTTCGATTTCGGCCCGTCGTCGAGGAGCTGGCGCAACTCGTTGATCTGGCCGAGCGTGTAGGAGCGGCGCCCGCCCGGGCCGATCTCCGGCTGCGGGCCCTTGCTGGCGAGCGAGAGCTGGCGCAGGTAGCCGTCCGCCACGCCGATCAGCTTCGCTGCCTCGCCGGAGGAGAACGAGCGCAGCAGCTTGTGCGAGGCCGGCGGGAAGAGGGTGCGCCGGAGCGCGTTCAGCTCGCTCGACAGGGCGCTGCCGTCCTCGGCGATGATCCGGGTGATCGAGGGACGGTCGGAGGCTGCGGCGTTTGCCTGCTCCTGCGGCACATCTGGCATTTACGGTACTCGGGCGCATCGCGGAAAAATTCCGTAAGACGATGCCAGCGTGGCCGTGGCGACGCAAACGGTTTTTGGTTAACGATCCTTAACCGGCCTGATGTGGCGGCCGCGGTTGCCAGGTGGCAACGCCCGCGGAAGCTCCAGCGTGGACGGACCTCGCGCGCCGCGTGCGGGCAACCGCGATAGGGCCGCGCCGCCCCGTGGTTTATGCAGGCCCCGCCTTTGCGCGAGAGGAGACGGGCCGATGGCGATCCTGAGGAGCGTGGACGAACTGGAGCGGATCTACGGCGAGTTCGGTGCGGTCGGCGAGGCCTCGACCGCCAAGGTGACCGACCACGTCACGCCGCATTACCGGCGCTTCATCGCGGCGGCACCGTTCGTATCGCTCGCAACCGTGGGGCCGGACGGGCTCGACTGCTCGCCGCGCGGCGACCGTCCGGGCTTCGTGCGGGTGGCCGATCCGACGACGCTGCTCCTGCCGGACCGCCGCGGCAACAACCGGATCGACAGCCTGCGCAACGTCGTGCGCGATCCGCGGGTCGGGCTGATGTTCCTGATCCCCGGCATCGGCAACGCGCTCAGGGTCAACGGCCGCGCGGCGATCGACGACGATCCGGAGCTGTGCGCCTCCTTCGCGGTCGACGGCAAGGCGCCCCGCACCGTGATGGTGATCCGGGTGGGCGAGGTCTATTTCCAGTGCGCCCGGGCGCTGATCCGCTCCGGCCTGTGGCGGGCCGACGCCCAGGTCGATCCGAAGAGCCTGCCGAGCCCGGGCGAGATCCTGGCCGAGTTGAGCGAGGGCCGGGTCGGCGGCGCGGCCTACGACGAGGCCTGGGCCGAACGGGCGCGCCGGACGATGTGGTGACGAAAAACCCCCGCGACGCCGTGCGGCGCGCGGGGGAACGGGACGAGCGGAGGGGAGGGTGGACGGGTCAGGCCGCCCGGATGTCGCGCAGGAAGCCGTCGACCTTCTGCTTTACGCTGAGCGATTGCGTCGCCAGCTCGGCGGCGGCGCTCAGCACCTGCGAGGCGGCGCTGCCGGTCTCGCCGGAGGAGACCAGCACCCGCGATACGGTCTGCGACACGTCGCGGGTGCCGCGCGCGGCCTCGCTCGCGTTGCGGGAGATCTCGCCGGTGGCGGCGGTCTGCTGGGAGACCGTCGCGGCGATCGCGGCACTGATCTCGCCCATCCCGGCGATGGTGCGGTCGATCTGCCGGATCGCCTCCGTCGCCTGGCCGGTGGCGGCCTGGATCGCGCCGATCTGGCCGGTGATCTCCTCCGTGGCCCGGCCGGTCTGGCTCGCGAGTTCCTTCACTTCCGCCGCGACGACCGAGAAGCCGCGCCCGGCCTCGCCGGCCCGGGCCGCCTCGATGGTGGCGTTGAGCGCGAGAAGGTTGGTCTGCCCGGCGATGGTCGAGATGAGGGTGACGGCGGCGCCGATCTGGTCGGCGGCGGCCGTCAGGGCCGCCATGGCGGTACCGGTCGCCGCGGCCTCGTGCGCGGCATGGCTGGCGACCTCGTTGGAGCGCAGCACCTGCCGCTCGATCTCCCGGAGCGAGGAGACCATCTCCTCGGCCGCCGCCGCCACGGTCTGCACGTTGACCGCCGTCTGCTCGGCCGCTGCGCTCGAGGCGACGGCCTGGCCGTTGGTGTCGTCGGCGACCTGGGTCATCGAGCGGGCGGTGGCGTCAAGCTCGGTCGCCGCCGAGGTGACGATCTCGAGCGAGCCGGCGATGGTGAGCTGGAAGTCGGAGACGAGATGGTCGATGCGCTGCGCGCGGGCCACGCGGCGCTGCTGCTCCGCCTCGCTCTCGCTCGTCAGGAGGTCGGCCTGGTGCGCCTTGTCGCGGAACACCGCGAGCGCCCGGTTGATCCGGCCGATCTCGTCGTCGCGCTCGGTGCCGGTGATCGCCACGTCGTAGCGCCGGTCGATCAGGGCCTGGACCGTGTCGAGGCAGCGCTTGAGCGGCGTTCCGATCAGGGCGCGGCTCGCCGCCGCGACGACGCCGACGAGGACGACGAGGATGAACAACCCGCCCGCGGCGGTCTCGGCGACGCGCCGGTAGATCGGCTGGGTGAAGGCGGTGGCCGGGACGTCCATCACCAGGGCCCAGGTCGTGTTCATGCCCGGCTGGGTGAAGGGATAGACGAGGCGGACCGCGCCGTCCGGGCTGCCCCGGAGGGTGCGCGGGCGCCGGTCGGCCAGGGCGGCCGCGACCTCGGCCGCGCCGATCCCGTCATAGTCCTTCATCAGGAGATCGCCCTTCGGCGGGACGATCCACTTGCGGGCGTTCGACAGCAGCAGCACGCGCCCGCCCTCGAACGGCTTCAGGGCCGCGAACGCGGCCGCCAGCCCGCTCAACCGGATGTCGACGCCGGCCACGCCGACGACCGCGCCGTCGACCTTGAGCGGTGCGCTGATCGAGGTGACGAGCTGGCCCTGGCTGGTCACGTACGGTTCGACGAGGAGGCTCGCGCCGGACTGGATCGGGTCGCGATACCATTGCTGCGCGGGATTGACCGGGAAGGTCGCGAAGGCGAGCGTGCCGTCGTCCTTGCGGGTCCAGTACGGCGTGAACAGGCCGGCCTCGTTCTCGTAGCCCGAGCCCGTCAGGGATTTCGCCGCCCGCTTGTCGGTCGTGTCCGTCATCCAGGCGCCGAAGAGGGTCGGGTAATCCTGGATCAGGGCCTTGGTCGCCGCGACCGCATCGGCCTTGCGCAGGGCGCCGCCGCTCAGCTGGCCCGACATCGTGGCGGCGAGCGCCCGGCTGGCGGAGATCGCGTCCACGATCTGGATCGAGGTTTCCGCCGTGGTGCCGGCGGCCTTTTCCGTGGCGAGCTGCATGATCTCGGCGTTCGTCCGCTCGGCCGCCGTCCATCCCGCGACACCGACGAAGACGAGGACAGTCAGGCCGATCGCCGAGCCGGCCATGAGCGTCAATTTACTGGACAGGTTGCCCTTGGGAATCATCGGTCGGTCCCATCATCACTGATGCTCAGTGATCAATGATGATGGTTAATAAATTGCCGGATCGGAGACCGGTCTGGTAACCGGAAGATTCGAAATCGCACATCGGCATGGACGGCCCGCCATCCCGGGCATGCCGCCACGAGATCACTCGCGATCCAGGAGTGGTTCCGCCCGCGACACCTGCGGCAGCACATCGGCGGGCGGGCCCGTGGCGACGATCCGGCCGCCTTCCAGGACGTGCACCGTGTCGGCCCCGGCGAGGCTGGTGAGGCGGTGGGCGATCATGATCAGGGTGCGGGTGCCGGCGAGCCCCTGGACCGCCCGCATCACCACGCCCTCGGTCTCGTCGTCGAGGGCGGAGGTCGCCTCGTCGAACACGATCACGTCGGGGTCGTGGTAGAGCGCCCGGGCGATGCCGACGCGCTGGCGCTGGCCGCCGGAGAGCCGGGCGCCGCGCTCGCCGACGCGGGTCGCGTAGCCCTCCGGCAGGGCGGCGATGAAATCGTGCGCTCCGGCGAGCCGCGCCGCCCGCTCCACCGCCGCATCGTCGATCGCGTCGAGCCCGAAGGCGATGTTGTCCGCGATGGTGCCGTCGACGAGGAAGATGTCCTGCGGCACGTAGCCGATGCGGTTCTGCCAGGCGGGCAGGGTCGCGGCGTCGAGCGCGACCCCGTCCACCGCGAGGCGGCCGGTCGTGGGCGTGAGGAAGCCGAGGATCAGCCCGATCAGGGTCGACTTGCCCGAGCCGGTGCGGCCGACCAGGCCGACCGTGGCGTGGGCGGGGATGACGAGGTCGATGCCCGAGAGTGCCGGACGGCCGGGCTCGTAGTCGAACCCGACGCGCTCGAGGCGGATCGCGTCGCGGAACGGCAGCCGCTCGGGGGTACGGCGGACGGTCTCCCGCTCGCCGGCGAGGCCGTCGACCACGAGCCGCACCGCCGGCAGGGTGAAGCGCAGGAGCGCGAGCGCGTTGAACACGTTCTGGAACGCCGGCAGCATCCGGTAGCCGGCGAAGGCGAACAGGCCGAGCAGCGGCAGGAGGCCGGCGGTGTCGAGCCCCTGCGAGAGCGCGAACAGCACCACCACGATGACCCCGCCGAAGGCCAGGGCCTCGATGACGAAGCGCGGCAATTGCCCGGTGAGCAGGCTCTCGGCGCTCGCCTGCGCGTAGGCACGGGCCGGGGCCTCGAACCGGCTCGCGAAGCTCTCCGCCCGGCCGTAGAGCTTGAGCTCGGTCAGGCCGCCGATCGTCTCGTGCACCACCCGGAACCGGCCCTCGTTGCCGGCCACGGCGCGGGCGCCGATGCGGGCGAGCCGCGCCCGCACCACCAGGAAGATGCCGACATAGAGCCCGCCGAACCCGGCCCCGAGGATCAGCGCCAGGCGCGGCGACACGACGAGCAGAAAGACGATGACGGCGGTGGCCGAGGTCGCCCGCGAGGCGATGACCGTGGCGGGGGTCAGCACGCCGACGACGAGGCGGTCGGTCTCGCTCAGGATCGTCTTGGCGAGCTCGGCGCTGTTGGCGGTGGAGAAGAACAGCCGCTCCCGGTCGACGGTGCGAAACAGCAGGCGCCGGGCGAAGCCGTAGCCGACGGCGTGGCTGAAGCGCAGCTGGGCGTAGGTGAGCCCGGCATTGACGCAGGAGGTGACGAGGATCGCGCTCAGCGCGCCGAGCCCGACGACGATCAGGAAGCCGCGGTCGTCGGCGAGCCCGAGCCCGTCGCGGATCGCACCCAGCGCCGGGATGCGCGAGGCCGCCGCCGGATCGCCGACGAGGGTCAGGAACGGCACCACCGAGGCGACGCCGACCACCTCGAGCAGGGCCGCGAGCGCCAGCCCGGCCCCGATCAGTCCGGCGCGGCGGCGCTCGCGCGGGGTCATGGCGCGGAGAAGGTCGATCAGGGCGCGCATCGCGGACTCGTCAGAACGTCGTCGGGGGAGGGGAGGGCGATCAGCGGGTGGAGGATCGCGCGAGGCCGGGCAGCCGGCGGGCCAGCAGCCCGGCGCCGCGCAGGACCTCGCCGGCCTCCCGCACGGACAGCCGCGCCAGCGCCTGGACGAGGCGCAGCGGCACCTGCGCGCAGAAGGCCGTGCCGACGAGTGCGAGCGCGGTCGCCCGGCCGTGATGCTTGGCGGCGTAGCGGATCTGGCTGTCGAGGAAGCAGGCCAGCCGATGCGCCTTGGCCGCCCGCGTGGTGCCCTGGCCCTCGTGCCGCACGCGGATGCCGGGGAGGTGGCGCACCGCGAAGCCCGCGTCCCAGGCCCGGGCGCAGAGATCGACATCCTCGTAATAGACGAAGAAGCGCTCGTCGAAGCCGCCGAGCGCCGTAAAGAGCGGGCGGCGGATCATCAGGAACGCGCCCATCACCTGATCGACCGGCCGTTCGTCGGCGTGATCCCACTCGGTCATGAAGTGGGAGGGCACGAGGCCGGCCCGGTCGAGGAGCAGCGCCTGGCCGAGGAGCGAGAGGGCGGTCGGCCGCCGGGCGCAGGCGCGCTGCACGGCGCCGGCCTCGTCGAGGAGCTGCGCCCCGACGATGCCGGTGGCCTCGTCCGCCATCAGGGCCGCGCGGGCGCCGAGAAGTGCCTCGGCGGTGACCCGCGCGTCGGGGTTGAGAAACAGGATCGCGGCGGCCTCGCCCCGCGCGGCACCCGCGTTGCAGGCCCGGCCGAAACCCTGGTTGTCGGGGTTGGCGACCACGGCCGGGCCGTGGCGCAGGCGCGCCAGCCCCTCCAGCGAGCCGTCGCTCGAGGCGTTGTCGACCACGACGACGTGCAGGGCGAGGGCGTCGCCGAGGGCGGCTTCGGCCGCCGCCAGGCTGGCAAGGCAGGCCCGCAGCAGCGCGCCGCCGTTCCAGTTGACGATCACCACGTCGAGGGCGGGGGTCACGGGCGTCATGACAATCCCTTCGGCGGTCCGAGCCGGCCGCGCAGGCCGTCGATCACCGCGCCGGCGAGCCGCATCGCGACGGCGGGGCGATAGCCGGAATCGGCCCAGACGAGCAGGGCCTGGAGCGGCAGGTAGGCGGCCTGGCGCATGATCCAGCGCCGGGGCACGTGCGGCAGCCGCCAGGCATAGACGCTGTTGCGCAGGTAGGCCGCCATGCGAAACAGCGGCTGGCGCGGCATCTCGATCCCGAGCGCCCGCAGGCGGATCACCCCGGCGCCGACCCGATGGGGGAGGGCGGTCCCGGGCGCCATCCAGCAGGCATGGCCCCGGGCCCAGGCGCGAAAGCACCATTCGAGGTCGACGCCGTCGATGAAGAAGTCGCTGCGGAACGGGCCGATCGCCGCGTAGGCGGCGAGGTCGACGAGGGAGCCCGAGGTCGCCAGGAACTCCACCGGCACGAGCCCGCCGCGATCCGGCACGCCCGGCCGGCGCGGATAGGCCGGCGCCTTGCGGCCGGGCGCCGCCTCCGGCCGCGGGCCGACGACGGCCGGAGGCGGGTGCGACCCCCGCAGCCGCGCCATCGCCGCCTCGAGGTCCGAGACCTGGTCGGGCGTGAAGGCGGCGTCCTGGTCGAGGAGCAGCACCTGGCGCGCCCCCGCCGCGGCGGCGGCCCGCGCGATCGCGTCGAGGGCGCCGCCGACCCCGATATTGCCGTCCCCCGACAGGACCAGGCCGCCGCCGGCGCGCAGCCGGGCCGCCGCGTCGGGCGGCAGGCCGCCATTGTCGAACACGATCGTCCGCCGCGGCTCGGCCGCGGCCCGGGCGAGGAGGGCGGCGACCTGCTCCGGCGTCGGCCGGAAGACCGTGACGCCGATGGCGACCGGGGAGGGGAGGGGCGGGGGCGAGGTTTCGGGCATGCTCGATCGGAGGGGGCGGCCCGTCGCCCTAGGGCCGTCGGATCGCGCCGGTCAATACGCCGCCGCGGCAGCGGAATTGCGGCGATCCGGCTTGCACGCCGATTTCAGCCCCCCGCCTCGATCACCCGTGGATCCAAGACAAGGCTTAGTTTCCTTGGGTTTGAGAATCCGTATCGTGCCACCGTAATGGTTTACGATCTCGATCCGATCCGGCTCCCGGCCGCCTGGCGGCGCCTCGCCGCGCCGCTGGAGGCGGCGTCCGACGAGCTCGTGCGCCTCGACGAGCGGCTCGTCCGGACCGAGCCGGTGCTCGCCGACGGCGCCCGGGCGCGGGCGCACCTGTTCGACGCACAGGCCGCCCTGCATCTCGAGGGCGAACTCGTCGCCCTGGAGGACCTGGTGCTGCACGAGGCGGCGATGGACGTGCGCCGCCCGAACCTGGCGCTCGGCCGCGCCGTCGCGGTGCTGGCCGAGCGCCGCCGGCTCGCCGCCGCGGCCCCGGGATGGGCCTTCTCGACGGAGGGCTGGACGCTGCTCGCCGGGGCCGACGCCCACGAGCCGCCGCAGGACGAGCCGGCGCAGGACGAGGACGATGAGGAGGCCGACGGGCCCGACGCCGATTTCGCCGCCATCGACCGGCTCCTCGCCCGCACCCGCCGGACCCTCGCGGCGCACGAGGCAGGGGCGCCGGCCCCATCCTTCGGCGCGGAGGACGACCCCTCCGCCGCCTGGCGCCGGGTACTCGACGAGACCCGCGACCTGCCGGCGGTCCTGGCCGCCGCCGTCGCCCTCGATGCCTGGCTGGTGCTCGATCCGGCGCCGCGCCGGGGCCATCGCGGGCTCCTCGCGGCGGCGGCCCTGCTGCGGGCCCGGGGCAAGGCGCGGGCGCACCTGCCCGCCCTGGCGCTGGGCCTGCGCGAGAGCCGGGCGCGCTGGTCGCGGGCGCTGCCGCTCACCGAGCGCCTGGCCGGCCTTCTGGGCGCGGTCGAGACCGCCGCCCGCCTGATGGGACGCGACCTCGACCGCCTGGCGCTCGCCCGCGAGGTGATGCTGCGCGCCTGCGCCGGCAAGCGCCGGACCTCGCGCCTGCCGCAGCTCGTCGACCTGTTCGTCGGCACCCCGCTGGTGACGGTGGCGAGCGCGGCGCGAGCGCTCGCCGTCACCCCGCAGGCGGTGGAGGGGATGCTGGCGGAACTGGGATCGGCCCGGCCGCGGGAGTTGACGGAGCGGCGGCGGTATCGGGCGTGGGGGATCGTGTGACGAGCGCATCCCGACCACGGCCGAAAGCGATGCCGCATCACAGGTGGCGATCGAAGTCCATCCGCTGATGCAGGATGCGGACGACGTCGATCACGTCACTGGCGTGATTTCGGTAGAAGACCACGTGCGAACCGACTGCAAGCTTGAAGTAGCCGGGCCTGATGTCATCGGCGCCGCGGCTTCTCGCCGTACCTTTGACGAGGCGATCGAAGCCATCTGCGATCAGCCTGACGTAGCGGTCGGCCTGTGCTTCGTCCCAGCGCTCGGCCGAATAGGTCCAGATGCCGGACAGGTCGCGGCGAGCGGCTGCGGAGAGGCGGATGCGCACTTATTGTCCGCGTGATTTGCGCATGGAGGCCAGGAAGCCGTCGGTGTCGAAATCCTGGAAATCACCGCTGGCTTCTCCCTCGATCAGGGCCGATCGCAGCGCCTCGAGCTTTGCTTCGCGCTCTTCGAGAAGGCGCAGCCCCGCACGAACGACGTCGCTGGCGGAGTTGTATCGACCACCCTCGACTTGCCGGTTGATGAACTGGGTGAAGTGGTCACCGAGCGAGACCGACGTGTTGTGAGCCATGGCTGCCTCCACCTCCCGACGAATATACCAAAAATTGGTACTTCGCTAGCAGGACGATCTGGCCAAGCGGAGCTTCGGACGTTCCATCCCGATTGCGCCCACCCCCGCTTCCCCCGACAATGCCCGCCCCCGCGCCTCGGCGCGCAAGAAGCGCCCCGGCGGGCCAACACCAAGGCATGCGCGTCGTGATCGACCAGGTTTCCCAGCGCCAGCAGGACATCCTCGCCCTCGCCCGCCTGCACGGGCGGGTCAGCGTCGAGGAACTGGCGGCGCGGTTCGAGGTGACGCCGCAGACGATCCGCAAGGATCTCAACGAATTGTGCGACAGCCGGGTCCTGTCGCGCATCCACGGCGGCGCCGTGGTGGCCTCGGGCGTCGAGAACGTGTCCTACGAGGCGCGCCGCCTCGTCGCCCACGGCGAGAAGCGGGCGATCGGCGAGGCGGCGGCAAGGCTCATCCCCAACAGCGCGTCGCTGTTCATCAACATCGGCACCACCACCGAGGAGGTGGCGCGCGCGCTCGGCGACCACGAGGATCTGCTGGTCATCACCAACAACCTCAACGTCGCGACCCTGCTCTACCGCCATCCGAAGATGAACCTGATCGTCGCCGGCGGGCCGGTGCGGCGGGCCGACGGGGCGGTGATCGGCTCGGCGGCGGTCGACTTCATCAACCAGTTCAAGGTCGACTACGCGGTGATCGGCGCCTCGGCGATCGACGAGGACGGCACGCTGCTCGATTTCGACTACCGCGAGGTCCGCGTCGCCCGCGCCATCATCGAGAATGCCCGGCGGGTGATCCTGGTCGCCGACAAGCTGAAGCTGGAGCGCTCGGCGCCGATCCGGGTCGGCCACCTGCGCGAGCTCGACTACTTCGTCACCGACGCGCTGCCCTCCGCGTCCTTGCGCGAGATGTGCGCGGCCCACCGCGTCGCCCTGGTCGAGGCCGGTGCCGAGGCGCCCGCCCAGGAGACCTCCGACGCCGCTGAGTGAGGCGAAACCGAAAGTCATCGACTTTCGTTCGCACCTGTTCGCTTTCGGTTTCGCTTGCGTCGATCCGCGCCCGCGTCTAGATTCGCGCCAGGATGCAAACGAAAGAGCCGAAAGGCTTCGACAGGGAGGTGGCCTTGGCCCCCAGCTTGGCCCCCAGGCAGCAGCCCGGCGACGCGCGCGGGGTGTTCGACCTCGCGGTGATCGGCGGCGGCATCAATGGCTGCGGTATCGCCCGCGACGCGGTGGGCCGCGACGCCTCGGTGGTGCTGTTCGAGCAGAACGACCTCGCCAGCGGCACCTCCTCGACCTCGACCAAGCTGATCCACGGCGGCCTGCGCTACCTGGAGCATTACGAGTTCCGCCTGGTCCGCGAGGCCCTGATGGAACGCGAGGTCCTGTGGGGCATGGCGCCCCACATCGTCTGGCCGCTGCGCTTCGTGCTGCCGCACCATGCCGGCCTGCGCCCCGGCTGGCTCCTGCGCCTCGGGCTCCTGCTCTACGACAACCTCGGCGGCCGCAAGCGCCTGCCCGGTACCCGCACCCTCGACCTGACCCGCGATCCGGCCGGCGAACCGCTCAAGGCCGGCTTTCGCCGCGCTTTCGAATATTCGGATTGCTGGGTCGAGGATTCGCGCCTCGTGGTGCTGAACGCCCGCGACGCCGCCGAGCGCGGCGCAGTGATCCGCCCGCGCACCCGGGTCGTCACCGCCGCGCGCAGCGGCGGCCTGTGGGAGCTGACGGTCGAGGACCGGGAGACCGGCGCCCGCGACACGGTGCGGGCGCGCACCCTCGTCAACGCCGCCGGCCCCTGGGTCGCCGACGTGCTCACCGGCGTGGCGCGGGCCAACTCGTCGGAGGGCGTGCGCCTCGTCCAGGGCAGCCACATCGTGGTGCGCCGCCTGTTCCGGCACGACCGGGCCTACATCTTCCAGAACGCCGACCAGCGCATCATCTTCGCGATCCCCTACGAGCGCGACTTCACGCTGATCGGCACCACCGACCGCGACTACACGGGCGACCCCGCCGACGTGAAGGCGAGCGAGGAGGAGATCGCCTATCTCTGCGCCGCCGCCAGCGAGTACTTCCGCGATCCGGTCACCCGCGACGAGGTGGTGTGGACCTATTCCGGCGTGCGCCCGCTCTACGACGACGGCGCCTCGAAGGCCCAGGAAGCCACCCGCGACTACGTGCTGACCCTCGACGCGCCGCAGGGCCAGCCGGCGATGCTCTCGGTCTTCGGCGGCAAGATCACCACCTATCGCCGCCTCGCCGAATCGGCGCTCGACCGCCTGAAGGACCACCTGCCGGCGGCCCGCAAGGAGCCCTGGACCTCGGGCGCCGTCCTGCCGGGCGGCAACTTCCCTAAGGAGAGCTACGACGACGTCGTGGCGGGGCTCGCGCGCCAGCATCCGGGCGTACCGGAGGCGCTGGTCGCCCGGCTGGTGCGGGCCTACGGCACCGATGCCCGCGAGATCCTGAGCGGGGCCCGCTCCATGGCCGATCTCGGCCGGCTGTTCGGCGCCGACCTCACCGAGCGCGAGGTGCGCCACCTGATGCGCCGCGAATGGGCATCGCGCGCCGAGGACGTGCTCTGGCGCCGTTCGAAGCTCGGTCTTAGGGTCACCCCCGCCGAGGCCGAAGCCCTCGACGAGTTCATGCGCCGCGCCGCCGCCGCCCCCAACGCGGCCTGACAAGAAGAGACGGGAGGGCGCCATGACCCTGATCCTGGAGAACGTCACCAAGCGGGTCGGCCCCGAGACCCATATCCGCGACGTCAGCCTGACGTTGCCGAAGGGCTCGCTCAACGTGCTGCTCGGCCAGACCTTGGCCGGCAAGACCACCCTGATGCGCCTGATGGCCGGCCTCGAGGCCCCGAGCGAGGGCCGGATCGTCGCCGACGGCAAGGACGTGACCGGCCTGCCGGTGCAACGCCGCAACGTCGCGATGGTCTACCAGCAGTTCATCAACTACCCGTCCCTCTCGGTCTACGAGAACATCGCCTCGCCGATGCGGGTCGCGGGCGTCGCGAAGGCCGAGATCGAGGCGCGGGTGCAGGAGGCGGCGGGCCTGCTGCGGCTCACCCCCTACCTGAAGCGCAAGCCCCTCGAATTGTCGGGCGGCCAGCAGCAGCGCACCGCCATCGCCCGCGCGCTCTGCAAGCGCGCCGACCTCGTGCTGATGGACGAGCCGCTGGCGAACCTCGACTACAAGCTGCGCGAGGAACTGCGCGAGGAATTGCCGCGCATCTTCGCGGCCACCGGCGCGATCTTCGTCTACGCCACCACCGAGCCGGCCGAGGCCCTGATGCTCGGCGGGCGCACCGCCACCCTGCACCAGGGCCGCGTCACGCAGGTCGGCCCGACGCCGGACGTCTACCGCCGGCCCGACGACCTCGTCACGGCAAAGGTCTTCTCCGACCCGCCGCTCAACACCCTGCGGATCGTGAAGGGCGGCGGCCGGGTCACCCTGCCGACCGGCGACCAGATCCGGGCGGCCGGGACGCTGGCAGGCGTGCCGGACGGCGCCTACACGATCGGGTTTCGCGCCCACCACCTCGCCCTGGATCCGCTGCCCGGCGAGGCGATCGCGCTGCCCGCCACCGTCTCGGTCGCCGAGATCACCGGCTCGGAGAGCTACGTTCACGTTGATGCCGGCGAGAGCCGCCTGATCGCGCTCGTCTCCGGCGTGCGCCGGCTCGAGCCCGGCACGGCGGTGACCGCCTATCTCGACCCCCGCCACGCCCTGGTGTTCGACGAGAGCGGCCGCACCGCCGCCTTCGACCTGCCGGCGGCCGCCTGAGACGGAGGGGATCCATGGCCCGCATCACCCTCGACCATCTCGCCCACGCCTACGGCCCGAACCCGCAAGGCCCGCAGGATTACGCGCTCAAGGAAATCGACCACGTCTGGCGCCAGGGCGGCGCCTACGCGCTGCTCGGACCGTCGGGCTGCGGCAAGTCCACGTTGCTCAACATCATCTCGGGCCTCGTCGTCCCGACCCGCGGCCGCATCCTGTTCGACGACCGCGACGTCACCACGGTGCCGACCGAGGGGCGCAACATCGCCCAGGTGTTCCAGTTCCCGGTCGTCTACGACACCATGACGGTGCGGGAGAACCTGGCCTTCCCGTTGAAGAACCGGCGCGTGGCGCCGGCCACCATCCGGTCGCGGGTGGAAGAGATCGCCGGGCTTCTCGATCTCACCCGGGTGCTGGACCGCCGCGCCAACAACCTGACGGCGGACATGAAGCAAAAAATCTCGCTCGGCCGGGGTCTCGTGCGCCCGGACGTGGCGGCGATCTTGTTCGACGAGCCGCTCACCGTCATCGACCCGCACCTGAAATGGCAGCTGCGTTCGACCCTCAAGGAGCTTCACCGCAAGCTCGACCTGACGATGATCTACGTCACCCACGACCAGACCGAGGCGCTGACCTTCGCCGACACGGTGGTGGTGATGCATGACGGGGCGGTGGTGCAGACCGGCACGCCGGACGAGCTGTTCGAGCGCCCGGCCCACACCTTCGTCGGCCACTTCATCGGCTCGCCCGGCATGAACCTGCTTCCGGCCGAGGTGCAGGGCGCGACCGCGACGATCGAGGGCCACGCCATCCCGCTCGCGCGCCACTATCCGGAGCTGCCCAAGGGCAAGCGCATCGAGCTCGGGGTCAGGCCCGAATACGTGCATCTGGCGCCGAAGGGCCTCGGGCTCCCGGTGCAGGTCAAGCGCATCGACGATATCGGCCGCCAGCGCCTCGCCCGGGTCGAACTGGGGGGGCGGCCCCTCGTCGCCACGGTGGCGGAGGGCCAGAGCCTCGACGGGACAGAGGCGGCGCTGACCCTCGATCCGCGCCAGATCCACATCTACGCCGACGGCGCCCTGGTGCCGGGGGAGGCCGCATGACCAAGACCGTCAACCAGAAGGCCTGGCTCCTCGTCCTGCCGGTCTTCGCCGTCGTCGCCTTCTCGGCGGTGCTGCCGCTGATGACGGTGGTCAACTACTCGTTCCAGGACACGTTCGGGAACAACCAGTTCTTCTGGAACGGCCTCGGCTGGTTCCAGGAGCTGCTCGACCCGTCGAGCCAGTTCGGCGAGCGCTTCTTCGATTCGCTGTGGCGCAACCTGCTCTTTTCCGCGATCATCCTGGCGATCGAGGTGCCGCTCGGCATCGCGGTGGCGCTGTCGATGCCGCGGGAGGGCCGCTCGGTCGCCTTCTGCCTCGTGCTGATGGCGCTGCCGCTCCTGATCCCGTGGAACGTCGTCGGCACGATCTGGCAGGTGTTTGCCCGCACCGACATCGGGCTGTTGGGCGCGACGCTCAACGGCCTCGGCATCGACTACAACTACGCCGGCTCGGCGCTCGCCGCCTGGATCACCATCGTGACCATGGACGTCTGGCACTGGACGAGCCTCGTGGCGCTCCTGTGCTATGCCGGCCTCAAGTCGATCCCCGACGCCTACTACCAGGCCGCCCGCATCGACGGGGCGAGCCAGTGGGCGATCTTCCGCACCATCCAGCTGCCGAAGATGCGCCGGGTCCTGCTGATCGCCGTGCTGCTGCGCTTCATGGATTCGTTCATGATCTACACCGAGCCCTTCGTGCTCACCGGCGGCGGGCCCGGCAACGCCACGACCTTCCTGTCGATCGACCTCGTCAAGCTGGCGCTGGGCCAGTTCGACCTCGGCCGGGCGGCGGCGATGTCGCTGGTCTACAACCTGATCATCCTGAGCGTCTGCTGGGTGTTCTACACCGTGATGACCAACGTCGACGCCGGCAACCGCACGGTGCTGGCCGACGACCCGGCCGATGCGGCTGCCGCCGGCAGCCTGCCCCAGGCCACCACCATCCCGCTCGACCGGAGGGCCGCCTGATGCGCCCGCGCCACGTCGTGATGACGCTCTACCTCCTGTTCCTGATGGTCCCGATCTACTGGCTCGTGAACATGAGCCTGAAGACCAACCAGGAAATCAACACCAGCATGACGCTCTGGCCGCATGCGATCACGTTCGACAACTACATCCGGATCTTCACCGATCCGAGCTGGTACGGCGGCTACCTGAACTCGCTGTCCTACGTGGCGATCAACACGGTCCTGTCGATCGGCCTGGCGCTGCCGGCGGCCTACGCCTTCTCGCGCTACAGCTTCATCGGCGACAAGCACCTGTTCTTCTGGCTGCTCTCGAACCGGATGGCGCCGCCGGCGGTGTTCGCGCTGCCGTTCTTCAACCTCTACTCGGCGGTCGGCCTGTTCGACACGCCCTGGGCCGTGGCGCTGGCCCACTGCCTGTTCAACGTGCCGCTGGCGGTGTGGATTCTCGAAGGCTTCATGTCGGGCGTGCCCCGCGAGATCGACGAGACCGCGGCGATCGATGGCTACTCGTTCCCGCGCTTCTTTACGAAGATCTTCATGCCGCTGATCGCGTCGGGCATCGGCGTCGCCGCCTTCTTCTGCTTCATGTTCTCCTGGGTCGAGCTCCTGCTCGCCCGCACCCTCACCTCGGTCGACGCCAAGCCCATCGCCGCCACCATGACCCGCACGGTCTCGGCCGCCGGCATGGATTGGGGCCTGCTCGCCGCCGCCGGCGTGCTCACCATCGTGCCGGGCGCCCTCGTGATCTGGTTCGTGCGCAACTACATCGCCAAGGGCTTCGCCCTCGGCCGGGTGTGATCGGGGAGAGCCAAGATGCCTGATTTCGCCTGGATGGCCTGGACCTGGCAGACCGCTTTGTTCTTCGCGGTCATCGCCGGCCTTCTCGCCCTGATGACCGCGCTCGCCGTCTGGCGCCCGGAGACCGAGACGGTCGGGATCCTGCGGATCCCGACGACCCGGGGCGACCGGCTCTTCCTGACGCTGGTCGGAACCGCCTTCATCAATCTCGCCTGGCTCGGCCTCGTCGGCCCGAGCCTCGAATGGGCGCTCGCGCTCTCGCTCGTCTACGGCGCGGCGATGTTCCGCTTCGCCTGAGGCGCCCGGCCGCGACATCGCCTCGTCACCGAGCGATGCGCAAAGACCCAAGAACCGACGGGCCCGCCCGGGCAGGCCCGGCGAACAATCCACCAGGGAGGGACCATCCATGAAACGCCATACTCTGCTCACCGCCGCGAGCGCGCTGGCGCTCAGCCTCGCCGCCGGCCACGCCTTCGCCGGCATGGAGGAGGCCAAGCGCTGGGTCGATACCGAGTTCCAGCCCTCGACCCTGTCGAAGGAGGACCAGCTCAAGGAGATGCAGTGGTTCATCGATGCGGCGAAGCCCTTCGCCGGCATGGAGATCAACTTCGTCTCCGAGACCATCACCACGCACGAATACGAGGCCCGCATCCTGGCGAAGGCCTTCACCGAGATCACCGGGATCAAGGTGCGCCACGACCTCCTGCAGGAGGGCGACGTGGTGGAGAAGATTCAGACCCAGATGCAGTCGGGCAAGAACATCTACGACGGCTGGATCAACGATTCCGACCTCGTCGGCACCCATTTCCGCTACGGCCAGACCGTGGCGCTCTCCGACTTCATGACCGGTGAGGCCAAGGACGTCACCTCGCCGACCCTCGACCTCGAGGACTTCATCGGCCGCTCTTTCGGCACCGGCCCGGACAACAAGCTCTACCAGCTGCCCGACCAGCAATTCGCCAACCTGTACTGGTTCCGCTACGACTGGTTCACCCGCGCCGACCTCAAGCAGAAGTTCAAGGCCAAGTACGGCTACGAGCTCGGCGTGCCGGTCAACTGGTCGGCCTACGAGGACATCGCCGACTTCTTCACCAACGACGTGAAGGAGATCGACGGCGTCAAGGTCTATGGCCACATGGACTACGGCAAGAAGGATCCGTCCCTCGGCTGGCGCTTCACCGACGCGTGGCTGTCGATGGCCGGCAACGGCGACAAGGGCCTCCCGAACGGCAAGCCGGTCGACGAGTGGGGCATCCGCATGGAGGGCTGCCGCCCGGTCGGCTCCTCGATCGAGCGCGGCGGCGACACCAACGGCCCGGCCGCGGTCTACGCCGTCACCAAGTACGTCGACTGGCTGAAGAAGTACGCGCCGCCCCAGGCCGCCGGCATGACCTTCTCGGAATCGGGCCCGGTGCCGTCGCAGGGCAACGTCGCCCAGCAGATGTTCTGGTACACCGCCTTCACCGCCGATATGGTCAAGCCCGGCCTGCCGGTGATGAACCAGGACGGCACGCCGAAGTGGCGCATGGCGCCCTCGCCGAAGGGCCCGTACTGGAAGGAGGGCATGAAGCTCGGCTACCAGGATGCCGGCTCGCTCACCCTCCTGAAGTCGACCCCGCTCGAGCGCCGCAAGGCAGCCTGGCTCTACCAGCAGTTCATCGTCTCGAAGTCGGTCAGCCTGAAGAAGAGCCATGTCGGCCTCACCTTCATCCGCGAGAGCGACATCTGGGACAAGTCCTTCACCGAGCGGGCGCCGAAGCTCGGCGGCCTGGTCGAGTTCTACCGCTCGCCGGCCCGCACGCAGTGGACCCCGACCGGCGTGAACGTGCCGGACTACCCCAAGCTCGCCCAGCTGTGGTGGCAGAACATCGGCGACGCCTCCTCGGGCGCCAAGACCCCGCAGGCGGCGATGGACGCGCTCGCCAACGCCCAGGACGACGTGATGGCGCGCCTCGAGCGCTCCAAGGTCCAGGGCGAGTGCGGCCCGAAGCTCAACCCCAAGACCTCGGCCGAGCACTGGTACGAGCAGGCCAAGAAGGACGGCACGCTGGCGCCCCAGCGCAAGCTCGCCGACGAGAAGCCGAAGGGTGAGACGATCGACTACGACACCCTGATCAAGAGCTGGCCGGCCTCGCCTCCGAAGCGCGGTTGACGCCGAGGGAGCCGGGGCGCTCAAGCCCCGGCTCCCTTCCGCGATGATCCGGGTCTCGCCAGGATGGCGGCAACCGCCGCGCGCGTCGCGAGGGAAACCGTCACGGCGGAACCTCCACCCCTCCGACGAGCGCAGAACCGATGTCCTCCCTCATCCTCGCCATCGACCAGGGCACCACCTCCTCGCGCGCCCTCTTGTTCCGGCCCGACACCTCGATCGCGGGCCTCGCCCAGGCCGAGTTTCCCCAGCACTTCCCGGCCTCGGGCTGGGTCGAGCACGAGCCCGAGGATCTCTGGCGCACCACCCTCGAGACCTGCCGGGCGGCGATGAAGCAGGCCGGCGTGACGGCGCGGGACGTGGCGGCGATCGGCATCACCAACCAGCGCGAGACGACGCTGGTCTGGGACAAGCGCACCGGCGAGGCCGTGCACCGGGCCATCGTGTGGCAGGACCGGCGCTCGGCCGGGATCTGCGCGCGCCTGAAGGAGGCCGGTCACGAGCCGCTGGTCACGGCCAGGACCGGCCTGATCCTCGACCCCTACTTCTCCGGCACCAAGATCGCCTGGATCCTCGACAACGTGCCCGGCGCCCGCGCCCGGGCCGAGGCCGGCGAGCTCGCCTTCGGCACCGTCGATTCGTACCTGCTGTGGCGCCTCACCGGTGGGCGGCTCCACGTCACCGACGCCACCAACGCCTCGCGCACGCTGCTCTTCGACATCCATCGCGGCGCCTGGGACGAGGAGCTGATGGCGCTGCTGGGCGTCCCCGCCTCGATGCTGCCGGAGGTGCGCGATTCCTCCGGCGATTTCGGCGAGACCGACCCGGCGCTGTTCGGCGCGTCGATCCCGATCCGGGGCGTGGCCGGCGACCAGCAGGCGGCGGTGGTCGGCCAGGCCTGCTTCCGGCCCGGCATGGTCAAGTCGACCTACGGCACCGGGTGCTTTGCCCTCCTCAACACCGGCGACCAGCCGGTCGCCTCGAAGAACAAGCTCCTCACCACCATCGCCTACCAGCTGAACGGCCGGCGCACCTACGCGCTCGAAGGCTCGATCTTCGTCGCCGGTGCGGCGGTGCAGTGGCTGCGCGACGGGCTCGGAATCATCGAATCGGCAGCCGAGACGGGCGCGCTCGCCGAGCGGGCCGACCCGGCGCAGGAGGTCTACCTGGTGCCGGCCTTCGTCGGCCTCGGCGCGCCCCACTGGGAGCCCGACGCCCGCGGCGCCCTGTTCGGGCTCACCCGCGGCACCGGCCCGGCCGAGCTCGCCCGCGCCGCGCTCGAGAGCGTGTGCTACCAGACCGCCGACCTCCTGGCCGCCATGCGGGCCGACTGGCCGGACGGGGAGGGGAGCGCCACGGTGCTCAGGGTCGACGGCGGCATGGTCGCCTCCGACTGGACGATGCAGCGCCTCGCCGACCTGCTGGCCGCCCCGGTCGACCGGCCCGAGGTGAAGGAAACGACCGCGTTGGGCGCCGCCTACCTCGCGGGGCTGGCCTGCGGCCTCTACCCGGAGCCCGAGCACTTCGCCGACCACTGGCGCCTGGAGCGCCGCTTCGCCCCGGCGATGGAGCCGACCATGCGCGAGCGCCGGCTCGCCGGCTGGCGCAAGGCCGTGAGCTGCCTGGTGGGGAAGTAGACGAGAGATCGTCCTGCCGGAGCTTCCAATCCACCACGTCATCCCGGGGCCGCGCAGCGGAACCCGGGATCCATAAACGCTGACGTTTCAGAACGAAGCGGAACGCGATCCGCCGGAAACTGCATCGTCGGCGGTTATGGATCCCGGGTTCTCGCCCGCGGCGAGCCCCGGGATGACGATGGAGGCTGGGTTTAAGCGCGTTCGACCGTGTCGACCGCCCTTACTTCTCCAGCCGCGCGAGGAGGCTCGACGTGTCCCAGCGCCCGCCGCCCAGGCTCTGCACCTCGGCGTAGAACTGGTCGACCAGTGCCGTCACCGGCAGCTTGGCCTTGTTGCGGCGGGCCTCGGCGAGGACGATCGACAGGTCCTTGCGCATCCAGTCGACGGCGAAGCCGAACTCGAACTTGCCCTCGTTCATGGTCTTGCCGCGGTTCTCCATCTGCCAGGAGCCGGCGGCGCCCTTGGAGATCACGTCGAGCACCGCCTCGATGTCGAGCCCGGCCCGCTTGCCGAAATGCACCGCCTCCGACAGGCCCTGGACCAGGCCGGCGATGCAGATCTGGTTCATCATCTTGGCGAGCTGGCCGGCGCCGACGGGCCCCAGCAACCGGCAGGCGCGGGCATACGACCCGATCACCGGCTCGACCCGCGCGAAGGTCTCCGCGTCGCCGCCGCACATGACCGTCAGCACGCCGTTCTCGGCGCCCGCCTGGCCGCCGGAGACCGGGGCGTCGATGAAGCCGAAGCCGGCCTGTTCGGCCGCCGCCGCGAGCTCGCGGGCGACCTCCGCCGAGGCGGTGGTGTGATCGACGAAGACCGTGCCCTTGCCCATCGCTGAGAAGGCGCCGTCGGGCCCGGTCGTGACCTGGCGCAGGTCGTCGTCGTTGCCGACGCAGGCGAAGACGATCTCCTGGCCTTCCGCCGCCTCGCGGGGCGTCGCCGCGGCCTTGCCGCCATGGGCACCCACCCACTCGTCGGCCTTGGCCCTGGTGCGGTTGTAGACCGTGACGTCATGGCCCTTGGCGGCGAGGTGGCGGGCCATCGGCCCCCCCATCACGCCGAGACCCAGAAACGCGACCTTTGCCATGCGCTCGTCCTCCCACGCCGTCGTCCCGCGGCGCTCGGCCCCCGGTGTAGTGAGCCGCGCCCACGCCCGTCAAACCGGCGCGCCGCCTCTCCCCGCACGATCCGCGCCCGGGGAGGGCCGATCCGTCACTTCGTATCGAACGGGACGTATTTCGCCCGGATGCGGTCGTAGCGCCCATCGGCGTCGAGCGCCGCGAGCGCGCGGTCGAAGGCCTCGCGCAGGGCGGTGTCGCCCTTGCGCAGGCCGATGCCGGCGCCCTCGCCGAGCAGCGGCTCGCCGGCCGGCACGTCGCCGACGAGGCGGCAGCAGGCCTCGCCCTCGGGCCGGGAGAGGAAGGTGGTGAGCTCGAGCTTGTCGCCGAGCACCAGGTCGACCCGGCCGGCCCGCAGGTCGAGGGTTGCGTCGGCGAGGTTGTCGAAGGTGCGGATCGTGGCGCCCGGCACCCGCTGCTCCAGGAAGGCGACCTGCGGCCCGTGCGCCGCCACGCCGATCGTGAGCCCCTTCAGGGCCGCCGGGGTCGGGTTCGCCAGGGAGGAGTCCCGTCGCGCCACGTAGGAGAACGGGACCCGCAGGTACGGCTTGGTGAAGGCGATGCGGGCGGCCCGCTTCGGGGTGATCGCCATCGCCGCCATGATGGCGTCGTACTCGCCGGCCTCCAGGCCCTTGATGATGCCGTCCCACTGGTGGAGCACGACCGTACAGGTGAGCCGGGCCTCGGCGCACAAGGCCCGGGCGAGGTCGACCTCGAATCCCGCCGGCTTGCCGTCCTCGACGTAGTTGAACGGCGGGCGGCCGCCCTCGGTGGCGATGCGCACCGGGGAGGGCGGGGGCGGGGAGGGCGCATCCTCGGCGAGGGCCGGCGGGGCGGCCAGTAGCGACAGGAGCAGGAGGCGGGAGAGCAGGCGGCTCATCCGGCAGGGTTCTCTCGTGGAGGACGATCGTCCGGGGGCATCTCGGACCGGGCCCGATGCGGAATCGGGCACGGCGGCGCGGACCCTGCCACGGTGACGCCCGCGGACGCAACTCGCGCGGTCCGCCGGGCGCCCGGCCCCGCCGACGCTAACCCCCTGTCAGGGTTAACCGCTCCTTAGACAATCGCGCGCTCTCATCCGGTCATGCGCCTGAGCTTCCGCCCGCCTCATCCCTCCCGCGACCGCGCCGACGCGGTCGAGATCCTGCCCCCGCTCGCCGTCGCCGCGCCGACGTCTGGGGAGCCGGAGCGCGATGCGGGCCGGTCCGGGCGCGACGCCGTCGACCGGGTCGAGGCGGAACTGGTGCGGGCCGCCCGCGCCGTCGGGGTCGCGGCCCGGGACGGCTGCGCCGAGACCGCCGCCGCGGCCTCGGACGCCGCCGCCCTCGCCCGGAACCTCGACGCCCTGGCGGCCGGGGCCGGGACGGCGGGCGCCCGGGGCCTCGCCCTCGGGGCCGCCGCCGACACGCTCGCCGAGGAGGCCGACGGCCTCGCCGGGGTGCTGGTCCAGGCCGCCCGCCACCTCGAACGCACCGACGCCCAGAGCCGCGTCCTCGAGACCGAGATGGTCGAGGCCGCCCAGGATTCCGCCCGCCTCGTCGAGGCGGTGGCGACCCTGGCGCGCCAGGCCAACCGCCTCGCCCTCGGCGCCACCGTCGAGGCCGTCCGCGCCGGGACCGGCGGCGAAACGCTCTGGCAGATGGCGGAGGAGTTCAAGCTCCTGTCCGCGGACGCCGCCCGGGCGGTCGAGGCGGTGCGCGCCCTGAACCGCCGCCTCTCCGGCCCCGGGGCGGTGGCGGCGGGCGGCGTCGCGACCTCGCTCGCCGGCCTGCGCCCGGCGGTCGCCACCGCCGAGGCGGCGGCGACCGCCCAGGCGGCGACCGCCCGGCACCTCGCCGGGACGGCGCAGGACCTCTTCGCCGCGACCGACCTCCTCGACCGCGACGCCGATGCGGCGGCGGCGGCCGCCCGCGAGGCGGCCCGGCGGATGGAGACCGCCCAATCGGTCGGCGCCGGCATCGCGGGCCTCGCCGGGGGGCTCGCCGGGCGCACCGTGGCGTCCCTGCGCCAGGCCGAGATCGGCGACCGGCGCGAGCACGACCGCTACCCGGTCGACCTCGCGGTCCGGGTCGGCAACTGGGGCCTCGGGCGGGTGCTCGACGTGAGCCGCGGCGGCCTGCTGCTGACCCCGCCGGAGGGCTGCGCCGCGCCGGTCGGCGCCCGTCTGTCCCTCGACCTGCGCGGTCCCGGCCGGATGCAGGTCCTCGTCGTCGGCACGAGCCCGCGGGGCCTGCACTGCACGCTCGCCGACGCCGTCTCCGAGGAGCGCATGCGCGACGCCCTGGTGGCGATCGAGGAGGAGAACCGGCCGCTGATCGCGGCGGCGACGGGCGGCGCCGCTTCCGTCGGTGCCGCGCTGGAGCAGGTGCTGGCCGAAGGCCGGCTCACCCGCCAAGCCCTGTTCGACACGACCTACCGGCCGGTCGCCGGCATCGAGCCGCCGCATTATCTCACCGCCGCGGTGCCGGTGCTGGAGGACATCCTGCCGCCGATCCTCGAGCCGCTGCTGCTCGCCGATCCGCGCACGGCGTTCTGCATCGCGGTCGACCGCAACGGCTACGCGCCGGTCCACAACCGCGCCCGGGCCCAGGCGCCCCGGACCGGCGACCCGGCCTGGAACGCGCTGCACGCCCGCCAGCGCCGGCTCTACGACGACCGCATCGGCCTGTCGGCGGCCCGCTCGACCCGGGCCTTCCTGGTCCAGGCCTGCCCGCAGGACGAGGCAGGGCGCCCGCCCTTGCGCGAGGTCGCGAGCCCGATCCGGGTCCACGGCCGGCACTGGGGCGCGCTCCGGATGGGGTTCCGGATCTGAGAGGGGTGGTGGGAAGCGGGCCCTCAGCCCCCCGTCGTGCTCATGTGGCGCGCCACCGCGGGCTTGGCCTGGCGGGCGATGACGAAGTCGTGGCCCTTCGGCTTGCGGGTGATCGCCTCGCGGATCGCCTCGGCCACCACGGCGTCGTCCGGTGAGGCGCGGAGCGCCGCCCGCAGGTCGGCGGCGTCCTCCTGGCCGAGGCACAGGTAGAGCTGGCCGGTGCAGGTCAGGCGCACCCGGTTGCAGCTCTCGCAGAAATTGTGGGTGAGCGGCGTGATGAAGCCGAGCCGCCCGCCGGTCTCCTCCAGCCGCACGTAGCGGGCCGGGCCGCCGGTGCGGTCGGGCAGGGGCGTGAGCGTGTAGCGCTCCGACAGGCGCTCGCGCACCACCGAGAGCGGCAGGAACTGGTCGACCCGGTCGGGCTCGATGTCGCCGAGCGGCATCACCTCGATCAGCGTCATCTCCATGCCGAGCCCGTGGGCCCAGTCGAGCATCGCCGGGATCTCGTCCTCGTTGACGCCCTTCAGCGCCACGGCGTTGATCTTGACCTTCAGGCCCGCCTCGCGGGCCGCCGCGATGCCGTCGAGCACCGTCGGCAGGTCGCCGCGCCGGGTGATCGCCCGGAATTTTTCCGGGTTGAGGGTGTCGAGCGAGACGTTGATCCGGCGCATGCCGAGATCCGCCAGCTCGGCGGCGTGCTGGCGCAGGCGGGTGCCGTTGGTGGTGAGCGTCATCTCCTCCAGCGCGCCGGAGGCGAGGTGGCGCGAGAGGTTCCTGAACAGCCGCATGATGTCGCGCCGCACCAGCGGCTCGCCGCCGGTGATGCGCAGCTTCCTCACGCCGCGCTCGACGAAGACCGAGCAGACCCGGTCCAGCTCCTCGAGCGTGAGCAGGTCGCGCTTGGGCAGGAACGCCATGTCCTCGGACATGCAGTAGACGCAGCGCAGGTCGCAGCGGTCGGTCACGGAGACGCGCAGGTAGGTGATCGCGCGCTGGAACGGATCGATCAGCGGCGCGGGCCGTGCCGGCACGGACGCCGCCGGCATCGGATCGTCGGTACGGGGGCCCCACATGCGGCTGCAATCCTCGACGGAGACGGCTTTCCTCGGGCGCGGCACTGGCGGCCGGCGTCCCGTCTGCATATGAGCGCTTGCAGGCCGACCGGCAAGCGACGCCGGCGCAGCAGGGAGACGCGGACCCATGCCCGACGCGACCACGGATGCCGACTGGCCGACCGAGATCCGGCTCTCGCGCGACAAGCGCACCCTCCACGTCGCCTATGCGAGCGGCGCGGCCTACGCGCTCCCGGCGGAGTACCTGCGGGTCGAGAGCCCCTCGGCCGAGGTCCAGGGCCACGCCCCCTCCGAGCGGCAATGGATCCCCGGCAAGCGCGAGGTCGAGATCCTGGCGGTGGCGCCCGTCGGCAACTACGCGGTGAAGCTCACCTTCGACGACATGCACGATACCGGGATCTACGCCTTCGACTTCCTGCGCCGCCTCGGCGAGGAACAGGCGACGCGGTTCGCCCGCTACGAGGACGAACTGGCGGTCCGCAACTTGAGCCGCGAGCCGGCGCGGCGGCGCTGAGGCATCCCTCAGCCGACCGCCGGGGCGGGCCGGGCGGCGGCCGCCAGGGCGAGCGCCGCGACCGCCAGGGCGAGCGGCCCGAACGACACCCACAGCACGACCTCCCAGCCGTAATGGGCCAAGAGCCCGCCGGAGGAGAACGAGCCGACCGCCATCGTGCCGAACACCGCGAAGTCGTTGAGCGACTGGACCCGGGTGCGCTCCTCCGGCCGGTGGCATTCGAGCACCATCGCGGAGGCGCCGACGAAGCCGAAGTTCCAGCCGATGCCGAGGAGGACCAGGAAGACCCAGAAATGGGCGAGGTCCAGCCCCGAGAGGCCGACGAGGGCCGCAGCCCCGGTGAGCGCGAGCCCCGCCGCCACGACGTGGCGCGCCCCGAAGCGCGCGATCAGCCGCCCGGTGAAGAAGCTCGGCGCGTACATGGCGATGACGTGCCATTGCAGGCCGAGATTGGCGTCGTCCTGCGTCAGGCCGCACAGGTGCATGGCGAGCGGCGCCGCGGTCATCAAGAAGTTCATCAGCAGGTAGGACACGACCCCGCACACCACCGCGGTAACGAAGCGGGGCTGGCGGGCGATCGTGGCGAGCGGCCGCCCGCCCGAGAGGTCCGCGCTCGTCGGGCCCGGCAGCCGCACGCCTGCCAGCACCAGAGCCGAGAGGGCCGCCACCGCGGCCTGGGCCAGGAAGGTCGCGGCGAACAGGTGGGCGGGCCACAGGGCCATGGTGTGGCTGACGAGCTGCGGCCCGATGATCCCGGCGAAGACCCCGCCGGCCATCACGGCCGAGAGGGCGCGCGGCCGGCGCTCCGGCGCGACGCAATCGGCGGCGGCGAAGCGGAAGGACAAGACCACCGCCGCGTAGGCGCCGCCGAAGAAGGTGGCGAGGCAGAACAGCCAGAACGACGACAGCACCACCGCGAGCGCGGCGATGAGCCCGACCAGCACGCCGCAGCCGGTGCCGGCGAGGAACGCCGCGCGCCGGCCGTGGCGGCGGGCGATGCGCCCGGCCGGCAGGGTGCAGGCGGCCATGCCGACCACGAAGATCGAAACCGGCAGGGTGGCGAGGGCCGGGTCCGGCGCCAATCGGCTGCCGATGACCGCGCCGGTGGCGTAGACGACGACCGAGTTGGCGCCGGCGAGCGCCTGCGCCACGGCGAGGCGCAGGACGTTGCCGGTGCCGGACGGGGCGGAGCCGGCGGAGTCCGTCGCGGCGGGGAGGGCGGGGTTCGACATCGTTCGTCCCGTCAGGCGGTGAGCCGGGCCTGCCAGCGCGCATCGCGCGGCGAGGGGCGGCGGTGGAGGCGGGCGTCGAGGAGGGTGCGTGCCGCCTCGGCCCTGCCGGCGCGCATCAGGGCGATGAGGAGGGTGTCCTCGATCACCTCGCGCTGGGCGCCGCTGCCGCCGAGCCGCACCACCTCGGCGGCGACGGGTTCGAGGATCCGCACGCACGAATCCCAGTCCTCGTCCGCGAAGGCGAGGGCGGCGCGGCAGATTGCCGGCACCACCGGCCCCGCCGCCAGGGTGCCGGCCTCGACGAGGGCGGCGAGGGCGGCGATGCGCGACGCCGCGCCCTCCCGGTCGCCCGTCGCGGCGGCGAGCAGCCCCATATGCGCGTCGGCAAAGCCGAATCCGGCCTCCCCGAAGCGCGGCGCGGCATAGGCCCGGACCTCGTCCCACAGGCCGGCCGGGACGGCGTGGCCGTAGGCCGAGAGGCGCCAGAGCAGCGAGACCGCGTCGGTGACGACGTTGAGGGCGAGGCCCGCCGACACCCCCGGCCGGACATGCGCGCCGTAAAGCGCGAGGGCGGCTTGCGCGTCGCCGCGCTCCAGCGCCGCGAGGGCGGCGTGCCAGGCGATGTGCCCGTGCAGGACGCCCGCGCGGTCGTAGCCCGGGAGCCAGCCGGCGATCAGCGCCTCGGCCTCCTCGCCGGCCCCGTCCTCGAACAGCGCGTGCGACAGGGCGTGGGCGCCGTTGGCGTTCTCGCGCCGCAGGCCAAAGCCCTCCTCGGTGAGCGCCCGGCCCTGCGCCACGGCGCCGTTCTCGGTCAGGGCCCAGCCGCGGGAGACCGAGAACCACCAGTCGTCGGGCGCGTAAGCCGCGGCATGGCGCTCGCAGAGATCGACCCGGGCCTGGTCGTGGTCGGCCCGTCCCGAGAAGGCCAGGAGCCCGAAGGCGCCGAGCGGCATCGACAGCACCAGGGCGTCGCGCGGCCAGGCCTCGGCATGGGCGAGCGCGTGCTGCAGCGCCTCCCCCGACCGGCCCTCGATCGCCAGCGACACCACCGCGACGTGGCTGCGCTCGCGCTCGGTTCCGGCCCGCGCCACCCGCTCGGCCGCCACCGCGATGCGGGCCCGCGCCGCCGCCGGCTCGGCGCGCATCGCGTGCAGGCGGGCCCGGGCGGCATGCGCCAGGGCGAAACCGGGATCGGCCGCGATCGCCGCGTCGAGCGCCTCGGCGGCGCCCGGCCAGGCGGCGAGCATCAGGTCGATGCCCTCGCGGTAGCGCGCGGCGGCGGTATCGGAGGCGGTCGAGAGCGGCAGGAAGCGGCGGTCGTAATGGGCCATGACGCGGGTCTGGAACGGTGAACCGTCCCTGCATAGCCGAGCGTCGGCTGTCCGTATTTCGACGGGGCGACATCCCTTGTAGACTGGCGGCCAAAATGGAGCCCGGCCATGCGGTGGGAGACGATCGAGACGCCGCCCGACTCGCGGGCGCCGCGGCCGCTCACGGTGCGGGTGCAGTCGATCCCGGCGCGCCACGCCTTTCCCGAACACGCCCACGACTGGCACCAGGTCGTCTACGCCGTCTCCGGGGTGCTGACCGTGGCGGTGGACGGCCGCTCCTTCGTGATCTCGCCCGAGCAGGCGGTGTGGCTGCCGACCGGGCACCGGCACCGGGTCGGCTCGCTGCTCGGCGCCGAGTTCCGCAGCCTGTGGATCGCCGACGCGGCCGGGACGGGGCTTCCCGGGGGGCCGACGGTGCTCGGCGTCCCGCCCCTGCTCCAGGCCCTCATCGTCGAGGCGGCGGCACTCGACGGGGTGGCGGACCACGACGGCTATGCCGGCCGCGTCGCCGCCCTGATCCTCGACCAGCTGCGCCGCGCCGCGCCCCTGCCCGGCGCGCTACCCTGGCCGCGCGAGGGCCCGCTGGCCGCGCTCTGCGAGGCGCTCGACGCTGCGCCGGCCGATGCCCGCGGGCCGGAGGAATGGGGCCGGGCCGTCGGCCTGTCGGGCCGCACGCTCGCCCGCCGCTTCGAGGCCGAGCTCGGCATGAGCCTGCGCACCTGGCGCCGGCGCCTGCGGCTGTTCAAGGCGATCGAGCTGATGGGCGGCGGGATGGACGTGACCCGCACCGCGATGACGCTCGGCTACGGCTCGACCTCGGCCTTCGTGTACGCCTTTCGCCGCGAGATGGGCGCGGCGCCCCAGGCCTACATGCGGGGGAGGCCGTTGGGCTGGGGCGGTGAGGGATGCTAAGCCATTAGGAAGATTAGCGCTTTCCCCTCCCCCCTTTGCGGGGGAGGGCGCCCGGCTGCGAGTGCGAAGCACTCGTGCGCCGGGCGGGAGAGGGGCAGCGCGACGCTGATCCAGGGGGCGACCGTCAGAACGGTTCAGCCCTGTCTGGAAGCGGCGTCCCCTCTCCCGACCCGGCCTCACGGCCGGGCCACCCTCCCCCGCAGAGGGGGGAGGGGGACACCCGCGCCATGCAATCAAGAATATCGGACGCACGAACATGAAAAAGGCCGGCACGGGGCCGGCCTTTTTCCATCAATTTGAATGCTGCACCTCTATCAGCGCTGCACGATCACCTTCGTGCCGACCTTGGCGCGGGTGTAGAGGTCCATCACGTCGTCGTTGGTCATCCGGATGCAGCCGGAGGAGACGGCGGTGCCGATGGTCTCGGGCTCGTTGGAGCCGTGGATGCGGTACAGCGAGCCGCCGAGATACATCGCGCGGGCGCCGAGCGGGTTCTCGGGGCCGCCCTTCATGTGGCGCGGCAGGTCGGGCCGGCGGCGGATCATCTGCGCCGGCGGGCGCCAATCCGGCCATTCGCGCTTCATCGAGATGGTCTGGACGCCGTTCCAGGTGAAGCCCGGGCGGCCGACGCCGACGCCGTAGCGCAGGGCCTGGCCGTTGCCGAGCACGTAGTAGAGCCGGCGCTCGGCGGTCGAGACCACGATGGTGCCGGCGCCGTAGGCGCCGGAATAGGCGACCGTCTCGCGCGGGATCGGGCTCAGCTTCGGCACTGCGGCGTCGAGGGGATCGACGGCCGCCGCAGCGGCGGCGGGGGACCGCACCGTCACGGTGAGCGGCTGGTCCAGGGGCTGGCGGGTGAGCGGGTCGATCTCGTAGGCGGCGGCGGGCGCCGCCCAGGCGGTGACGGCGCAGGCCAGCCCGGCCAGGGCGGGAACGAAGCGGCGCATGAAAGCCTCTCGGATGGGGAAGCGCGGGACGGGACGGTTCGAACGCGTCCGGCACCGTACGGCGGAACCGATAGCCAAGCCGTAAACGCCCACGATCCAAAGCCAAGCTTAAATCCGGGGAAGCTTCGCAGTTGCGAAGTTGGCGTTGTGCCCGCGCCACACCGGGGCGGCGCGGGCATGTTTCCAGTGTGTTACCGCAGGGCGGCCAGCGTCCGCCGGGCCCGCTCGGTGATGGCGGCGAAGTTGCCGGCGCGGATCTCGGCCTCCGGCGCCAGCCAGGAGCCGCCCACTGCCGCGACGTTCGGCAGGGCGAGCCAGGCCTTGGCGTCGGCCTCGCCGATGCCCCCGGTCGGGCAGAAGCGGGCCTGCGGGAAGGGCCCGCCGAGCGCCTTCAGCGCCGCCATGCCGCCGGCCGGCACCGCGGGGAAGAACTTCGCCACCGTGAAGCCGGCGGCCAGCACCTGCATCAGGTCGGAGGGCGTGGCGATGCCGGGCATGAACACCATGTCGCTGGCGGCCGCCGCCGCCAGGAGTTCGGGCGTCGCCCCGGGGCTCAGCGCGAAGCGGGCGCCGAGGTCGTGGGCGGTCTGGAGGTCGGCCGGATTCAGCACCGTGCCGAGGCCCACCACCGCCTCCGGAACCTCAGCCATGATCGCCCGCGCCGCGTCCCGGGCCACCGGCGTGCGCAGGGTGATCTCCAGGGTCGTGATGCCTCCCGCCACCAGGGCGCGGGCGAGCGGCACCGCGTGGGCGAGCTCCGGCACGGTGATGACGGGGATCACCGGCGAGGCGGCGAGCAGCGCGTCGAGGCGGCGGGCGCGGGATTCGGCGGTCATGGCTGGTCGTCCTGGTGGGAGGGGAGGGCGGGCATCGCCGCCCGGGGGATCACGGCGCCGCGGTGTCCGATCACCGCGCCGGCGAGGCGGTGGCCGTGCCGGGCGGCCTCGGCGGGGGGCCGGCCGGCGAGGCGCGCCGCCATGTAGGCGGCCGCGAAGCTGTCGCCCGCCGCGGTGGTGTCGACGACCGAGGCGACGGGGGAGGCCGGCACGCTCACGTCGTCCCCGCCCGCGAGCACCCGCACGGCGGGGGGCGAGCCGCCGCCCTTCAGGACGATCTCGCAGCGGCCGCGGTGGCGCAGCACCTCCGCCTCGCCCTCCGGCCCGTAGAGCCATTCGAGGTCCTCCGTGGAGGCGAAGATCAGGTCGGCCGCCGCCATCGCGGCGCGGAAAGCCTCCTGTGCCTTCGCCTTGTCGGGCCAGCCGCGGGGCCGGTAGTTGGTGTCGAAGGCGACGCGCCCACCCTTCGCCTGCACGGCCCGGCAGGTTTCGGCCAGGGCCGCCCGGCCGTCCTCGCCGTAGAGCGACAGGCTGATGCCGGAAGCGTAGACGAGGTCGTACCCCGTGAGCGCCGCCCGGGTCTCGGCGGCACCGGGACCGGAGAAGAGATCGCGCGCGGCCGCGCTGTCGCGCCAGTAGTGGAAGCTGCGCTCGCCGGATCCGTCGGTGCGGATGATGTAGAGCCCGGGCATCCGGCCCGGCAGGCGGCGCACCCGGTCGGTGCCGATGCCCTCGGCCTCCCAGGCCGCCCGCATCTCCTCGCTCCACGGATCGTCGCCGAGCGCCGTCACGTAGTCGACCGCGACGCCGAGCCGGGCAAGGTAGAGGGCGGTGTTCAGCGTATCGCCGCCGTAGCCGCGCAGCAGGCTGCCGTCGGGCCGCTCCGACAGCTCCATCATGCACTCGCCGATGCAGGCGACCCTCGTCGTCATCGTGTCCGTCCCCCTCCCGCGCGCGGACGGCGTTCCGTCCGGGTGGCGCATCGTCCGCGCCGGCACCCCCGTCCGCGCCTTCCCCTTTGGTGGGGGTGGCATCGGCGCGCCCGGGGCGGCCTGCGCCGCGTCCATCCCTCTCCCTAGAGCATCTCCGCGGGCGCTGGATACCGCTCGCGCGGCGAAAGATGCGGCGCGATCAAGGGCCTGGGGTGGGGGAGCCCGGATCCACCCCCGGCCCCGGCGCGGCGGAGCTGCGGCATGCCGGAACGATTTACCGTGTCGCAACGACAGTCATCGAACGCTAGGTCAGCTATTGAACGATCCGGGGGAGGCGCTAAAAGAAGCGCGACCTCGTCCGCCGGGACGAGGAGGCAGGCCGTGTCCCCGCCGCAGCCGCGGGGGCGCGAGGAAGGGTTCGAAACAGCCAGGCTTCTGCTCACGCCGGACATCCGGGGTCACCAGAACCCCGCCCGTCTTACGGAGTTCGTTCCTCATGCCCGTCTATCGATTGCGCTCCATCGTCCGCGAACGCGGCAGGGTCCGTCCGCTGCACGACCTGCCGATCCAGGCGCCGACGGTGCGCCACGCCGCGGCGCGAGTGCTCGGGCGGGCCGACGAGATGTTCGGGGACCGGACCGGCGAGGCCTGGCTCGTCGCCGAGGACGGCGCCCGGGTCTGGAGCCTGAGCCTCGAGGCGGCGGAGGCGGAGACCGCCCGGGCCTGACCCAGGCCCGCGCGCCGTGTCGATCCTGCCTTGCTGAGGCCGCAGGGTGCGTGCATCGGGGCCGCCCCGCGGCCCGTTGCGAGCGTATCGACCCGATGAGAATCCTCCGTCTCGGCGCCCTGGCGGGTGCCGTGCTGGCCGCCACGCCGGCCGTCGCCGACTGGCGCTACTGCCTCGCCCGCGGGCCCGGCCGCACCGTCTACCTCTCGGCCCCGTTCTCCACCGTCGCGGCGATGCCGGCCCTCGACGCCGCCTTCGCGCAGATGCTCGACCGGACCCACCGCGCCCACGATCCCGTCCAGTGCCCGCGGGCCGAGGACGCCAAGGCCCTGCTGGCGATGCGGCTGACGGCGCTCCGCTACAACCGCGAGGACGGCCAGCGGGTGGTCGAGGTCGACTGGACGCCGGAGCGCGAGTCCGCCGCCAAACCGTAGAGCGACGCCACAGGGGCCTTGCCGCGGCGCGTTCGGCCAACGCGCCGACCTCCGGCCGCCGGCACGGTCGAGCGCGTCGGGGGGGTGGATCCGGGCGGCAGGGCCGTGCCGCCAGGATCCCAGCCCGTCGTCCGGGAAAGGGCGTGAGCTTTCATGGAACGCCCGCGTGTCAGATCCTGTTTGACCGATAGATACACTCTATCCCATCAGCAACCTCATCATGAGGTGTCAGTCGATTGAAAATCGACTGACCTCGAAGGAGGGCTCCAGAAATCTCCGAGATCACTGGCTCCCTCCTTCGAGGCTCAGCGATCTTCGATCGCCCGTGATCTATGATCGCCAGCATCTCAGGATGAGGCGGAGGGTAGGATAGAAAACCCCCTCGCGATCGTGTCGTCGAAAGTCAAACGGTTCTCAGACATCCACCTCCGTCGAGGTCGCCTGCCGTTGCGTGGCAACCGGCCGATGCCCTGGTTCTCTGATTTCGGCGCATCGTCCGCGACGAACCGGCATCCGAGTCGTCGGAAAATGGTTCAGGCGAGGCCGCCCGCCCGCGCGGGGGAGAGGATGCGGTCGACGAGGCCCCATTCCAGCGCCTCCTCGGCCGTCATGAAGCGGTCGCGGTCCATGGCGCGCTCGAACTCCTCGTAGGACCGCCCGCAATGCTCGGCGTAGAGCCGCGTGATGCGCTGCTTGGTGCGCAGGGTCTCGGCGGCATGGATGAGGATGTCGGATGCCTGCCCCTTGTACCCTCCCAGCGGCTGGTGGACGAGGATGCTGGCGTTGGGCAGCACGGCCCGCTCCCCGGGCTCGCCGGCCATGAGCAGGAACGAGCCCATCGAGTAGGCCGTCCCCATGCACAGCGTGTGAACCGGCGCCCGGATGTGGCGCATGGTGTCGTACATGGCAAAGCCGCTCGTCACGACGCCGCCCGGCGAGTTGATGTAGAGGTGGATCGGCCGGGTCGGGTTCTCCGCCTCCAGGAACAGGAGTTGGGCGCAGACCAGCGCGGAGACCGTGTCGTTCACCTCCCCGTTGAGGAAGACGATGCGCTCGCGCAGGAGGCGGGAGAAGATGTCGAAGGACCGCTCCCCGCGGCTGGACTGCTCGACGACCATGGGGACGAGTTGCATCGTGTCGCGCATCGGCGACCTCCGATCTTCCGGGAGGGGATTTTGGGAAACAGGACCTTGGGAAGCAGGACCTTGGGGGCCTGAACCCGGGACGAGCCGCGTCAGGCGGCGCGCAGCACCGGGGCGTTGCCGTTCGCGGCGGCCGTCGTCGGCGGTGCGAACCGGGCATCCGTCAGGGCGTGGATGATGCGCAGGCAGGTGCCGCCCGTGTCGTTCGGGGCGATGCGGAACGTCACCGTGCTCTCGACGTGAGGCGGGACGGCCTCGCGCATCCGGTAGCTGACCTCGCGCCCGGGCGTGACGGCGACCGGCTCGGGCGCCGCCAGCGCCGCGCCGGGCAGCCAACGCTCCCGCAGCTCCGGGATGCTGAGCGCGCGCCAGACCTTCCCGGGCGGCTCGCTCAGCTCGTATTCCTGCTCGATGCCGGGGCCGGGCTCGTCGCGCGCCGCGTCGCTCATTGGTCCATCTCCTTCAGCACGGCCTCGAGCGCATCGACGCGGGCGGGCCAGTAGGCGCGGTACTTCGCCAGCCACTGCGCGATGAGCGCCACCCCGGCCGGATCGACGTCGTAGTTCACGAAACGGCCCTGCCGCGCCTCGCGCACGAGCCCGGCGCCGCGCAGCACGGCGAGGTGCTGGGACATCGCCGGCTGGCTGATCGCCATGCCCTGGCGCAACGCGCTGGCGTTCATGCTCCCGGCCGCGAGCTTCTCGAAGATCGCGCGTCGGGTGGGGTCCGCCAGGGCCCGGAAGATGTCGTCCTCGACCATGGCAACAGATAAGCAGACGCTTATGTGAAGCGCAAGCCCGGAATGTGGGCAAGGCGCCGCGGGCACTCCTGCGGCGGCGACCCGGGGCCGCGGATGCCGGGCGGCGGGACGCGGGCGCTCCCGTCCACCGCGTGCCGCTTCCGGCGGGCGGGATCCGTTCGATGGCCCGGCCCCGCGCGCATGGCCGCCTCGCACCGGGAGCGCTTCCCTGCAAATAATTAGCATCCTATCAATGAGGACGATCAACCAACCGCCGCGACGGCGAGGCGACCGGATGCGCCGCGACCTCCTGCAAGCCCTTACCCTCACCCTGCTCCAGTCCGGCCGCGTCTGGCGCCGGGCCGCCGACGAGGTCGTGACCGCCTACGGGCTGACCGAGGCGACGGCGCTGCCGCTGCTGCTGATCGGGCGGCTCGGCGGCGACCTGCGCCAGACCGCGCTCGCGGACGCCCTCGGTGTCGAGGGGCCGAGCCTGGTGCGTCTCCTCGACCAGCTCGGCGAGGCCGGCCTCGTCACCCGCCGGGAGGATCCGACCGACCGCCGCGCCAAGGTGCTGGCGCTCACCCCGGAGGGGCAGGCCCGCGCCGCCGCCATCGAGGCCCGGTTCGATGGCTTGCGCGAGGCGGTGTTCGGGGAACTCGGCGACGACGACCTGCGGGCGGCCCTGCGGGTCCTGCGTGCGCTCCAGGCCCAGGGCCCGAAGGGCACCTGCCCGCCCGCCGCCGGGGGGCGCGCCTGATGCTGCCCGGCTGGCGCCAATGGCTGTTCGCCCTGAAGATCGCGGGCGCGGCCCTCCTCGCGCTCGGCCTCGCCCTGTGGCTCGACCTGCCGCGGCCCTACTGGGCGATGGCGACCGTCTACATCACCATGCAGCCGCTCTCCGGCGCCACCCGGTCGAAGGCGCTGTACCGGGTGATCGGCACGGTGGCGGGCGTCTCGATGGCGGTCGTGCTGGTGCCGCCCCTCGTCGACGCGCCCGAGATGCTGACGCTGGCGTTGGCGCTCTGGACCGCCGCCTGCCTCACCCTCTCGCTCCTCGACCGCTCGCCGCGGGCCTACCTGTTCATGCTCGCCGGCTACACCGCGGCGCTGATCGGCTTCCCGGCGGTGACGGCGCCCGACACCATCTTCGAGACCGCGGTGTCGCGGGCCGAGGAGATCACGCTCGGCATCGTCTGCGCCGCCCTGGTGGCGGGCCTCGTCCTGCCGGAATCCGTCGGGCCGGTGCTGGCGGCGCGGGTCGGAGCCTGGCTCGGCGAGACCGGGCGCTGGACCGCCGACGTGCTGTCGGGCGCGGTCGAGGCGCCGGCAATCCGGGCCCGGCGCCTGCGCCTCGCGGCCGAAGCCGCGGAGATCGACGCGCTCGCCACCCATCTCGCCTACGACGCCTCGGCGCAGAGTCGGGCGGTGCCGCTGGTCCAGCTCCTGCGCGGCCGGATGCTGATGCTGCTGCCGGTCCTCTCCTCCCTGGCCGACCGGATCGCGGCGTTGCGCGACCTCGCGGGCCTCGATCCGGCGCTGAAGGCGCTGCTGGCCGACGTCGCGGCGTGGTCGGAGGCCGGCGCCCCGGCGGCCGAGGCCGACGCGCTGCTCGCCCGCATCGCCGCCGCCGACGAATCCGGCCTCGCCTCGCCCTCGCCCGGCTTCTGGAGCGCGCTGGTGCGGGCGAGCCTCCTCGACCGCCTGCGCGAGCTGGTGGCGATCGGCCGCGACTGCCGGGCGCTCCAGGACGGTATCGCCCGCGGCGAGAGCGCGCCGCGCCATGCCCTCGCCTATGCGGGCGAGTTCGGCGGTCGCGCCCCGCGCCACCGCGACCACGGCATGGCCTTGCGCTCCGCCCTCGGGGTCTTCCTCGCCATCCTCGCCTGCGTGACCGTCTGGATCGCCACCGCCTGGCCCGACGGCGCCACCGCGGCGATGATGGGGGCGGTCCTGTGCTGCCTCTTCGCCACCCAGGACGACCCGGCCCCGGCGATCCTGGGCTTCGCCACCTGGACGGCGGTGGCGGCGGTGGCGATCGGCGTGCTGCTGTTCGGCATCCTGCCGCAGGTCCACGACTTCGCCACCCTGGTGCTGGTGCTGGCCCCGCCCCTGATCCTGTGCGGCCTCCTGATGACCATTCCCCGCACCATGCCGGTGGGGCTGGCGCTCGGGGTCAACGGCAACGCCCTCCTGGCGATCCAGGACCGCTACGCCTCGGAATTCGGCGCCTACGTCAATTCGGCCCTGGCGCTCGTCGTCAGCATCGTCCTCGCCGCGGTGGTGACCCGGCTGGTGCGCTCGGTCGGGGCCGAGCACGGCGCCCGCCGCCTCGTCGCGGCGAGCCGGGCCGACCTCGCCCGGGCGGCGCGCCGGCGCGGGCGGGGCGACCGGGCCGCCTTCGCCCACCTGATGCTCGACCGCCTCGGCCTCCTGGTGCCGCGGCTGGCCGCCGCCGGGCCCGACAGCGACCTGTCGCGGATCGACACCCTGGCGGCGCTGCGGGTCGGCATGAACCTCGTCTCCCTGCGCCGGGCCCGCCACGGCCTGCCCCCCGGCGCGGTCGCGGCGCTGGACGCCGCCCTCGACGCGGTGGCGGAGCATTACGAGCGCCCGCGCGGCCCGGCCTGCGCGTCCCTGCTCGCCGCCATCGACGCGGCGCTGTCGGCGATCGGCGCCGGGGCTGCGGCCGAGGGCCGGCGCGAGGCGCTGCTCGGTCTCGCAGGCCTGCGCCGCGCGCTCTTTCCCGGGGCGCCGCCCGCCGGCGCCCCCCCTCTGCTCGCGAGGGAGGCCGCCTGATGGCCGACATCGACCTCTACGGCGTCTTCGTGCCGGCCCTGCTGGTCTGGGCGGTCGTCGCGCTCCTCGTCAACCTCGTCCTGCGCCGGCTGATCGGCGCGCTCGGGCTCTACCGCCTGGTCTGGCACCGGGCGCTGTTCGACCTCTGCCTCTACCTCGTGTGCCTCGGCGGCGTCGTCACGCTCGCCGGCCGCCTGACCTGAAGATTCGAGATCATGACCCGCGCGCTCGCCTTCCTCGGCCGCTTCGCCGTCACCGCCGTCCTGCTCGCCCTCGCCGCCGTCGTCGGGACGGCGCTCTGGGACTACTACCTCGAGGCCCCCTGGACCCGGGACGGGCGGGTGCGGGCCGAGGTCGTCGGCGTCGCCCCCGACGTCTCGGGTCTGGTGCGCGACGTCGCGGTGCACGACAACCAGGAGGTCAAGCGCGGCGACGTGCTCTTCCGCATCGACCCCGACCGCTTCGCCCTCGCGCTGCGCCAGGCCGAGGCCGTGGTGGCCGGCCGCAAGGCGAGCCTGGTCCAGGCCGAGGCCGACCTCGCCCGCTACCGCCAGCTCAGCGACAACGTCGTGTCGCAGCAGAAGCTCGAAGCCGCGCTCGCCACCGAGCAGAGCGCCCGGGCCGCCCACGACCAGGCGGTGGCCGACCGCGACCTCGCGAGGCTCAACCTCGCCCGCTCCGAGGTGCGCGCCTCGGTCGGCGGCCGGATCAGCAACCTCGAATTGCGTCCCGGCGCCTACGTGGCGGTCGGCAAGCCGGTGATGGCGCTCGTCGACGGCGAGACCCTGCACGTCCAAGGCTACTTCGAGGAGACGAAGCTCGGCCGCATCCACCCGGGCGATCCCGTCACCGTGCAGCTGATGGGCGAGGACCGGCCCATCACCGGCCGGGTCGAGAGCATCGCCGCCGGCATCGAGGACCGCGAGCGCGGGGCGAGCGCCAGCCTGCTCGCCAACGTCAACCCGACCTTCGCCTGGGTGCGCCTCGCCCAGCGCGTGCCGGTGCGGGTCGCCCTCGACCCCTCCGTCGACCGCGACCGGCTCACCGTCGGGCGCACCGCCACCGTGGTGGTCCATCCCGGCGGCGAGCGGCCGGAGGTCCGGCCCTTCCGGGGGCTGCGCCGGATCGGGCAGGGCTGGGAGGCGCTGAAGACCCGCCTGGCGGCGGCCAGGAGCTAACGACCTCGATCGACGACCTCCCGGGTGTGGTACCGATAACACTTTCGCCCCGGCCGGGGCGGGATTATGGAGCGCCACCAGAACGCGAAGTTCGACGAGGCCGGGAGGAGGCCCCATGGCAGACCCACGACAGGACGCGTCCGGCGTCGGCACCGGTGCGCTCGGCACCGCCACCGATGCCCGGGGCATCGGCACCGATGCGCTCGGCATCGGCACCGATGCGCTCGGCATCGGCACCGTCAGGACGATCACCCTGCGGCTGATGCCGCTCCTCGGCCTGATGTACCTGATCGCCTACATCGACCGGCAGAACGTCTCGTACGCCAAGCTCCAGATGGTCGGCGACCTCGGGTTGAGCGAGGCGGCCTACGGCTTCGGCGCCTCGCTGTTCTTCCTCGCCTACTTCCTGTTCGAGGTGCCCTCGAACGTGATCCTGGAGCGGGTCGGCGCCCGGGTGTGGTTCACCCGCATCATGGCGACCTGGGGGATCATCACCATCCTGCTCGGCTTCTCGACCGGGCCGGTGATGTTCTACGTGCTGCGCTTCCTCCTGGGCGCGGCGGAGGCCGGGTTCTTCCCCGGCGTGCTCTACGCCCTCACCCTGTGGTTCCCGCAGGCCTATCGCGGCCGGATGGTCGGCTGGTTCATGATCGCGAGCGCGGTGGCCAACGCCGTCGGCGCGGCGATCGGCGGCGCGCTCCTCGACCTCGACGGGACGATGGGCTACCGCGGCTGGCAATGGGTGTTCATCGCCACCGGCGTGCCGGCGGTGCTGCTCGCCGCCGTGGTGTTCCTGATCCTGCCCGACCGGCCCGGGAACGCGCCCTGGCTCGATGCCGGCCAGAAGAAATGGCTCGCCGACACCCTGGCGCGGGAGGAGGGCGGGGTCACCCACACCGACCACGGCAACCCGTTCCGGGTGCTGGCCGACACCCGCGTGGTGCTGCTGGCGCTGCTCTACGTCGCCTTCCCGCTCGCCGCCTACGGCCTGAGCTACTGGCTGCCGACGGTGGTGAAGGGGTTCGGCGTCTCGAACACCATGAACGGCTTCATCAACATCATCCCGTGGATCTGCGTGGCGCTGGCCCTGTGGTGGGTGCCCCGGCACGCGGCGCGCACCGGAGAGACCACCTGGCACATCGCCGGCCCGGCGCTGGTCGGGGCGCTGGGGCTGATCCTCAGCGTGGTGCTGCCGGGCGACGCGGTGAAGTTCGCCTGCCTGTGCGTGGCCGCCGCCGGCATCTTCTCGGGCCAGCCGGTCTTCTGGTCGCTGCCCCCGACCTTCCTGCGCGGCGCCACCGCGGCGGCCGGCATCGCGATGATCAACTCGGTCGGCAACCTCGGCGGCTTCATCGCCCAGAACGTCGTGCCGTGGATCGGCGACGTCAGCGGCAGCAAGCTCGTGCCGATGCTGTTCCTCGCCGCCTGCCTCCTCGTCGGCGTCGTGATGGTCTTCGTGGTCCAGGGCATCCTGAAGCGCCGCACCCTCGCCGAGGCCGGGGGGCTCGCCCCGGTCCGGCGCTGAGCGCGACGATCATCCCTTTCGGGGCCGGATCCGGCCCCGAAAGGGATCACGCTTTCATCATCAAAGACCCGAGGCGCGGCCGCGCATCGCGCGCGTGACCTCCCGTCGGCGTCAGGCGAGGAACGCGACCCCCGCCAGCCCCGCCGCCAGCCCCCACAGCAGCAGGCAGGCCCGGCGGTACACGACCAGCGCCCGGGCGATGTCGCCGGCGCCGGCCTCGGCCCGGCCCGATCCCATCCAGGCATCCTCGACCCGCGTCGCGCCGTAGATCCGCGGGCCGGCGAGCCGCAGGCCGAGCGCCCCGGCCATCGCGGCTTCCGGCCAGCCGGCATTGGGCGAGCGGTGGCGGCCGGCATCGCGCCGTACCGCCGCCAGGGCCCCGCGGGCGGAGGCGCCCGGGGTGAGGGCGGCGGCGGCCGCGATGAGCCCCGCCGTGAGGCGCGAGGCCGGCAGGTTGACGAGGTCGTCGAGGCGGGCGGCGGCCCAGCCGAAGGCCTCGTGCCGGGGCGTGCGGTGGCCGATCATGCTGTCGGCGGTGTTGATCGCCTTGTAGAGCGCCCCCCCGGGCAGGCCGCCCACCCCGAGCCAGACGGTCGGCGCCACGATGCCGTCGGAAAAGTTCTCCGACAGGCTCTCGATCGCGGCGCGGCAGAGGGCGGCCTCGTCGAGGGTCTCCGGGTTGCGCCCGACGATCATCGCCACCGCGCGCCGCCCGCCGGACAACCCGTCGCGCTCCAGCTCCGCCGCCACCCGGGCGACGTGGTCGTGCAGGCTGCGCTGCGCCGGCAGGCTCGCGGCGAGGAGCGCGCAGGGGAGAAGGCCTGCCGCGCCCAGCGCCCCGCAGGCGAGCGACAGGGCCAGCGCCGTCAACCCCGTCGCCGCCAGCACCAGGACGAGGGCCAGCACGCCCGCGCCCCGCCGGCGGGGCGCGGGATCGCCCTCGCGGTTGAGGCGGCGGTCGAGGGCGGCGATCAGGGCGCCGATCCAGGTGACAGGGTGGCCGGCCAGCCTGTAGAGGCGATCCGGGTAGCCGAGGGCGGCCTCGATCGCGAGGGCGAGGACGAGCAGCACGAGGCTGTCGGGCGGGTGCGTCAGGGCGGTCATCGCGAGGGGCGGACGGTTGGGCGGGATGGCGGACGAGACGGCGGACGGGGCGATCCGGCACGGGGGCGACCTCGGCGAGGCGGGCCTCCTGTTTCCGCGGGCCCCCGAGCCCTGGATCGACCTCTCGACCGGGATCAACCCGATCCCCTATCCGTGGCCGGCCCCGGAGGCCAGCGCCTTCACGCGGCTGCCGGCCAGGGCCGAGCTGGCCGCCCTCGAGGCCGCCGCGGCCGCGGCCTACGGCGCCCCGCCGGAGCGGGTCGTCGCGGCACCCGGCACGCAGGCCCTCATCGACCTGCTGCCGCGGCTGCGGCCGTCCGGCCGCGTCGCCGTGGTCGGTACCACCTATGCCGAGCACGCGGCCGCCTGGGCCCGGGGCGGGCACGCCGTCGCGGCGGTCGCGGACCTGCGCGACATCGGCGCGGCGGACGTGGCCGTGGTGGTCACCCCCAACAACCCGGACGGCCGGGTGGTGCCGGTTTCGGACCTCGCGGCGGCCGCGGCCGGGCTCGCCGCCCGCGGCGGCTGGCTCGTGGTCGACGAGGCCTTCGCCGACCTCGAACCCGTCGAGAGCCTGTGCGGGGCGGTGCCGCCTGCCTGCCTGGTGCTGCGCTCCTTCGGAAAGACCTACGGGCTCGCCGGCCTGCGCCTCGGCTTCGCGGTGGCGGGCGACCCGCTCGTCGGCCTCCTGCGCCGCGGGATCGGCCCCTGGGCGGTGTCGGGGCCGGCGATCGCGATCGGGCGATGCGCCCTCTCGGACGCCGCCTGGCGGCACGAGGCGGCGGCGGCGCGGGGCCGGGACGCCGCCCGGCTCGACGCCCTCCTGGAGCGGGCCGCCGGCCGGATCGTCGGCGGCACGCGGCTGTTTCGCACCGCCGACTTCCCCGACGGGCCAGGCCTGTTCGACCGGCTCGGACGGGCCGGGATCTTCGTGCGCCGCTTCGAGGCCGCGCCTGCGCGCCTGCGCTTCGGCCTGCCGCCCGACGAGACCGCCTGGAGCCGCCTCGCCGCCGCGCTCCGGGAGCGGTGAGGCGCCATTAAAAAGGCCGAAAACCGCAGCATCGGACAGCCCTGGCCCTCGGGGTCACGAACGCGGCCGACGCCGCATGGGAAAGCAGGCAGAATGGACGCGGACGAGGTCAAACGGCGCGACAGGCTCGGCAGCATGATCGCGTTCGCGCGGCGCACCGTGCCAGAGCTGCGCCGCAACGCCGAGACGGTCGAGCCGATCGCCCCCGCCGACGGACGCCGCCGGCTCCCGGCCCTGCTCAACCCGCTGCGCTGGACCCGCCTGCCGCTCGTGCCCGGCGAGGGAACCCAGAACCGCGTCCTGGCCCGGCTCCTGCGCAACATCGGCCTCTTCGTGCTGCTGCCGACGGCGGTGGTCGGGATCTACCTGTTCGCCTTCGCCGCCGACCAGTACGTGGTCGAGGCCCGCTTCGCCATCCGCGGCGAGGTCGAGCCGATGGGCAGCGTCGCGCTCGGCGAGTTCTCCTCGCTGATCCAGAAGAACAATAGCCAGGACAGCTACATCGTCCAGGAGTACATCCAGAGCCAGCCGATGCTGGAGAGCGCCCAGAAAGAGCTCGACGTCATGCGGATGTTCACCCGCGACGAGGCCGATTTCTGGACCCGCTATTCCGGCGACAAGCCGATCGAGGAGCTGCTGGAGTACTGGCGCAAGCGCGTCCAGGTCCATATCGACCTGATCTCGGGCGTGATGACCCTGACGGTGCAGGCCTTCACCCCGGACGACGCCCTGGCGATCGGCCGGCACGTCGTCGCCCGCGCCGAGGCGCTGATCAACACGATCTCGTCGCGCGCCCAGCAGGACATGCTCAAGCACAGCAAGGACGACCTGGCAGCGACCGAGCAGCGGCTGCGCAAGGCCAATCTGGCGTTGCGCGAGTTCCGCAACCGCTGGGGCATCATCGACCCGGCGAAGTCGGCGGAGGCGACGATGACCACGCTGCTCTCCCTGCGCAAGGACAAGATCAAGTCGGAGAACGACCTCCAGGTGCTGCGCGGCTCCGGCCTCGACGAGAAGTCCCGCTCGATCCAGACCATCGTGGCGAGCCTCACCGCCACCAACCAGCAGATCAAGCAGCTCGAGGATACGCTGACCAGCGACGGGATGGCGGTGGGTGGCCGGCCGGTCTCGGAGGCGATCCTCGAATACGAGGGCCTGATGGTCGAGCGTACCATCGCCGAGAAGCTGAACGACTCCGCCACCATGATGCTCGACCGCGCCCGGGTGGCGGCCAACCGCCAGCACGTCTACCTCGCGGTCTTCGTGCCGCCGACCCGGCCCGAGCTCTCCACCGTGCCGATGCGCGGCCACGCCCTGTTCGTGGCGTTCTTCGCCTTCATGGTGATGTGGGGCTGCAGCAGCCTGCTCATCGCCGGCGTCAAGGACCACAACATGTAGGGCAGGGGCCCGGCACCGTTCGACGCCCGGGGCTTCGGTCCGGGCGCGCGGCGTGCGATGAAACGGGCCTTGGGCGCGACGGGTCGCGCCCGGCAGGCAAGGACGAGCAGCACCCCGATGTCCGATTTCACGGACCTGGTCGCCCGGGCGGTCTCCCCGGCGATGAGCCGCGAGGAACGCGAGGCGGTCTACCAGGTGGTCAAGCAGGCGATGCGCCGGCTCCAGGAGCGCGAGAACCTCGCCCCCGACGAGCCCCGCGCCCTGCTCCAGTCCCACCTCGTCGAGGAGACGATTCGCGACGTCGAGGCGCTGGTCACCCGCTACCTCGCCCGCCAGACCATCCTGGAGGCCGAGCGCGCCAACGCGGCGGCGAACGCGGCCGCCGCGGCCGAGCCGCTCACGCCTCCTCGGTCAGACGCTTGAGCGAGGTCTGGAGCGCGTCGCCGCCGAGCAGCAGTGCGCGCGACAGGTCCGCCAGCGTCACCCAGCCGGTGACGCGCCCGCCCGCGTCCCGCACCGGCAGGCGCCGGACGTGGTGGGCGGCCATCAGGTCGAGGGCGGTGCGCAGGGGATCGCCCTCGGCGCAGGACACGACCGGGCGCGACATCGCCTCGCTCACCCGGACCGCGCGCGGATCGAGCCCCTGGGCGACGACCCGGTAGAGGATGTCCCGGTCGGTGATCACCCCGTCGAGGGCGTCCGCCGTGCCGACCGGCAGGGCACCGACGTCGAGCTCGCCCATCAGCACCGCCGCCTCCGGGACCGGGGCGTCCCCGGTGATGAACTCCACGTCCCTGCTCATCACGTCCGCGACCGTCGCGCCCATCCGATCCCCCGTCTGCACGCTGCGGTAACCCGCGAGGGCGGCTCGCGGCTCCGCCGCGCCGTGGCGGGACCGGTCTCATGGCCCCGGATCGGGTCCCCCGAGCCGTGATCCCACCCAGTACCCGACCGCGTGTCCCGCCATTCGGCCGCGGGCGTGAAATTTTGGCGACGACAGGGGAGCTTGGGCGAGGTCCGGCGCGTTCAGCCCACAGTCAGGCTTCTCGCCTCCGGGATCGTCGAACGCCCCCATGAACATGGAAATCACGTCCAAGCCCGCCCCGGCCGCCCCGGCCGCCCCCTCGGCCTCGCCCCTCGTGCGGGCGAACCGCACCATCAGCGAGGGCCAGCCCTTCCCGCTCGGCTCCACCTGGGACGGCCTCGGCGTCAACTTCGCGCTGTTCTCCGCGCATGCCACCAAGGTCGAGCTGTGCCTGTTCGATGATACCGGCGAGACCGAGATCGAGCGGATCGAGCTGCCCGAATACACCGACGAGGTCTGGCACGGGTACCTGCCCGACGCCCGCCCCGGCACGATCTACGGCTACCGCGTCCACGGCCCCTACGAGCCGGAGGCCGGCCACCGCTTCAACCCCAACAAGCTGCTCCTCGACCCCTACGCCAAGGCGCTGGTCGGTTCCGTGACCTGGAACCCGGCGCTGTTCGGCTACGTGATGGAGAGCGGCGACGACACCACCTTCGACACCCGCGACAGCGCGCCCTTCACCCGCAAGTGCCGGGTGATCGACCCCGCCTTCACCTGGGGCCGCGATCAGAAGCCGAACGTGCCGTGGGACAAGACGGTCTTCTACGAGACCCACGTCAAGGGCTTCACCAAGCTGCACCCGGCGGTGCCCGAGCGCCTGCGTGGCACCTATGCGGGCCTCGGCACACCCGAGGTGCTGGCCTATATCCGCAGCCTCGGCGTCACCTCGGTCGAGCTCCTGCCGGTCCACTCCTTCGTCAACGACAGCTACCTGCTCGAGAAGGACCTGGTGAACTACTGGGGGTACAACACCCTCTCGTTCTTCGCCCCCGCCCGCCGCTACGCCGCGGTACCGGACTTCGCCTTCTCCGAGTTCAAGGAGATGGTGGCCCGCATGCACGGGGCCGGCCTCGAGGTGATCCTCGACGTGGTCTACAACCACACCGCCGAGGGTAACGAGAAGGGCCCGACCCTCTCGTTCAAGGGCATCGACAACGCCTCGTACTACCGGCTGCTGCCCGACCAGAAGCGCTACTACATCAACGACACCGGCACCGGGAACACCGTCAACCTCTCGCACCCGCGGGTGCTGCAGATGGTGACGGATTCGCTCCGCTACTGGGCGACCGAGATGCGGGTCGACGGCTTCCGCTTCGACCTCGCGACCATCCTCGGCCGCGAGCCCTACGGCTTCGACGAGGGCGGCGGCTTCCTCGATTCCTGCCGCCAGGATCCGGTGCTGTCCTCGGTCAAGCTGATCGCCGAGCCGTGGGATTGCGGCCCGGGCGGCTACCAGGTCGGCGGCTTCCCGCCCGGCTGGGCCGAGTGGAACGACCGCTTCCGCGACGAGGTGCGCGGCTACTGGAAGGGCGACGAGGGCCTGCTTCCGGCGCTGGCCTCCCGCCTCACCGGCTCGGCCGACAAGTTCAACAAGCGCGGCCGGCGCCCCTGGGCCTCGGTGAACTTCATCACCGCCCATGACGGCTTCACCCTCGCCGACACGGTCTCGTACAACGAGAAGCACAACGCGGCGAACGGCGAGGACAACCGCGACGGCCACTCGCACAACCTGTCCTACAATTACGGCGCCGAGGGACCGACCGACGATCCCGAGATCCGCGCCGTGCGGTTGCGCCAGATGCGCAACCTGCTCGCGACGCTGCTCCTGTCGCGCGGCACCCCGATGCTGCTGGCCGGCGACGAGTTCGCCCGCACCCAGCGCGGCAACAACAACGCCTATTGCCAGGACAACGAGATCTCCTGGATCGACTGGGAGGGGATCGGCGAGGACGAACGCGACCTCGCCGAGTTCACCCAGCGCCTCCTGATCCTGCGCAGGTCGCTGCCGATGCTGAGCCGCGGCCGGTTCCTCAGCGGGGCCTACGACGCCGAACTCGGCGTCAAGGACGTGAGCTGGCTCACGCCCTCGGGCACCGAGATGACCCCGGAGAACTGGAACGACGGCGGCGCCCGCGCGCTCGCGGTCGTCCTCGACGGGCGCGCGCAGTCGAGCGGCATCCACCGCCGCGGCGGCGAGGCGACCCTGATGCTGTTGTTCAACGCCCACCACGACGTGGTGGAGTTCACCCTGCCGGAGGTGGTAGGGGGCGATGCCTGGATGCGGGTGCTCGACACCAACCTGCCCGACACCCAGGACCTCGCCCGCTTCGCCGTCGGCGACACCTACGCGGTCACCGGCCGTTCGATGCTGATGTTCGTCCTACGCCCGACGGGCCTGGACCATGCCAGCGAGACCTGGCGCTCCTACCAGCACGTCATCCAGGCCTTCGAGCGGGCGGAATCCGAGAGCGTCGCGTTCGGGTTGCCGCACGAGGGGTGACATCCGGGCGGGTCTGCCCACTTTGACAGGGCCCGATTCGTGCTTCGTCCACCGCTCCGGCGGCGGACGGGCATGGACGGGGAACCTTTCGATGAGGCGTGGTGCCTCGGGCGGGGCCGGAGCGGCCCGGCCGGGAACGACGCGAGCGCGGAGTGCGGGCGGTGGCAAAGATCCTTCTCGTCGAGGACCACGAGGAAATCTGGGATTTCCTCTCCCGGCGGCTCAAGCGGCGGGGCTACGAGGTGGTGCTCGCCCATGACGGCGAGGAGGGCGTGATGAAGGCCCGCACCAGCCGGCCCGACATCATCCTGCTCGACATGAACCTGCCGGTGCTCGACGGCTGGTCGGCGGCGCGCGCGCTCAAGTCCGACGCCGACACCGCCCGGATCCCGATCATCGCGCTCACCGCCCACGCCATGTCGGGCGACCGCGAGAAGGTGATCCAGGCCGGCTGCGACGACTACCACCCGAAGCCGGTCGACTTCTCGAAGCTCCTGACCCAGATCGGCGCCGCCCTCGGCACGCCGGCCACACCGTAACGACAGAACGTCCGGCAGGTACGCGGTTGATGATCGACGATCCCGTGACGGCGCGCCGCCTGCGCGACGCGATGCCGGTGTTCACGGCGCTGTCCACCTGCCTGCTGGTGCTGGCCATCGGGGCGATCCTGTCCCTCGGGCGTGACGTGCTGATGCCGATCACGCTCGCGGTGCTGTTGAGCTTCGTGCTGGCGCCCGCGGTGCGGGGGCTGCAGCGCCGCCGCCTGCCGCGCTCGCTGGCCGTGCTGGTGGTGGTGCTGGCGACCTTCGGGGGCATCGGGGGGCTTGGCCTCCTGATCGCCAACGAGGCCTCGCAGCTCGCCTCGGACCTGCCGCGCTACACCGTGACGATGCGCGAGAAGATCGGGGCCCTGCGGGCGAATGCCGGCGGCGGCGCCACCCTGGAGCGGCTGTTCCAGGCGGTGCAGGACCTGAGCCAGGACCTGCAGCCGCCCGAGCCCGCCAAGTCGCGGGGCCCCACGGATCCCGAGAAGCCGATGCTGGTCGAGGTGCGCGAGGCGAAGGCGGGGCTCCTCTCCACCCTCGGCAGCGTCGTGGCGCCGGTGCTGCACCCGCTCGCCACGGTCGGCCTGATCCTGCTCTTCACCCTGTTCTTCCTCGCCCAGCGTGAGGACCTGCGCAACCGCGCGATCCGGCTCGCCGGCTCGGGCGACCTGCGCGCCACCACGGCCGCCATGGACGACGCGGTGGCGCGGCTCTCGCGCTTCTTCCTCGCCCAGGCCGGGCTCAACTTCGCGTTCGGGGTGGTGGTGGCGGCGGGCCTGTGGGTCATCGGCGTGCCGAGCCCGATCCTGTGGGGCGTGCTCGCGGCGATCCTGCGCTTCGTGCCCTATATCGGCGCGGTCATCGGCATGGCGTTCCCGCTGCTGCTGGCGGCGGCCGTCGATCCGGGCTGGTCGATGCTGATCGCGACGCTCGTGCTGTTCGCGGTCGTCGAGCCGATCGCCGGCCACGTCGTCGAGCCCCTGCTCTACGGCCACTCCACCGGCCTGTCGCCGGTGGCGGTGATCCTGGCGGCGACCCTCTGGACCTTCCTGTGGGGGCCCGTCGGCCTCGTGCTCGCCACCCCGATCACGGTCTGCCTGGTCGTGCTCGGCCGCCACGTCGAGCGCCTGACCTTCCTCGACGTGATGCTGGGCGACCGGCCGGCGCTGGCGCCCTCTGAAATCTTCTACCAGCGCATGCTCGCCGGCGACCCGCTCGAGGCGATCGACAAGGCCCGCCAGGTGCTCAAGGAGCGGGCGCTCGCGACCTACTACGACGAGATCGCGCTCGGCGGCCTGCGGCTCGCCCAGAACGACCGGGCGAGCGGCGCGCTCGCCGCCGACCGCCAGCAGGCGGTGGGGCAGGCGATCGAGACCGTGGTGACGACGCTCGGCGCCATGCCGGTGCCGAAGAAGGCCGCCTCCCTGCGCAGCGCCGAGACCGAGGCGGCGGTCGCCGCGCTCGGGCCCGACCGGGCCTCGACCGCGATCGTGCGCCGGCGCGAGGACCTGAGCCCGACCTGGCGCGGGACCGCGCCGGTGCTGGTGGTGGCGGCCCGCGGGCCGTTCGACGCCGCCGCCGCCGGCATGCTGGCCCAGGTGCTCGGGCGCCACGGTCTCAACGCCCGCACCACCAGCCAGGACGCGCTGAACAAGGGCGAGCGGCCGGACCTGGAGGGCGTCGCCCTGGTCTGCCTGTCCTACATCGAGCCGATCAGCACCTCGCACATCCGGCTCGCCGCCCGCCTCGCGCGGCGGGCGATTCCCGGCGTGCGGATCATGGTGGCGGTGTGGCGCGAGCGCGACGCGGCCGGGCGCGACCGCCTGCGCCGGGCCACCTCGGCCGACATCGTGGTCACCACGATCAGCGACGCCCTCGACGCCGCCCTGTCGCTCTCGGGCGCGGCGCCGGCCGATCGGGCCGGTCGCACGGTGGCGTGAGCCCGGGCGGCCGCACCGAACTCGATCGCGGATCGGGCGGGCGGCGGACGCAGTGTCCTTGACAAAACGTCCGGCGCGCCGAGGTTGTCGTAGCGGATGAAGCCGGTGGTCGGGAGTGTTGCGCGGGGCGTCCGCCTCCTGCGTCGCACCTTCCTCGGTGGAACGCGGTCATGCCCTGGTGGAGCATTGTCACGGCGAGCCGGAAAGACGGCGCTCGACTGCACCGCAGCCTCGGCTGACCGGTCCGGATTGCGGAGCGACGCCCGGTCGCGGTCGCTTCGGGGCGGCTTTTGCCGTTGTAGGGAACGGCCGGGTGTAGGATCCGGTGCAGGGCCAGGGATACGAGGTCGGGAGCCAGCGGAACGACGATGAGTGCGAAGCGAACGCCGACCGAACTCGGGACCCGGCCGACCGTGGCGGACGTGCCCACCGACGTCGCGGACCACCACAGCGACATCTTCTTCGCCGCCGTCGAGATGACGCGGATGCCGATGATCGTGACCGATCCGCGCCAGCCGGACAACCCGATCATCTTCGCCAACCAGGCCTTCCGGGCGATGACCGGCTACACGCCCGAGGAGCTGGTCGGCCGCAACTGCCGCTTCCTGCAAGGGCCCGAGACCGACCGCGAGACGGTGGCGGAGGTGCGCCGCGCCATCGCCGAGCGCAAGGAGATCGCCACCGAGATCCTGAACTACCGCAAGAACGGCTCGACGTTCTGGAACGCGCTGTTCGTCTCGCCGGTCTACGACCAGAAGGGCGACCTGGTCTATTTCTTCGGCTCGCAGCTCGACGTGTCGCGCCGGCGCGACGCCGAGGAGGCCCTGCGCCAGTCGCAGCAGATGGAGGCGCTGGGCCAGCTCACCGGCGGCATCGCGCACGACTTCAACAACCTGCTGCAGGTGGTGGTCGGCTACGTCGACATCCTGCATTCGGGCCTGCAGGACCCGGCGACCGACCCGCGCCGGATGGTGCGCGCGGTCGACAACATCCGCAACGCCGCCGAGCGCGCCACCACCCTGACCCAGCAGCTCCTGGCCTTCGCCCGCAAGCAGCGGCTCGACGGGCGCTCGGTGAACCTCAACAACCTCGTCGAGGGCATGCGCGACCTCGCGATCCGCACCCTCGGGGACGAGATCGTGGTCGAGACCGAGCTGGCCGACGGGCTCTGGAACGCCCGCATCGACCCGACCCAGACCGAGGTCGCGCTTCTCAACATCCTGGTCAACGCCCGCGACGCCCTGCCGGGCCGCGGCACCGTGACGATCCGCACCGAGAACCACGTCTTCGACGCCGACGAGCTGCCCTCCGGGCTGCCGCAGCCCGGGCGCTACGTCTCGGTCGCGGTCTCCGACACCGGCACCGGCATGCCGCCCGAGATCCTGGCCCGGGTGATGGAGCCGTTCTTCACCACCAAGGAGGAGGGGCGCGGCACGGGCTTGGGCCTCGCCATGGTGTACGGCTTCGCCAAGCAGTCCGGCGGCACCATCGTGATCGAGTCGCGCGCCGGCCACGGCACCACCGTGCGGCTCTACTTCCCAATGAGCGACAGCGACGAGCGCCCGGCGCCGGGCCCGGATACCCGTGGAGCGGGCCGATCGGGCACCGAGACGATCCTGATCGTCGACGACCGGCGCGACGTCGCCGAGCTCGCCCGGGCGATCCTGCGCGATTTCGGCTACACCACCCTGCTCGCTACCGACGGGCGCCAGGCCCTCGAACTCCTCGACGGGGGCGACAAGGTCGACCTCCTGTTCTCCGACCTGATCATGCCGGGCGGCATGAACGGCGTGATGCTCGCCCGCGAGGCGCGCCGCCGCCAGCCCCGCCTCAAGGTGCTGCTCACCACCGGCTACGCCGAGGCCTCGCTGGAGCGCACGGATGCCGGCGGCACCGAGTTCGAGATCATCAACAAGCCCTACCGCCGCACGGAGCTGGCGCGCCGGGTGCGGGCGGTGCTCGACGGGCCGACGGGGGTGACCTGAACCCATGAAAAAACCCGCCCGGGGCCGGACGGCCTCGGGCGGGTTGAGCAGGGTACGGGGCCGGACGGCCGGGCGCGAGGCCCGGCCGCCAGCGCCTCAGACCGTCATCGCGGTCTTCAGGTTCTCGTCGATCTTGTCGAGGAAGCCGGTGGTCGAGAGCCACTTCTGGTCGGGACCGACGAGCAGCGCGAGGTCCTTGGTCATGAAGCCGGCCTCGACGGTGTCGACGCAGACCTTCTCGAGGGTCTCGGCGAACTTCGCGAGGTCGGTGTTGGAATCGAGCTTGGCGCGATGCGACAGGCCGCGGGTCCAGGCGAAGATCGACGCGATCGAGTTGGTCGAGGTCTCCTTGCCCTTCTGGTGCTCGCGGTAGTGGCGGGTCACCGTGCCGTGGGCGGCCTCGGCCTCGACGGTCTGGCCGTCGGGGGTGAGCAGCACCGAGGTCATCAGGCCGAGCGAGCCGAAGCCCTGCGCCACGGTGTCGGACTGCACGTCGCCGTCGTAGTTCTTGCAGGCCCAGACGTAGCCGCCGGACCACTTCAGGGCCGAGGCGACCATGTCGTCGATCAGGCGGTGCTCGTAGGTGATGCCGGCCGACTGGAACCGCGACTTGAACTCGGCCTCGTACACCTCCTCGAAGATGTCCTTGAACCGGCCGTCATAGGCCTTGAGGATGGTGTTCTTGGTCGAGAGGTAGACCGGGAACTTGCGGGCCAGGCCATAGTTCATCGACGCGCGGGCGAAGTCGCGGATCGACTCGTCGAGGTTGTACATCGACAGGGCGACGCCGGCGCCCGGGAACTTGAACACCTCGCGCTCGATGACGGTGCCGTCGTCGCCCTCGAACTTGACCGTCATGCGGCCCTTGCCCGGCACCTTGAAGTCGGTGGCGCGGTACTGGTCGCCGTAGGCGTGGCGGCCCACCACGATCGGCTGGGTCCAGCCCGGCACCAGGCGCGGCACGTTCTTGCAGATGATCGGCTCGCGGAAGATCACGCCGCCGAGGATGTTGCGGATCGTGCCGTTCGGCGACTTCCACATCTCCTTGAGGTTGAACTCCTTCACCCGGGCCTCGTCCGGGGTGATGGTGGCGCACTTGACGCCGACGCCGTGCTTCTTGATCGCCTCGGCGGCCTCGATCGTCACCTTGTCGTTGGTGGCGTCGCGATGCTCGACCCCGAGGTCGTAGTACTCGAGCGGGACGTCGAGGTAAGGGTGGATCAGCTTGTCCTTGATGGACTGCCAGATGATCCGGGTCATCTCGTCGCCGTCGAGCTCGACGACGGGGTTCGCCACCTTGATCTTCGCCATGTCTGATCCAGCCTTCCGTGATCCGGGGGCCGTCCCCATGCCCGCGTTGGCTAAGCGGCCGGCCGTGGCGCGGTCATAGCGCGCTGCACAAACAGGGGGAAGCGCCGGGGCGGAAGACCTGTCGTCAGCCGGCATGAAAAAAACCCCGGCGCGGGGGCACCGGGGTTGAAAGGAGGTCCGGCTATCAAACGTCGCTCGGGCCCTGTCGGTTCCCGGCGCGCGCGAGGCCCCTTCGCGGAAGCGGCGTCAGGCTCTATGTGGCGGCCACCCCTTCCGATCGCCGATTATCCCATGACCGACCCATCCCCGCCCCGCCCCGTCATCATCCTGGTCGAGCCGCAGCTCGCCGAGAATATCGGCATGACCGCCCGCGCGATGGGGAATTTCGGGCTCGACGCCCTGCGGATCGTCGCGCCGAAGGGCGGCTGGCCGATGAAGGGCGTGCGGGAGACGGCGTCCAACGCCACCCACGTGCTCGACGGCGCGAGGATCTTCGCCACCGTCGCCGAGGCCCTGGGCGACCTCCACTACGTGCTCGCTACCACGGCGCGGGAACGGGGCCAGATGAAGCGGGTCTTCGGGCCCGACGAGGGCATGGCGGAAGCAGCCGGGCGGCTGTCGGCCGGGGAGAGGGTCGGCATCCTGTTCGGGCGCGAGCGGGTCGGGCTGTCGAACGACGAGGTCTCGCTGGCGGATGCCATCGTCACCTTCCCGGTCGATCCCGATCACGCCTCGCTCAACCTCGCCCAGAGCGTGCTCCTCGTCGCCTACGAGTGGCGGCGGGCGGCGGGCCGGGCGGTGCTGCCCTTCTCGGGCGCCATGCGCACTGGCCCGGCGCCCCGGGAAGCCCTGATCTCGCTGTTCGAGAGCCTGGAGGCCGACCTCGACGCCGCCGGCTACTACCCGCCGGTCAAGCGCGACGGGATGATCCGCAACATGCGCGACATGTTCCACCGCATGGCGATGACCGAGCAGGACGTGCGCAGCTTCCGGGGGGCGCTGCGCGCCCTGACGCGGCGCCCCCCGGAGGAGTGAAGCCCTACAGCTTCACCACCAGTTTCCCGAAGTTGCGGCCCTTGAGCAGGCCGATGAAGGCCTCCGGCGCGCTCTCCAGCCCTTCGACCACGTCCTCGCGGTAGCGGATCTTGCCCTCGCGCAGCCACTGGCCGACCTCCTCGAGGAAGGCCGGTCCCTGGTCGGCGAAGTCGGAGACGATGAAGCCGCGGAAATTCAGGCGCTTGCTCAGGACGGCGCGCATCAGCGCCGGCACCCGGTCGGGGCCGGGGGGTAGCTCGGTCATGTTGTAGTTGGCGACGAGGCCGCAGACCGGGATGCGGGCGAAGTCGTTCAGCAGCGGCAGCACCGCGTCGAACACCGCGCCGCCGACATTCTCGAAATAGACGTCGATGCCGTCCGGGCAGGCCGCCGCGAGCGCAGCCGGCAGGTCGCCGGACCGGTGGTCGACCGCGGCGTCGAAGCCCAGATCCTCGGTGAGGTGGCGGCACTTGTCGGCCCCGCCGGCGATGCCGACCGTGCGGGCCCCTTTCAGCTTGGCGATCTGGCCGACGAGCGAGCCGACCGGGCCGGTGGCGGCGGCCACCACCACGGTCTCGCCGGCCTTCGGCGCCCCGATGGTGAGCAGCCCGGTATAGGCGGTCATGCCCGGCATGCCGAGCACGCCGAGCGCGGTGGTGACGGGGGCCGCCGAGGCGTCGAGCTTGCGCAGGCCCTGGCCGTTCGACACGGCGAAATCCTGCCAGCCGCCATAGGCCAGCACGGTCTCGCCAACCGCGAATCCCGGATGGTGCGAGGCCACTACCTCCGACACCGTGGCGCCGACCATCACGTCGTTGATCTCGACCGGCTTGGCGTAGGACTTCGCCGCGCTCATCCGGCCGCGCATGTAGGGATCGAGCGAGAGGTAATGGTTGCGCAGCAGCACCTCGCCGTCATGCGCCACCGGCACCGTGCCGCGCTCGAGCCGGAAATGGGCCGGCGTCGGCTCGCCGTGGGGCCGGGACGCCAGGACGATGCGGCGGTTCACGTCGGACATGCGGGGGACCTCCTCGTGGGGTTGGGGCGCGGCCTTGCCGCCGCGCCCGCGCGCCGGTGCGGTCGCGCTTCGCCAGGACCGCACCGGGGAAAGACCGCACTTGGGAAGGAAGGCGCCGCTTGGAAAGGGGAGTCCCGGGCGCCGACGCCGCGCCGGCGGGAGATTGTCAGAGCTTCGAAGGGCGGGTCGACGCCCTCGGGTCGGTCCTCAGACCAGCACTGGTACCGCCTGCTGGGTGCCGACGCCGAAGACCCGCTTGTAGCGCTCGACCTCTTCCTCGGGACCGAGCGCCTTGGTCGGGTTGTCGGAGAGCTTCACGGTCGGGTGGCCGTTGGCCGAGATCACCTTGCAGACGATCGAGATCGGGTCGAGGCGCCCGTCCGGCGCGAGGCCGCGGAAGTCGTTGGTGAGCAGCGTGCCCCAGCCGTAGCCGATGCGCAGGCGGCCGTGGAAATGCCGGTGGATCCGCTCGATCACGTCGACGTCGAGCCCGTCGGAGAAGATCGCCAGCTTCTCGCGCGGGTTGCGGCCGTGCTGGGTCCACCAGCGGATGGCCTCCTCGCCGCCCTCGATCGGGTCCTTCGAATCGATGCGGATGCCGGTCCAGTCGGCCATCCAGGCCGGCCCGCGCTCGAGGAAGCCGGTGGTGCCGTAGGTATCGGGCAGGATCACCAGGAGGTTGCCGGCATAGTCGCGCTGCCAGTCGGCCAGCACCAGGTAGGGCGCGCGGGCGAGGTCCTCCTCGGTCTCGGCCAGCGCCGAGTAGACCATCGGCAACTCATGGGCGTTGGTACCCACCGCCTCGATGTCGTGACGCAGCGCGATCAGGCAGTTCGAGGTGCCGAGGAAGCTCGAGCCCAGCCCCTCGATCATCGCCTCGACGCACCAGTCCTGCCACAGGAAGCCGTGGCGCCGCCGCGTGCCGAAATCGGCGATGGAGAGGCCCGGCAGGTTCTTGAGCCGCTCGATCTTCTCCCAGATCCGGGTCATCGCCCGGGCGTAGAGCACCTGGAGTTCGAACTTGCCCATGCCCTTGAGCACGCCGCGCGAGCGCAGCTCGTTGAGGATGGCGAGTGCGGGCACCTCCCACATCGTGGTCTCGATCCACGGGCCGTGGAAGGTGAGGACGTATTGCCCGTCCTGCTTCTCCAGGAGGTAGTCGGGAAAGCGAAAGTTCTCGAGCCAGTCCATGAAGTCCGGCGAGAACATCTGGCGCCTTCCGTAGAAGGTGTTGCCGCGCAGCCAGGTGGATTCGCCCCGGGTCAGCCGCAGCGACCGGCAATGATCGAGCTGCTCGCGCAATTCGCCGGGGTCGATCAGGTCGGCGAGCCGGATGCGGCTGGTGCGGTTCTGGATCCCGAAGGTGACCGAGACGTCCCGGTGGCGCCGGAAGATCGTCTGCGCCATCAGGAGCTTGTAGAAGTCCGTGTCGAGCACGGAGCGGATGATCGGATCGATCTTCCAGGTGTGGTTGTAGACCCTGGTCGCGAGATCGAGCATCGCCCGTGCCTGCCTGACTTGGGACCGCCTCCTGCGAGCGGCCGGTACGCCGCCCGGGGGCGGCGGAAGGCGCGAAGCCCGCACGGTTCACGGGCCGGAGTCAAGCCGCCGGCCCGCGCAAACCCCCAGTCGGCGAGGACGGGCCTCAGCGGGCGCCGAGGTCGACCGCCTTCTTCTCGGTCTTCGGCGACTCGCCGGTGACGGCGGCCTTCACGTAGCCGTAGAGGTGCAGCATCGTCGAGTTCGGGCTGTCCCAGTACTCGCCCTTCTCGGGGTGGACGCGGATCAGCGCCACCGAGGGATCGTCCTTGCCGCCCGGGAACCAGGTCTTCAGGCTCTCGCTCCACTTGGCGTCGATGTGCGCCTTGTCGCGCACGATCTCGGCCTTGCCCGACACCGAGACGTAGTTCTGGCTCGAGGGATCGGAATACGAGAGGTTGACCTGGTTGTCGCGGCCGATCTCGTTGGTCACCGGCGCGTCCTGCTTGACGAAGAACCAGAGGTCGCCGTTCTCGTCTGCGTCCTGGTTCCACATCGGGCGGCTGCGCAGCTGGCCGTCGGAATCGGCCGTGGTCATCATCGCGACCTTCACGTCCTTGATCATCGCGAAGAGCTTCTTTGCGCCCTCGTGGTCGCGGTGGCTGCCCTGGTGCATCGGTGGGTCTCCCTTGAAGTCCGGGACGAGCGGGCGGGCCCGCTCGAAGCTGCACGACAACGGACGATGCCCGCTTTGGTTTCGGTTCCCCGCGATCGAAACTCGGCCGTGAGATCCTGCATCGAAATCCTCGATCGTACGGCTCGCCGGATCGGCCGGCCTCGCCTATCTGTGCCGCGGAAGGCGCCTGCGCGGCGGGCCGCCGGGGAGAGCCGACGATGAAGATCAGCGCGCGCAACCAGATCGACGGCAAGGTCGTCGAGGTGAAGAAGGGCGCCACCACCGCCCATGTCCGGGTCGAGCTCGCCGGCGGGCAGGTCGTCACCGCGGCGATCACCAACGAATCCGCCGACGAACTGGGCCTCGCCCCCGGCAAGACCGTGAAGGCGATCATCAAGTCCAGCGACGTGATGATCGCGACGGATTGAGACGCCGCTCCGTTGATTCGAACGGCTCCACGGACGCCTCGTTCATCCTACCCGCGACCTCGTCCTGAGGTGCCGGAGCAAAGCGGAGGCCTCGAAGGAGGGCTCCAGATGCCTCGGCGATCCCTGGAGCCCTCCTTGGAGGTCAGTCGATCGCTGATCGACTAAAACCTCAGGATGAGGTGGATTGGGTGGGATGATATTCGGCATTCCAATCGACCACGCCCCGAGTGCCTTGGCGATGCCGCTCGATCGACGCTCCCTCTTGACCGGCTCCGCAGCCTTCGCGCTGGCAAACGCGGCCCGCGCCGCCGATCCCCCGCGGGACGATGCCGGCCGGGCGCTCGACACCCTGAAGCATCCCGTCGCCCGGGTGTTTCCCGCCGGCCCCCCGGCGGCGATCCTGCTCTACACCCTCGCCCCCGAATTGCTGCTCGGCTGGCCGCGGGCGATCCGGCCCTCGGAGAAGCCCTATCTCCTGCCCCGGGCCGCCGACCTGCCGGAGGTCGGCCGGCTCACCGGGCGCGGCAACACCGCCAACCTCGAATCGGTCCTGGCGCTCAAGCCCGACCTGATCCTCGACGTCGGCTCCACCGCTGAGACCTACCGGTCGCTCGCCGACCGGGTGCAGGGCCAGACCGGCATCCCCTACGCCCTCCTCGACGGGCGTCTCGCCTCCGCGCCGGCCACCTATCGCAGCCTCGGCCGCCTGATCGGGCGCGACGCCGAGCCCCTCGCCGCCCTCAGCCAGAGCACCCTGGCGACGATACGCGAGCGCGTCGCGACGGTGCCGGAGGAGAAGCGCCCCCGGGTCTACCTCGCCCGCGGCCCGCGCGGCCTCGAGACCGCGCGGGCGGGCTCGATCAACGTCGAGGCGCTGGTGCTGATGGGCGCCGCCAACGTCGCCGGCCCCGGCGGCGGCCTGGCGCAGGTCTCGCCCGAGGACGTGGTCGCCTGGGCGCCCGACGTCATCGTCGCCCTCGATCCCGCCTTCGCGGCCGCCGCGCGCCGGGACCCGCTGTGGCAGGCGACCCCGGCCCTGCGGGCGAACCGCCTGCATGTCGGCCCGTCGCTGCCCTTCGGCTGGGTCGATTTCCCGCCCTCGGTCAACCGGCTGGCCGGCCTGTGGTGGCTCGGCAAGGTCCTGTACCCGGCGCTCTTCCCGGAGGACATCCGGGCGGTCGCCCGCGACCTGTACGGCCGGCTCTACCACGTCACCCCGGACGATCCGGCCCTCGACCGCGTGCTGGCGGAAACCTCGTGAGCGGTGTCGCGGGCGCCCGGGCGATCCGGCTCGGCGGGACCTGGCTGGCGCTCCTCGCCCTGGTGCTCGCCGCCGCCCTCGCCTTCGGGGTCGGGCGCTACCCGGTCTCCCTCCTCGACGTCGCCCGCGTCCTCGCCGGCCGGCTCACCGGCCACGCGCCGGACGTGGCGCCGGCCGTCGAGGCGGTGGTCCTGCAGATCCGCGGCCCCCGCATCGCCGCGGCGATCCTGGTCGGCGCGGCGCTGGCGGTCGCCGGCACCGCCTTCCAGGGGCTGTTTCGCAATCCCCTGGTCTCGCCCGACATCCTCGGCGCCTCCTCGGGGGCGGCGCTCGGCGCGGTCGCGGGCATCTGGCTCTCGCTGGGGGTGCTGGCGATCCAGGGGCTGGCCTTCGCGGGCGGGCTGCTCGCGGTGGCCTGCGTCTACGGGCTCGGCGCCGCCCTGTCGGGGCGCGATCCGGTGCTGGTGCTGGTGCTCGCCGGCATCGTCATCGGCTCGCTCCTCGGCGCCGGGGTCGGGCTAATCAAGTCCCTCGCCGATCCCTACAACCAGCTCCCGGCGATGACCTTCTGGCTGCTCGGCAGCCTGTCGGGCACGCATCCCGCCGACCTCCTGCCGCTGGCCGGCCCCGTGATCCTCGGCACCGGCCTCCTGCTCCTCCTGCGCTGGCGCCTCGACGTCCTGTCCCTGCCCGACGAGGAGGCGCGCTCGCTCGGCCTCGCCACCGGCCCCCTGCGGGTCGCGGTGGTCGCCGCCGCCACCCTCGTCACCGCGGCGAGCGTCGCGACGGCCGGCATCGTCGGCTGGGTCGGGCTGGTGGTGCCGCATCTCGCCCGCTTCCTCGTCGGCCCCGGCTTCGGCCGGCTGGTCCCGACCGCCGCCCTGCTCGGCGCCGGCACGTTGCTCACCATCGACACGCTCGCCCGCACGGTGGCGCCGGTGGAAGTGCCGCTCGGCATCCTCACCGCCTTCGTCGGTACGCCGGTGTTCCTCTGGCTGCTCGCCCGGGCGGAGCGCGACTGGTCGTGACCCTGCTCCAGGCCGACGCCCTCGCCTTCGGGTATCCCGGCCGGGAGATCGGCCGCGATCTCTCGCTGGATCTCGCCGCCGGCGAGGCGATGGCGCTGCTCGGGCCCAACGGCGGCGGCAAGACCACCCTGCTCAAGACCCTGCTGGGCCTCCTGCCGACGCTCGCCGGTACCATCCGGGTCGAGGGCCGGCCGCTTGCCGACCTCACCGCCCGGGAGCGGGCGCGGGCGATGGCCTACGTGCCGCAGGCCGGTACGAGCGCCTTCGCGTTCACGGCCCGCGCCGTGGTGCTGATGGGCCGCACGAGCCGCACCGGCCTGCTCCAAGCCCCGTCCCGGGCCGACCACGCGGCGGCGGAACGGGCCCTTGCCCGGATGGGCATCGCCCACCTCGCCGAGCGGCCGGTGACGCGGCTGTCGGGCGGCGAGCGGCAGCTCGTGCTGGTCGCCCGGGCGCTGGCCCAGGAGCCCCGCATCGTCGTCCTCGACGAGCCCACCGCCAGCCTCGATTTCGGCAACCAGGGCCGGGTGATGGCCGAGATCCTGCGCCTGCGCGGCGACGGGCTCGGCCTTCTCTTCACCACCCACGATCCCAATCAGGCCGCCCGCTACGCCGACCGGGCACTGCTCCTTCGCGGAGGCTCCGCCCTCGCCGCCGGCCCGGTGGGGCAGGTGCTGGACGCTCCCGCCTTGAGCCGGCTCTACGGCGCGCCGGTCGAGGAGGTGCGGGATCCGGTGAGCGGGGCGCGGGCCTTCCTGCCGGGCGGGTGATCGTTCGTCTGGCGCAGGCGACGGAGGCCCGTCTCGTCCGTGACCTCATCCTGAGGTGCGACTGAAAGGAGCCTCGAAGGAGGGCTCCAGAAATCCCTTCGATTCCTGAAGCCCTCCTTCGAGGTCAGTCGATCTTCGATCGAGTGCGATCTGCGATCGCCAACACCTCAGGATGAGGTCGAGGGTGGGATGGAGAAGAAACCTGCACGGTCGTCGGTCCGGCCGACCGGCCGGCCATGGGACGCTTCATGACGGCGCGCTGCGCCTCCCCCCACCGATGGCCGTCCCCGCCGCGCTGGCGTTTCCCGGCGCAGGGGTTACATGACGCCGGACGGATACGCGGTGCGGACAGGAGCGAGACGACGTGGCGATCACCCGGGACGACGTGCTGAAGGCGCTCGCGGGCGTGACGGTCGATGCGGCGGGAACCAGCCTGCCGGCCTCCGGCCGCCTGTCGGAGATCGTCATCGACCCCAACGGCCGGGTGGTGTTCTCGATCGGCATCGCGCCGCCGGAGGCCAAGGCCTTCGAGGCGGTGCGCCAGGCGGCCGAGATTGCGGTGCTGAAGATTCCGGGCGTCAACGCGGCGCTGGCGAGCCTCACGGGCGAGCGCGGCCCCGGTGCCGGCGCCCCGCCCCGTCCCGCCGCTCCGGGCGGCGCGCCCCAGGGCGGGCCACGGCCCGGCCCGGCGCTGCCGGGCGTGCGCCACATCGTGGCGGTGGCCTCGGGCAAGGGCGGCGTCGGCAAGTCGACCACCGCCTGCAACCTCGCCCTGGCTTTGCGCGCCCAGGGCCTGAAGGTCGGGCTCCTCGATGCCGACATCTACGGCCCCTCGGTGCCGAAGCTGTTCGGCCTCGACCGCAAGCCCGAGACGATCAACACGCCGCAAGGCCAGCGCATCGTGCCGCTCAACGGCTACGGCCTCGCGGTGATGTCGATCGGCTTCCTGATCTCCGCCGACACGGCGATGATCTGGCGCGGCCCGATGGTGCAATCGGCGCTGACCCAGCTCCTGCGCGAGGTCGCCTGGGGCGAGCTCGACGTGCTGATCGTCGACATGCCCCCCGGCACCGGCGACGCGCAACTGACGCTGGCGCAGGCGACCCCGCTCGCCGGCGCGGTGATCGTCTCGACACCACAGGATTTGGCGCTGATCGATGCGCGGCGCGCCGTGACGATGTTCCGCCGGGTCGAGGTGCCGATCCTCGGCGTGGTCGAGAACATGGCGACCTTCGTCTGCCCCCATTGCGGCGGCACCTCGCACATCTTCGGCCATGGCGGCGCGCGCCACGAGGCCGAGACCCTGGGCGTGCCGTTCCTCGGCGAGGTCCCGCTCAACATGACGATCCGCGAATCCTCGGATTCCGGCCGCCCGGTCGTCGCGGTCGATCCCGACGGGCCGCAGGCCGCCGCCTACCGGACCATCGCCGCCGGCCTGTGGGCCGGGCTGAGCGGAGGCGCCGGCCCGCGCCCGGCGCCCCGGATCGTGATCGAGTGAGCGGCGCGCCCGGGAGCGTGCCCCCGACCCTCGGGGTGATCCTGGCCGGCGGGCTCTCCCGCCGGATGGGCGGCGGCGACAAGCCGCTCTTGCGCCTCGGCGAGAAAACCCTGCTCGAGCGGGTGGCGGAGCGCTTGGGCCCGCAATGCTCCGCCGGCCTGATCCTCAACGCCAACGGCGATGCAGGCCGGTTCCGCGCCTTCACGGGCTTCGTGGTGGCGGATTCGGTGCCCGACGCCCCCGGGCCGCTCGCCGGCGTGCTCGCGGCGCTGGACTTCTGCGCGAGCCACCACCCGGATGTGACTTACGTCGCGAGCGTGGCCGGCGACACGCCGTTCCTGCCGCACGATCTCGTCGCGCGCCTGCACGCGGCACGCGCCCGCGACGGCGTCGCGATGGCGGTCGCGGCCTCGGGCGGGCAGCTGCATTTCGTGAACGGGCTGTGGGCGGTGAGCCTGCGCCACGACCTGCGGACGGCGCTGGTCGAGCGGGGCCTGCGGCGGGTGGGGATGTGGATCGCCCGGCACAATGCTTCGGAGGCGGCGTGGGAGACGGACCCGGTGGATCCGTTCTTGAACCTCAACACGCCGGAGGATGTCTTTGCGGCGGAGCGGCTGCTGGCGGACGAGGCACGTCCGGGGATCCAGTGAGGCTCGGGCTTGAACCCTCCCCCCTCCGCGGGGGAGGGTGCCCCGCGGCGAGTGCGAAGCACTCGTGCTGGGGCGGGAGAGGGGACGCCGCTTCCGGAAAAAGTCGCGCCCTTCGATGAGGGGCGCCCACCGGAACGGCGTCGCGCTGCCCCTCTCGGCGGGACTGCGTCCCGCTGCGCCTGCTCCGCAGGCCACCCTCCCCCGCAGAGGGGGGAGGGTTCGCGCGTTTATCTTGGCAGACGGTCGCCCGCCGAATCGAAGGCTTACGCCTCGACGCGCATCGACTTGATGGTGTCGGGATCGCGCACGGGCTCGCCGCGCTTGATCTGGTCGATCACGTCCATGCCTTCGACCACCTTGCCCCACACCGTGTACTGCTTGTCGAGGAAGCGGGCGTCGGAGAAGCAGATGAAGAACTGCGAGTTGGCCGAGTGCGGGAAGTTGGTGCGGGCCATCGAGCAGGTGCCGCGGACGTGCGGCTCGGCGTTGAACTCGGCCTTCAGGTCGGGCAGCTCGGAGCCGCCGGTGCCGGTGCCGGTCGGGTCGCCGGTCTGGGCCATGAAGCCGTCGATCACGCGGTGGAACGGCACGCCGTCGTAGAAGCCCTGCTCCGAGAGGGTCGTGATCCGCTCGACGTGGTTGGGGGCGAGATCGGGGCGCAGCTCGATGACCACGCGGCCCTTGCTGGTCTCCATCACGAGTCGGTTGCTGTCGGTCATGGTCGGTCTCCTTGATTCGGACCAGGGTAGACGAAACGCAGGGCGATGGGACGCCCCGCGACGGCGCCGCCGAGCCCCGCCGTCAGCCGCGCCGGGGTGCAGCGGGCGAGCGACGAGAGCGTCTCGGCGACGAGCGCGTCCCGCCGCCGGGGCGGAACGCGCGTGAAGGTGATCCGCGGGGTGCCCTGGAGACTCCCGTCCCGCCGCAGCGCGAAGCGCAGGGTGATGGCGGAGGCCCCGAGATCGGCCGGTGCGCGCCAGCAGGCGGCGAGCCGGGGGTAGAGGTCCGCCAGGGTGTCGGCGGGGCCCTCGGGCGGCGGCGTCACCGGCACCCGCACGGTCGCCCGCAGGGTGGTCGGCAGCGAGAGCACCGAGGGGTTGTCGGTGACGTCGAACTGCGCGGCGGCGGGCGCGATCGAGACCGCCAGCGCGAGGCCGGCCAGCGAGAGCCCGCCGCGCAACGGCCTACTGGCCGTCCTGCGCCAGGCTCATCCGGACGATCTTGTCCGGGCTCTGCACGGTGCCGTTCTGGGCCGACGAGCCCTTCTTGATCTTGTCGACCACGTCCATGCCCGAGGTCACCTCGCCCACCACCGTGTACTGGTTGTTGAGGAACGAGGCGTCGCCGAAGCAGATGAAGAACTGCGAGTTGGCCGAGTTCGGATCCTGCGAGCGGGCCATGCCGACGGTGCCGCGCTTGAACGGCACCTTGGAGAACTCCGCCGGGATGTTCGGCAGGTCGGACTTGCCCGTGCCGGTGCCGGTCGGGTCGCCGGTCTGGGCCATGAAGCCGTCGATGACCCGGTGGAACACGATGCCATTGTAGAAGCCGCGCTTCGTCAGCGTCTTGATCTGCTGGACGTGCTTGGGCGCCAGGTCGGGCCGCAGCTGGATGGTGACGCGGCCGTCCTTGGTGTCGAGGTAGACGGTGTTCTGGTCGGGCGCGGCGCTCGCCGGAGCGGCGATGCCGAGGGCGGCGACGGACAGCACCAGGGCTGCGAGCCAGCGGATCATGAAGGTCTCCTGGGATGGGCCCGCGTCAGGCGGACGGGGCGAAGCGGGCGCTCAGGCGGTCGGCCACCGCCGCGGGCACGAAGGGCCGCACGTCGCCGCCCATGGCGGCGATCTGGCGGACCAGGGTGGCGGTGATCGGCCGCACGCCGGTCGAGGCCGGCAGGAACACGGTCTGCACCTCCGGCGCCATGGCGCCGTTCATGCCGGCGAGCTGCATCTCGTAGTCGAGATCGGTGCCGTCGCGCAAACCGCGGATGAACAGGCTGGCGCCGTGGCGGCGCGCCGCCGCCACCGCGAGGTCGGCGAAGCTGACGACCTCCAGCACCGTGCCGGTCTCGGCGGCGAGCGGGCCGCAGGTGACGCGGATCAGCTCGGCCCGCTCCTCGGCGGAGAAGAGCGGGGTCTTGCCCGGATGCACGCCGATCGCGACGACGAGGCGGCCGACCAGGCGGCAGGCCTGGCGCACCACGTCGAGATGGCCGTTGGTCACCGGATCGAAGGAGCCGGCATAGAGCGCGGTGCGGTTCATCGTGGCCCCACGTAGAGCATTTTTTGGCGCAACGGAACCGCCCGGCCCCGGGCCGGCCCCGCTTGCGCCGGCCTCATTTGGTCACGGCCCCGACCAGCGGCCCGAGCGGCCGGCTCAGGTCCTGCCGACCGAGCGCCGGCGCGTAGAGGCTCGACACGCTGCCGTCCAGAAAGAGCGCGTTGGGGCAGCCGAGCGTGTCGCGAAACAGCCGCGCGAAGGCCCCGAAGGTCACCGGCGCCTCCGAGATCGCGAACACCGCCGTGCGCCCGTCCGGCCGCACGCCGACGCCGTTGCGGATCTTCTGCGACGGGCCGTCCTCGGAGATCTTGGGGTGGATGCGGTTGTTGATCACCAGCATCGGGCCGGACTGGGTGGCGAACTCTGCCTTGGGATGGGCCTTCAGGTAGCGTCCGGTCTCAAGCACGCCCGCCTTGTCGCCCGCCACGTAGAACACCCCGTTCGGCTTCATGTGGAAGTTGCCCGGGCCGTTGGCGGTGTTGGCGGCCTTCAGCTCGCGCCCGTCCTCGACGTAGAGGCCGACGGGGCCCAGGCCGGTATCGTACATGCCGGCATTCATCGCGAAGGCGAGCTTGTCGCCCTGCTGCCCGGCGAGCCGCGAGAGCGAGCCGTAGGGCAGCCCGTCGGGCCCGCGCCAGAACAGCTTCACCCGGGCGCGGCGCAGATCGACGGTGCAGACCGAATAGGCCTGGCCCTCGTGGGTCTGCGGCCGGCAGGCGACGGCGGGGGAGGCCGGCACGGAGGCGGCCGGCGTGGCGGGCGCCGCCGGCGCGGGCGCGGGCCCGAGCCACAGGCCCGCACCGACCAGCAGCGCCCCGATCCGTCCCGCCCGCACCCCGATCGTCGCCATGAGCCTCTCCGTGTCCGGCCGACATCCGGCTACCGGTATAGAGCGATCGTGACGTTTTGCAGCATGAACCGAAAACCCCGCCGCGGTGTTCTGTGAGCCTGGGGGTTCGACATCTTCACGTGAACGGAGATCGGCTCATGAAGGTCATGTTGGCGGCATCGGCAGTCCTCGCGGGTGCGCTGGTGGCTCTGCCGGCCACTGCGGAAGCGCGGGGCTTCGGCGGCTTCGGCGGTGGCGGGTTCCACGGCGGGGGCTTCCACGGCGGCGGGTTCGGCGGCTTCCGCGGCGGTGGGTTCCGCGGCGGGTTCGCGGGCGGCGGCTGGCGCGGCGGCGGCTTCGGCTACCGCCAGGCCGGCTTCGGTGGCGGCTGGCGCGGCGGCTATGGCGGCTGGCGCGGCGGATACGGCGGCTGGCGCGGGGGCTACGGCTACCGCCGCGGCTTCGGCTGGGGCGCGGCGGGCCTCGGGCTCGGCGTCGGGCTCGGCCTCGCGGCGGCCACCGCCCCGTATTACGGCGGCTACGGCTATGGTTACGGCGGCGGCTACGCCCCGGTCGGCTATTACGGCGGCTACGATTACGGCTATGGCGGCGGCTGCTACGAGGTGCCCCGGGTGCGCTGGACGCCCTACGGCTATCGCCGCGTCCTCGTGACCCGCTGCTACTGAGCGGGACCGGAACGGAAAGGCCGCCCGCCAGGGCGGCCTTTTTTTGCGACTGGTAGCACATGGCTCAGTTGCGCCGTCCCGCCGCCTCCTCGCGGCGCATCGGCATCGCGTCGATGGTGGCGACCAGGGTCTCGGCCGGGATCGGCTCCGCGGCGGTGAGTTTCTGCCCGCCATCCTTGCCGACCAGCACCGCCCGGAACCCGGTGGCCGGCAGGCCGAGGCGCCGGCGCAGAGCGGCGGCCTCCCTCCCGTCCCCGATCGCCCGCACCACCACGAGGTCGCGCTCGCGCATCGCCGAGGTCTCGGCGATGCGCGCCTGCGCGGTCGCCCGGGGATCCCCGTCCTCGGCGGCGATCACCAGCACCCGGGACTTCCAGCGGTAGCGGTCGAGGTCGGAGGCCCCGGCCGGCACCGTCGCGGCGGCCAGGACAAGGGGTATGAGGACAAGGGGAGCGAGGAGCAGGACGGGGCGCGGGATTGCGGGCATGGGCCGGGCCTTTCTCGAAGCGGTGCCGGGCAACGGGCCCGGCTCGTTCAGGAGAAAACCCAACGACAATCCGCCCCCACTGGTGCCCGGACCGGATGCGATCGGTCCACGCCGCAGCCCCGGCTCGACCTATTGCAGCTTCGCCCGGTAGGTCTCACCGGCCTTGGCCTTCAGCTCGGCGCCCGCCTCGCGGCCGATCGCCAGCGCGTCGGCGACCGCACCGGTGCGGTGGGTCGCCCAGTGGGCGCTGCCGTCGGGCAGGAACAGGATCCCGTCGAGGGTGAGGGCGTCGCCGTCGATCTGGGCCAGCGCCGCGATCGGGGTGCGGCAGGAGCCGTCGAGCTCCGCGAGCAGGGCCCGTTCGGCGCCGACCGCGATGGTGGTGCGGGCGCAGGCGACCGCCTGGAGCCGCTCGATCACCGCGGCGTCCGCGGCCCGGCACTCGATGCCGAGCGCGCCCTGCGCCACCGCCGGCAGCATCGCGCTCACCGGCAGGATCTCCTGGGCCCGGTCGGCGAGGCCGAGGCGTTCCAGGCCCGCGATGGCCAGCAGGGTGGCCTCGCAGGCGCCCTCCTCGAGCCGCTTCATCCGGGTGTTGGCATTGCCGCGCAGGGGCACGATCCGGAGGTCCGGCCGGTGCATCAGCACCTGGGCGCCGCGGCGCAGCGACGAGGTGCCGACCCGGCTGCCCGGCGCGAGGTCGGCGAGGCGCGTGGCGTGCGGCGACAGGAAGGCGTCGCGGGGATCGTCCCGCTCCAGGATGCAGGCGATGACGAGCCCGTCCGGCAGCCAGGTCTCGACGTCCTTCATCGAGTGGACGGCGATGTCGACCTCGTCGGCGAGCAGCGCCTGCTCCAGCTCCTTGGTGAACAGGCCCTTGCCGCCGATCTCGGAGAGCGGCCGGTCGAGCACCTTGTCGGCCACCGTGGTGACGACGACGAGCTCCATCGCGCCGGGCTCGGCGAGGTCGGGATGGGCCGCCGCGATGCGGTCGCGCACCATCCCGGTCTGGGCGAGCGCCATCGGGCTGCCGCGGGTGCCGATGCGCAGGGGACGTCGAGCCATGGGTCGGGCCATCTCGGGTGCCGTGGGTACGAGAAGCGTCACATCCGCGAGTAGCGAGTCGGGGCCGCCGTGTCACGGCCCCCACAGGCTGCCGGCTCCCTCAGAAGCCCTGGACCGCCAGCACCGTGTGCTCGACCTGCGGCGGGGCGGCGAAATACTCGGAGACCAGGGCGCGCCAGGCCTGGAAGTCGGCCGATTCGCGGAAGTCGACGGTGTGGTTCTCCAGGGTCTCCCACCGGACCATCAGCCGGTAGCGGGTCGGCACCTCGACCGAGCGTTGCAGCTCCATGCCGCGGCAGCCCTTGGCGCGGCGAAACAGCTCCGCCGCCCGGCCGACGCCGGCCTCGAAGGCGCTCTCGTGCCCGGCCTTCACCTCGATCTGCGCGATCTCCAGAACCATCCCGTCCCCCCTGTCGCGGTGCCAAGGCCGCGTGCGGCGGCCCTGCGCGAAAACGCCGGTGCCGACAGCCATGCGCGAAGCCGCCGGCCTTGTCCAACCCGCCGGCGCGAGAGCGGTGGATGGCCCCCGGCGGGCGGTTGCCAACCCGGAACAGGACGCGCACAAACCGTGGATGACCTGTGCACGGTGGCAACCAGCCCCGACCGGCGCCGTTTCCCTGCCGGAGCGTGACAGCGGAGTTCGGTCCTGATGGCGACGCTGAAGGAATTCGAGGAAGCCCTGCGCGAGAACGGCATGCAGATGGCGCTGGCGATTCTCGATCGCTTGCGCGAGCGCGACCGCGCCAACCGCGTGGTCAAGCCGGGGCGCCGCATCGTCGGCAAGAAGATGACGCCGGAACTGGCCCGCGAGATCCTCGATCTGCACGGCTCGACGGAGATGACCCAGCAGGAGATCGCCTTCAAGCTCGGCGTCAACCAGGGCCGGGTGAACGAGGTGATCAAGCGCGGCAAGTGGCTCTCGGGCGACCAGGCCGCCCCCGAGGCGGTGGCCCGCGACAAGGGCAAGGCGCGCATCCAGGGCACCGAGCCGAAGCGCGCGCGCCGGCCCGCGGCCAAGAGCGGCGCAGGCGGCGCGGCCAGGAGCGCCAAGGGAGCGGGCAAGGGCGGGGACAAGGGCGCCGGCAAGCCCTCCAAGCGCCCGGCGACGGCCCAGCTCGCCTTCGGGGATCTCTGACCCCGAAAGCGGATCCCCGGCCCGGCAGGCCAGGCATGACCGCAGCCCAATGGGCTGCGGTCCCGCGATGCTCTACCAACTTCCGGTGCCGAAGCCGCCCCGATCGAGGGCGGCCGGCGGACCCGGCAGGCCGGGAGGAGAGCACGCCGATGTACGATGCCGCGAACCTGAAGAAGCTGCCCGCCCTCAAGAGCCTCGCCCCCGAAGCGATGGGCGCCTTCGAGGCCCTCGACAAGGCGGCGCTGGCCGACGGCGCGATCCCGCGCAAGTACAAGGAACTGATGGCGCTGGCGGTGGCGCTGACCACCCAGTGCCCGTACTGCCTCGAGGTGCACCGCGAGGCCGCCAAGAAGGCCGGGGCCACCGAGCAGGAGATCGCCGAGACGGTGTTCGTCGCGGTCGCCCTGCGGGCCGGCGCGGCGCTGACCCACGGCACCCATTTGCTGCCCTGACCCACGTCGTCCCGGACGGCGGAGCGGTTCCGTGCGCCGGGAGTGCGAACACGGTGAAGCGCCCCGGCCGGGCGGCCGGGGCGCTTCTCCTGTCGGCTGAGCGGGACGGACTTACGCCGCCTGCTGGACGCTGCCCTCGATCGACTGCGGGCGCGAGCCCGAGGCGATCTGGATCTGGCGCGGCTTCTTGGCCTCCGGGATCTCGCGGACGAGATCGACGTGGAGCAGGCCGTTCTCCAGCACCGCACCCGTCACCTGGACGTGGTCGGCGAGCTGGAAGCGCCGCTCGAAGCCGCGGGCCGCGATGCCCTGGTGCAGGAACTCGGCCTGCTTGGCCTCGCCCTTGCGCTCGCCCTTCACGGTGAGCGCGTTCTCGCGGGTCTCGATCGACAGGTCCTGATCGGTGAAGCCGGCCACCGCGAGAGTGATCCGGTAGGCGTTCTCGGCCGTGCGCTCGATGTTGTAGGGCGGATAGGTCGGGGCCGCATCCGAGGTCACGAACTGATCGAGCGCGGAAAACAGGCGGTCGAAGCCGACGGTCGAGCGGTACAGGGGAGCGAGATCGAACTGACGCATGACATATTCTCCGTCTGAAGCAATATGTAGTCTTGAAGGACCGCCACGAGGGCCGGTCCCGGTCTTGCGCGCCGCCGTATCGGCCGGCGCCCCTCGCATATTGGGGTGGCCTCTAGACTGGTCAAGGCCGGCGCCGACGGGGTTTCGCGAATTTTTTCGCGGGGCCCGGACGGGCGCAGGTTCTGCCCCACTTATTAGGGGATGCCGTGCCAGGATGCGGCGGATGACAGCTTCAGAGGCCCTCTCGTGACAGTGCCGCTGCTCGCCACGCCCGACAACCCGATCCCGCCGGGCGCCACGCTCCTGTCGGTGCGGACCGCCGACGGCCTCTCCCTGCGGGTCGCCACCTGGGCGCCGACGGCGCGGGTGGTGCACGGCACGGTCTGCCTGGTGCAGGGCCGGGCCGAGTTCATCGAGAAGTACTTCGAGACCGTGGCGGAGCTGCGCGGGCGCGGCTTCCACGTCGTCGCCTTCGACTGGCGCGGGCAGGGCGGCTCCGACCGCACGGTCGAGGATCCGCACAAGGGCCACGTCGACGATTTCGCCGAGTACCGGCTCGACCTCGCGGCGGTGGAAGCGCAGGTGCTCGAGGGGCGGATGCCGCGCCCGTTCTTCGGCCTCGCCCACTCGATGGGCGGCGCGATCTGCCTGGCCGCCGCCCGGGAGGGCTGGCTGCCCTTCGACCGGCTGGTGGCCCTCGCCCCGATGGTGGCGATCTGCATGATCCGGTGGCCGAAGGCGGCGATGCGCCTCGCCGCCGTCTTGCGGCTCCTCGGCCTCGGCCGTCGCTACGTGCCGGGCGGCTCGGCGGTGTCGATCGCCACCAAGCCGTTCCCGAACAACCGGCTCACCGCCGATCCCGTCCGCTACGCCCGCAACGCCGCCGCGGCGCTGGCGGTCGGGGCCGGCGCCATCGGCGACCCCACGGTCGGCTGGCTCGCCGCCGCCTTCCGGGCGATGCGCCGCTTCGAGGACCCGCGCTACGCCCTCGGCATCCGCCTGCCGGTCCTGGTGGTGGCCGCCGGCGCCGATCCGGTCTGCAGCACCCCGGCGGCGGAGCGCTTCGCGGCCCGGCTCGCCGCCGGCCGCACCATCACCCTGCGCGGCGCCCGCCACGAGATCCTGATGGAGCGCGACGCGATCCGGGCCCAGTTCTGGGCCGCCTTCGACGCGTTCGTGCCGGGCACGGCGACCCCGCTGCCGGACACGGCGCCGCAGACCGAGGGCGAGCCGAGGGCCGCGGTGGCCTGACGGCGGCCCGGAACCCGCTGTCCATGCGCGACGGGCCGATCTAGGATCGCGCCCACCGGCCGACGGAGACCGCGCAGGCGCCTCGGGGAGTTGCAGGATGAGCGCTTTACTGTTCGGCCGCATCTTCGAGCGGACGCGGGCGGGGGTGTCGCGCCTGTTCGACGAGGCGGCCGGCGGACGCATCGCCCTCGCCCCGGTGGACGACCTCGTCTACCCGGTCATGCGCGTGCTCCAGGATGGCGGCGTCCAGGCCTGGCTCGCCCTGGTCCACGGCCATCCGAGCCAGGACGCCGTCCAGCATGCGATGCACGTCGCCGGTCTCGCGGCCAATTTCGGCCACCATCTCGGGCTGCCGGCCTGCGATTGCGTCGCCCTGGTCCGGGCCGGGCTGCTGCACGACATCGGCAAGGCCCGCATCCCGGCCGCGATCCTGGCCAAGCCCGGCGCGCTCACCGAGGACGAGACGGCCCTGGTCCGCCGGCACGCCGCGATCGGCTACGACATCCTGCGCGATTCCGGGATGCGCGATCCGGTCGTGCTGCAGGCGGCGCGCCACCACCACGAGATGCTCGACGGTTCCGGCTACCCCGACCGCCTGGCCAAGGAGGCGGTCAAGGACCTCGTCCGGCTGATGACGGTCTGCGACATCTACGCGGCGCTGACCGAGCACCGCCCCTACCGCCCGGCGATGACCCGCGCAGACGCGCTCGGAATCCTGCGGGGCATGGCGCCCGACCGGCTGGACCCGGATTTCGTCGACGCGTTCGAGGCCTCGCTCGCGCCGCCGCAGGCGATGCGCGGAGGCGCGTTCCCCGCCGCCCCGGCGACCATGCGGAGCGACCCGCGCGACGGCGGCTGGTGAGCCGCCGTCGCGCCTCTTTCCTGCTCCGACCGTCAGGAATTGAGGAGCGCCAGGGCCGCCGCGTGCAGCCGCTTGTCGCCGGCCGCCACGATCCGCCCGCCCTTGGCGGCGGAGGTGCCCTCCCAGGTGGTGACGACGCCGCCGGCGCCCTCGATCACCGGGATCATCGCCACGATGTCGTAGGGCTTCAGCCCGGCCTCGACCACGAGGTCGATATGGCCCGCCGCCAGCATCGCGTAGGCGTAGCAGTCGGCGCCGTAGCGGGCGAGGCGTGCGGCGCCCTCGACCCGATCGTAGGCCTCCCGGTCGCCGGGGCCGAACAGGCGCGGGTCGGTGGTGTGCAGGACCGCCTCCGACAGCTCGCCCTTGCGCCGGGTGAGCAGGCGGCGGGTGCCGTGCGGCCCCTGGCAATGCGCGGCCTCGCCGTCGCCGTAGAAGCGCTCGCCGGTGAAGGGCTGGTTCATCAGGCCGTAGCAGGGCACGCCGCCCCGGGTGAGCCCGATCAGGGTGCCCCAGGTCGGCAGGCCGGCGATGAAGGCGCGGGTGCCGTCGATCGGATCGAGCACCCAGACGTAGTCCGCATCGGCGCGCTCGGCGCCGAATTCCTCGCCCAGGATGCCGTGGTCGGGGAAGCTGGCGGCGATCAGCCGGCGCATCACCGCCTCGCCGGCCCGGTCGGCCTCGGTGACCGGGTCGAACGCGGCATGGCCCGCGGCCTTGTCCTCGGTGGCGAAGGCGGCGCGGAAGAAGGGCAGGATGGCCTGGCCCGACTGGGTGGCGAGCTCGTCCACGAACCGCGCGAAATCCACCACGCTCATGCTTGTCCCCGCTTCCCGCTCGGCCGGCCCGGAGGGCCGGCATGCCCCGGATCGAAAGGGTGCCGGGGCCCCGGCGTCAAGCCCTCAGGCCTCGGCCGGTACCGGCTCCCGGCTGGGTGCCGACACCGGCTCCCCGCCGGGAGCCGGCAGGGCGGCCCCGGGGGGCGCCGCATGGGGCGGCGCGTGAGCGGCTTTGCCGGGAGCGGCTGAGCGCGGCGCGTCCCGCACCGCCTCGAGGCACGCCTCGACGCCCTCGCGCAGGGACACGGCGTAGTGGTCGGCCCCGAGCGCCGCGCGGGCGCCCGGATCGGTCAGCACCGCGTCGTCCGCCGGCCACAGGCCGACGAGCACCTGGGCCTCCGGGGCGCGGCGGCGCAGCCGCTGGACGAGGTAGCGCAGATGCGCCGGCGTGCCGCTGATCTCCAGGTAGGAGATGCAGACCATCTGGGCGCCCTCGGCGTCGAGGGTGCCGATCTGCGAGCGCGTGACGTCCTCGAACGGCACCACCCGGGTGCCGAAGCCGTGCTTGCCCAGGAGCTGGGCCAGCATCATCGAGGCGGCCTCGTCGAGGGGGCCGCGGCCGGCGATGCAGAGCACCGCGCCCTCGCGCGCCCACGCCTCCGGCAGGGCGTCGGGAGCCGGGGCGTCCGGCACCGCGGGGGCGGCCTCGCACGGCACCTCTTCGTCGCGGCTGCCCGACAGGAGCCGCCCGGCGAGGGTGGGCTTCGTTTCCGGCGCGGCGTCGTCGCGGTCCGACAGGTCCTCGATCAACTGGGCGATGCCGACGCGGATGCGGTCGAGCTGGCTCTCGGTCAGCACGCCGCGGCGGGCATCGGTGGCGGCGAGCTGAAGGCCCTTCAGCGCCACCTCGTCGTAGTAGGAGGAGAGCGAGCACTGGGCGAGGATCGCCTCGGCCAGCTCCTGCGCCTCGTCGGGGTCGTCGGCCAGCATGCGCTGATAGAAGTTCTCGACCGGGGTCAGGGCCGGACGGTCGCCGAACAGCACGTCGAGAAATTCGAGCTTGTCGACGTGGCGGCCGAGGACGACGAGGCAGACGGTGAGCGGCGTCGAGAGCAGGAGCCCGACCGGTCCCCACAGCCAGGTCCAGAACAGGGCCGAGACCAGCACCGCGAAGGGCGACAAGCCGGTGGAGTGGCCGTAGAGCAGCGGCTCGATGAACTGGCCGACCAGGGGCTCGAGCACGATGAACAGGGCGGCGGTGGCCAGCACCATGTTCCAGCCCGGATCGACCGCGGCGGCGAGCGCCAGCGGCAGCAGGGCCGACAGGAAGGCGCCGATATAGGGCACGAAGCGCATCAGCGCCGAGAAGATGCCCCACAGGATCGGGTTCGGCACGCCGATCAGCCACAGCCCGACGCCGATGACGAGGCCGAACCCGGCATTCAGGGCGAGCTGGACCAGGAAGAACCGGCTCAGGCGCAGCGCCGCGTCGTCCATCGCCACGGTGGTGCGGTGCAGGTCGCTCGATCCCGCGAGGCGGATCATCCGGTCGCGCAGGTCCTCGCGCTGGACCAGGATGAAGAGCAGCACCACGAAGACGATGCCCAGCGTGGCGAGCGGCGAGAGCACCGGTGCCAGCACCTTCTCGGCCAGTTCCACCGGGCCGGGCTCGCGGTCGCGCATCTCGACCAGCACCGGCTTGTCGGGGTTCTGCACCGCGGGCGGGGCGGCGCGCTTGGTCTCGGGCTTCTCCTCCGGCTTCTGCTCCGGCGCGCCGGCCTGCTGGATCTGGTGGTTGATGCTGCGCAGGTAGCCTGCGACGTCGCCGAGCGGCCCGGCCTTCAGGTTCTCGGCCTTCTGGGCAATGGTGCGCTGGTAGCGCGGCAGCCCGGTCGAGAGGTCGGCGAGCTGCATGCCGATGAGCCCCCCTAAGCCCGCCACCACGGCGAGCAGCAGCAGCACCGCGACGCCGACGGAGGGCAGGCGGCCGAGGCGCAGCTTGCGCAGGAGCGCCACCAGCGGCCCGATCACGAAGCTGAGCAGCACCGCGATGGCGATCGGGATCAGGATGTCGCGGCCGAAATACAGGGCCGCGACGATCACCGCTCCGATGACGAGCGGCGCCGCCAGGCCGTCCCCGGGGGTCTCGGCGGCCTGGACCCGGGCCGGCTTCACCGGAAAGATCTGCGTGCGATCGTCTCGCCGATCCGCCATGCGACGCGCCTCCAACCCCACGCGGCGCTCACGCTCCGCCACGCTTCCACCAGGGGGGAACGGGGCGGGGGACGAAACGATCCCCCGCTGACCCTGGGCCAATCTGTCGAAAACGTGATCGGGCCTATTCGACGCGCACCATCACGCTGTCGCTCGCGCCCGCCGCGTCGAGCACCGAGATCCGCACGAAGCCGGCGCCGTCGGGCTGCCACTCGGCCTGGCGGCGGTCGGATTCGGTCACCGGCAGGCCGCCGACGAGCCAGGTGAGCGGCAGGGTGCCGCCGAGCGCCTTGAGGGCGAGGCCGGCGGGCGGGCCTTCCGCGGCGCCGAGGTCGATCCGCGCCCCGTCCGGCGGGTAGGCGATGCGCAGGCGGTCGGCGGGACCGGCCTCGCGGGCGAGGTGGCGCAGCGGCGGCGGCAGGGCGGAGGTCGCCGCCACCAGGGCGTCGCGCGGGCGCGGCACCGGCTCGGGCTCGCCCCCGATCCGCGCCACCGCGTCGAACAGCAGGGGGGCGGCGGCGACCCGCCCGACGAGGCCCGGCACCCCGGCCCCGTCCGGCCGCCCGATCCAGACCGCCACGGTGACGCGGCGGTCGAACCCCACCGCCCAGGCGTCGCGGTAGCCGTAGGAGGTGCCGGTCTTGTAGGCGAGGCGGTTGGGCAGGGCGCTCTCGGGCGGGGGCGTGCCCCGCAGGGTGTCGGCGACGTACCAGGCCGCCACCGGCTCGGCGATGCGCGGCAGCACCGCGTCGGGCGCCGCCGGCCCGTCGAAGCGCCGGATCAGCACCGGCACCTCGCCGCCGCGGGCGAGCCCGGCATAGAGCCGCGCGAGGTCGGCGAGCGTGATGCCCAGTCCCCCGAGCGCCACCGGCAGGCCGGGGGCGGCGTCCCGCGGCAGGGCGATGGCGGTGCCGGCGCCGCGCAGCCGGGCGATGAACCGGGCCGGGCCCACCGCCTCCATCAGCGCCACCGCCGGCACGTTGAGGGAGAGCTGCAGCGCGCGCCGCGCCGTCACCGTGCCCTGGAAGGTGAGGTCGAAGTTCTCCGGCGCGTAGGACGCGCCGAAGCGCGACGGGCGGTCCTCGATCAGGGTCTCGGGATGGGCGAGGCCGGCCTCGAACGCCATGGCGTAGACGAACGGCTTGAGCGCCGAGCCCGGCGAGCGCACGGCTCCGGTCATGTCGATGGCGCCGGCGCGGGCCGTATCGAGGTAGCCGGCGCTGCCGACCTGGGCCCGCACCTCGCCGGTGGCGTTGTCGACGACGAGGAGCGCCGCCGACAGGCCGGGCCCGAGCGCCGCCGCCCGCTCGGCCACCAGCGGCTCGAGCCGGGCCTGGAGCCGCGCGTCGAGGGTCAGGCGATGCACCGCCCGGCCCGGCTCCTGCGCCAGGGCGGCCTCGGCGGCGTGGGGAGCCAGCATCGGGAAGGCCTTTCGCCCGTGCGGCACCGGCTCGGCCCGGGCCGCCTCGGCCTCGGCCGCCGGGATGACGCCGCGGGCCGCCGCGAGCGCCAGCACCCGGTCGCGGGCCCGGCGGGCGGCCTCCGGGAACCGGTCGGGCCGGCGCGCCTCCGGCGCCTGGGGCAGCGCCACCAGCAGGGCGGCCTCGGCGAGGGTGAGCCGCGCCGGCTCGCGCCCGAAATAGGCGAGGCTCGCCGCCCGCAGGCCCTCGACCGGCCCGCCATAGGGCGCGAGCGCGAGGTAGAGCCGCAAGACCCCGTCCTTGCCGAGGCGCCGCTCCAGCTCGACCGCCCGGGCGATCTGGCGCAGCTTGGCCGTGAGCGAGCGCTCGCCCCGCGGCTCGACGAGGCGCGCCACCTGCATCGACAAGGTCGACGCCCCCGACACGATCCGCCCCGCCGCGAGCCACTGCCCGGCGGCGCGCAGCAGCGCCCGCGGATCGACGCCGGCATGCTCGCGGAAGCGCCGGTCCTCGTAGACGGTCAGCAGGGCGAGGAAGCGGGGATCGGTCGCCGCCGGCTCGAGCGGCAGCCGCCAGCGCCCGTCCGCGGTGGCGAAGGGGCGCAGCAGCGTGCCGGACCGGTCGAGGACGACGGTCGAGCGGGCCTGCGCCGCGGCGAGGTCGAGAGGCGGGAGATGCGCGAGGGTGGACCAGAGCCAGGCGGCGGCCGCGAGGACGAGGCCGGCCAGGCCCCATGCCATCCGTCGCACCGTCGACCCGTCGCCTGCTGCCATGCGGATTCCGATCCCGCCGCGACTGTGCCCCCGCGCCGGAGCCGGGGCAATCCCCGCCGGCGGGAGACCGGCCCGGCCCTACGCGGCACCCGCTCCGCACCGCTCGACGAAGCCGACCGCGCGGGCGCCGGTCTCCCGGGAGCTCACCGAGACCATCGCGACCGGCCCGGCGGCGGCGCGGGGGGGCGGGTCGGCCAGGGCGAGGGCGGGGAGCAGCAGGCCCGCCGCCGTGCCGCAATCGCCGAGGTGCAGCGCGGGCGTCTCCGGATCGGCGGCGAGCGCGGCGATGCCGGCCTCGGGCGCGGCGGCGCGGGCGACCGCGACGCCGAACTCCTCGGCCCGCCAGCGCTCGCCGGTGAGGTCGGCCAGCAGGCGGTCCGGCGGCAGGAAGCGGGCACCGCGCGCGAAGGCCTTGGCGAGCCCCCGCCCGATCAGGCCCCGCGGCGCGGCCACGTCCTCCTCCTCGACGCCGCGGAAGACGCCGAGCACGGCACCGCGCCCGGGACCGTGCGCCGGCTCCCCGGTCTCGAGGCCGAGGGCCATCACCACCGCGGCCTCGCCGGGGATCAGGCCCCAGGGATTGCCGCGCATCAGGATCCGCTCCTCCACCGCGAGGCGGTCCAGCAGGAGCGGATGGATGGCGCTGTCGAGGGCACCGACCAGGACGTGGTCCTCGGCCCCGTCCCGGACCGCGACGGCGGCGTGGGCGAGGTCGGACAGGGCCTCGGCCGGCCCGCCCGGCAGGAGGTCGAGGTCGCGCAGGAGGCCGGCATGCGGTTCCAGCAGGGAGGCGCGGAACGCGTCCCGGTCGGGATGCTCGCAGAGCTCCGGCCGCACCGTGAGCCGCAGGAGCCAGCCGCCCGGCGGCGGCGGCACCCGGCCGGCGCAATCGGCGAGCGCGGCGGCGAGCAGGCGCCGCAGCCGCCGACCGTAGTCGCGGCACTCGGCGATCGGGATCGCCTGGGCGAGCGTCGGCGGCAGCCCGTCGGCGCCGACGAGGGCGCGCTCGAGCCGCTGTGCCCGCTCGCCCGCCGCGTAGCGCCGGGCGGTCTCGGCGAACGTGGCGCCGAGCGGGCTGCACAGGCCGACGGCGAGGATGGCGGGGAGGCGGTCGGTGGGCATCGGACCTGCTATGCAAAAGGGTTGGGTTTGTACTTTCCAGTCTCTTGCTAGATTTTCGATAATCTCGATTTGCTTTAGATTATATGTGAATATATGTAATTGACGATTGTTTAATTTCTTGCAAATCAAATATATTTGTCAGTAAAATTAAATATTAGCGAGGAATTTAAATTATTTAATTTTAAAATAAATTATCACAAAACAAGGCGATTAAAAAATAGAATATCGTCAAAATCAATCAAACCGAGATATCCAGGCCTCCGTTTCTTGGATTTCATCTAAGGGATAGGGAGTCTCAAACAGACCGACGCGTTGAAATTTTTCGCAGCGTATAGGACGCAATAAATCAGCCACTGATCGATATGACTCTGGTATATCCGCATAATTAAAATCACCAACTTGCGGTTCATGTCCAGCTTGAACTATGATACCATTTTTGTAATGATGGAGATCATAATTGCGCGTTGGTGATTTTTCTATCAATGATAAACCGCCTAAATCCTCAGTAAAATTCCTATCAATAATTGTAAGCCAATTTGTCGATCTTATCTTTCGACTGTGATTGCCATACCGATTCTCAAGGCGCCAAGTGAATCCGTCGCCAATCTCAAATCCAGGGTATCTTTTCAAGTATGGAAATAGCAAGTCGGCCGTCCCGTGGCAATTTCCCTCGCGAAATTGAAACCCAAGTCCTGCCGTGCCATAATTTGCTTCAATCCAGGAGGCCCAACGTTCTACCAGGCGTATCAGGCCTTTAGGGCCTGCTGTGTCAAGCCATGATCCAGGAAGATAGCAAAGCACTTGTCCTAGCTGATCTTCTTCAGGCCCAGCAGATATATCAAGATAATATGCAGGAAGGGTTTTTTTATCGTTTTCATCTATATCTGTAATTTTTATAGACATGCGTTCTGATGTCTTATCTGATATTATATTATTGAAATAATGAAGTATCTCATTTTTGTCCCCTTTCTTAAAGAATGGAGAGTTAAGCGGCATATATGCGGCCGCATATCTAGAAAATTCTTCAAGATAGTTTTCTAGTATTTTTAGTCGAGCCTCTGGTTTTGTATCATTATGGGTTTCTGCAAAGTAAATTAGTATAACTACTCCGATTTTTATCTTATCAGATCCGGATTTGTTTTTTATGGAATAATCGTCATATACTCCGAAATAAGCCTCTCCTGTGCGATAAGGACCATCTTTAGTCATAGTTTTTTAATCCTTCGTGCATAATTGTATTTAAAGCTTCGGTTGAAGCCTCACGCCACCACCCCCACTCCCTAGCAAACCGCCACGACCGCCTGGAAAGACTGGTATTTGACCACCCATGCCACCTCGATTTCCCGGCATCGGCATGATTGGCGGCATTGGCCTTATGCTCGGTGCAGAATGCCCTTGCGGTGCGGGCGACGTTTTTTCTTGAGCTTTTTTCTTGTTATTGCTATCGCATTCACAATCTTCGTCAATATCGATGGATTTGAATCGGGCGTTATTGCTCAAGGCGATGGCTTTATATCTTGAAAATTGCGTCGTACCATCTTTGTAGGGCCTGTCGCCATCCGGGCCAAATTTCATTTCATATATATCTGACACTTTGCCGTCTTTTAACACAGTTATATCCGGTCTCGTGAACCAAAAATCGGGATGGAAATCTCCTTGTATAGGAAGGCCATCCGGGCCTCTCCGTAATAACCAATCTTTTCCCTGTTTCGCGTATGTTGCTTCGGGCCATACTCCATTATTTTGATCTCTGCTTCCAGCAAATTTCCTGTCAAGGTCTTGCTCGACGCATTTCTGGTTTCCTTTGCCCTTGCATTCGCAGGCCGAATCACAAAAAGAATTCAATAGCGTGACTGAATGACCTTCTGGATTCCCTGTAAAATATCCCCCGACGCTGACCGTATTCCCCCGGTTCATCAACATCTTGTCGGTCAACCGCGTGACCGGCCGGCCCTCCATGAACACGTTCGGCGACCAGGACAGCCACGTCGCCTCGTGCCGGTTCACCCCCGAGGTGACGCCCCCGCCCGTGCCCGGCTCGTCGTCGTAGGACGGGTAGAAGCGCGAGCCCTTCACCCCGTTCATCGCCCCGCCATGCGATCGGACGGTCACCGTCCCGTTCTCCAGGTCGCGGGCATAGGCGACGTTCGAATACGGCACCGGCGCCACCGGCGAGCGGCACACGTCCGGCAGCGTCGCGCGCACGAAGCCGATCGCCGAGTGCTTGTGGCACAGGGTCAGGTCGTTGATCTTCACCGTCTCGTTCGAGGTCAGGCCGCTCACCGCGCCACCCCCGCCATCTGCCGCACCGTCACGGTCGAGCCCTCGACCGCGTGGTCGCGCCCGTTGCACGCCACGGCGGCGTTGAAGATCAGCTCGACGCTGCGCGCGCTGCCGTCGAGGATCGCCGCGACGAGGCGCAGCCGCTCCTGCGTGCGCGCTGTGCCGATGCGGGTGCGGGCCTCCAGGAGGACCTGCGGCAGGCGGAAGGCGTAGGGACCGTCCGGGTGCAGGCCCTCGACCTCGACCGGCTCGCCGCCGCGCAGCACCCCCGGATAGATCTGGTCGGCCGGGGCGGTCTGGTGGAAGGCCTCGGAGAAATCCTCCGGCGGCAGCGGCGCGCGGGTCGCCATCCAGGCCTCGTCGTAGGTGCCGGCATGGTCGAGGCGGGGGCGCCAGGCCGGCTGGAGCGGCCCGAAGCCGTGCGGCGGCGGCAGCGGCCGGCCGGGCACGACCGGCCGGGCCGGGTCCTCGATCAGGGGCAGCGCCAGTTCGGCGCCTTCGGGCAGGTCGGACCATCGCGCCGTCCAGCCCCGCCCGACGGGGTTGTGCGGGTGCGGCGCGGCGGCGGGGCTGCCGGGCTCCGCGAACGGATCGACCCCGCCGAGGGCGGCGCGCCAGACCAGCCGCACGCCGGCGAAGTCCTCCGGGCCGTCCAGGGTCAGGCGGCCGCGGCGGCCCCCGGTGCGCCGCAGCACCCGCCGGCCGGTGACGCGGGCGCGCTTCTCGATCGCTCCCACGCGCACGCGCACGGCGCAGGTCCGTCGCACCGCCTCGCCGGGGGCGCAGGCGGTGCCCCGCACCAGGATGTCGGCCGCCGGCCGGAACGGCGCGATGTCGGCGGCGGCCTTCATCTCGCGGGCCTGCCCGTCGACGTACTCGCCGACGAGCCGGACCGGGGGAGGCTCCGGCGCCATGTCCAGGAGGCCGTCGGCGCGCAGCGAGAAGCAGGCGCGCACCGCCACCACCCAGTGCTCCACCCCGTGCCGGTCGCGCAGGAACGAGCCTTGCGCCGCGAACGGGGTGCGGTTGTCCACCGCCCACATGACGGCGGCTCAGTTCAGGTCGATCACGGCGGCGCGCAACGCGATCGTCTCGTCGGCCGTCCCGACGATCCGCACGCCCTCGACCCGGATGGTGCCGTCCCGCTTGAGCACCAGCCGGGCGACGCCGTTGGCGATGACGAGGTCGCCGGTGGCGGCGTCGACGCGCACCATCCGGGCGAGGGCCGCCAGATCGGCGGGCGAGGCCTCGCCGGGCGGCGTCCCGGCGGGGTCGAGCGGGTGCGCGCCCGCCAGGTCGTGGCGCATCTGGTTCATGGCCGTGCTCTCCCGCCTCCGGCCGGCCGCGGCGGCTGTCGATCGGCCGATACTGCAACCTACATTCGCTGCTGGCGGAAGTCGATACAGCTTGAAGGACCTAGAGGAAGGCAAGATCATCGCTCCGGATCGTGACCGATCCGACCCTTCGCCGCCGCCCATGTCCTGGCGAGGCCGCCGCCGCGCCTTCCGGCGAGGTCGCGGCGGGAGACCGGCGAGCCGCCGAAGACGGGGGCCGGACCGCCGCGCGGGCGATCACGCCCCGGTCTATGCGTGATGCTTCCCGGCGGAAGCGCCGCGACGGCGCAGCAGGCCCGACACGCCGCTCACCACCGGGATCAGCACCCCGCCGACGAGGAGGCCGACGAGGCCCGAGGCCGCGGCCGTCACCAGCCATTCGATGGCGCCCCTGGCGGATGGAAGCAGCGCGCCCAGGCTTTCCGCTGCGGCATGCGCCGCGTGCGCCGGGGCCGACAGGCCGTAGCCCTCGAGCCCGTGCATCAGGATGCCGCCGCCGACCCAGACCATCGCCGCCGTGCCGACGACGGCGAGCACCTTGAGCAGGACCGGCATGCCCCGGACCACGAAGCGGCCGGTCGCCCGGATGAGGTTGCCGAAGGGCGCGCCCGCCCGGCTGCGGGCGAGGGCGAGCCCGGCATCGTCCGCCTTCACGATGAGGGCGACGACGCCGTAGACCCCGACCGTGATGCCGACGCCGACGATTCCCAGGACCGCCGCCTTCATCCACACGCTGCCCTCGGGCAGGGCCGCGAGGGTGATCGCCATGATCTCGGCCGACAGGATGAAATCGGTCTTGATGGCGCCCGCCACCCGGCGCTCCTCCAGGGCCGGGTCGTGCCCGGCGCCGGCCGGCTGCGCTTCCTCGTCCCCGTGCGCGGCATGCGGGAAGAGGGCCTCGTAGATCTTCTCGGCGCCCTCGTAGCAGAGATAGGCGCCGCCCAGCATCAGGAGCGGGGTGATCGCCCACGGCGCGAAGGCGCTCAGCGCGAGGGCGCCGGGCAGGAGGAACAGCAGCTTGTTGCGCAGCGATCCCAGCGCGATCTTGCCGACGATCGGCAATTCGCGCTCGGCCGCGAAGCCGACGACGTAGCGCGGCGTCACCGCCGCGTCGTCGATGACGACGCCGGCGGCCTTCGTCCCGGCCCGCGCGGCCTGCGCCGCGACGTCGTCGAGGGAGGCCGCCGCGCTCCTCACCATGAAGGCGACGTCGTCCAGCAGAGCCAACAATCCGACGCTCACAATGTCCCCCGGCCCATACCGTTTCCCCCTTCGCGTCCCATCCTGGCGACGACGGCGTCGCCGGAAACGGGCCAGGGTGGTCTTCGATCCGCGCGGACGTCAACATCCCGCCCGACCGGCGAGGGATTCGTCGGGCGCCTCGCGTCGCGCCGGTTCCGGCCACGGCCTCTCGAAATCCCCGCCGGACCCGCCCCGGCGGATGCGGCGTCAGTCGAACACCGGGATCCGATCCGGCGGGAAGACGGGGGCCGGGGTCTCCGCGACGGGCCTGTACCGGCCGGCCCCGCCGCGGGTCGGGCGGCCGCGGCGGCGGACGACCTCGCGCTCGAACGCGATGTAGGCCTCGGGCGCGCCGTCGAGCCGCCGGATGGCCCGCACGTCGATCTCGCACAGGTAGGCATCGCCGCCCTTGCGGTAGTTCTGCAGGCACCCGACGAACCGGCCCTCGGCCCGCAGGGCCCGTTGAACCTGGCGCGTTCCCTCCCGGTTCGTGCCCTGCCCCTGCAGGACGCGCGGCGACAGGCCGACCAGCTCCGACGCCGCGTAGCCGCTCATCCGCGCGAAGCCGGGATTGGCATACAGGATCCGCGGCCCCGGGCGGTCGAGCTGCGCGTCGGTCACGAGCACCGCGACATCCAGGTCCTCGGCGAACAGGCGGACGAGATCGACGACGGTCATGGCTCCGGCTCCCCCACGCCTCTCCGATAATCAGGTTTCGTTAACGTCTTCTCACCGAGGCGCGGGCGCCCATAACGGTGAGATCCCGGCCCAGACCGCTGTAATTAGGATCTCGTTAGGAATTTTTGCCAAGTGTCGACAAGCAACGGCCGGCGCTCCGTGAAGACCAGAAGCGCCCCTCTGCGGCACGACCGGGATAGTGTGAGGCGTCATGAAATCGCTGCTCAAGCGCCGTCCGACGGCGAACGGCCTGGAGATCGCGGCGCTCGCCGCGCTGCGCACCAACGTGATGATCGCCGATGCGGACATGAACATCACGTACATGAACCCGGCGCTGCGGCGGTTCATGGAGGACGCCGAGGCCGACCTCAAAGCCGAGCTGCCGCGCTTCGACGCCGCCAAGCTCATCGGCAGCAACATCGACATCTTCCACAAGACGCCCACCCACCAGCGCCGCATGCTCGCGGCCCTCGACAAGCCGCACGAGGCCACGATCCGCGTCGGCCAGCGGGTGTTCGATCTCCTGGTGACGCCGCTGGGCGAGCCGGCCCACCGCCTCGGCTTCGTCGTCGAGTGGAGCGATGCCAGCGCCCGCCTGCTCAACCTCGACTATTCGAGCCAGATCGCCGCCATCAGCCGGTCACAGGCCGCGGTCGAGTTCCTGCCGGACGGCACCCTCATCACCGCCAACCAGAACTTCCTCACCCTGATGGGCTACGGCCTCGACGAGATCCGGGGGAAGAACCACGCGATCTTCGTCGATGCCAAGACCCGGGAGAGCCGCGACTACGCCGAGTTCTGGGACAGGCTGCGGCGCGGCGAGTACCAGGCGGCGCAGTTCCGGCGCCTCACCCGCGACGGCCGGCCGGTCTGGATCGAGGGCTCGTACAACCCGATCCTCGACCAGCACGGTCGCGTCGCCAAGATCGTCAAGTTCGCCAGCGACGTCACCGCTGAGGTGAAGCGCCTCACCGAGCTGAAGGTCTTGATCGACGAGAACTTCGCCGAGGTGGACCAGGCGGTCGCGCGCTCGAACGGCGAGGCTGAGCAGGCGCGGCTCGCGGCGGGCAAGACCTCCACCAACGTACAGTCGGTGGCCGCCGCGGCCGAGGAACTGGCCCAGTCGGTCAACGAGATCGCCGCCAGCATGGTCCGGGCGCGGGCGATCAGCGACGAGGCGCACGCCCAGGCCAGCGCCGCCGGGGATTTGACGCAGAAGCTCACCACCACGGCGGCGGCGATGAACGGCATCGTCGGCCTGATCCAGACCATCGCCAGCCAGATCAACCTCCTGGCCCTCAACGCAACGATCGAGTCGGCCCGGGCCGGGGAGGCCGGCCGCGGCTTCGCGGTGGTGGCGGCCGAGGTCAAGAACCTCGCCAACCAGGCCGCCCGCGCCACCGAGCAGATCGGCGCCGAGATCGGAAGCATCCAGGCCGTCTCCGGCCAGGTCGTCGGATCGCTGCAGGCGATCCAGGCCTCGGTCGAAGCGCTGCGGGACTACGTGGTGCGCACGGCCGCCGCGGTGGAGCAGCAGAGCGCGGTGACGCAGGACATGTCGGCCAGCATGCAGGACGCGTCCGGGGCGATGGGCGCGATCGCGCAGAATATCGGCGCGATCTCGGCGGCGGTCGGCAGCGTCACGCAGGCGGTGGAGACCACCAAGGGCGCCGCCCGCGTGCTGGCGCGCTGAAAAACCCGCCATGCCGCAGCCGCGTTCCCCGGATCCCTTCAGGCGGGCAGACCCACCATGACCGAGATCTCCTCCTTCCCGCTCCCCTCGCCGGCTCGGGGAGGGGCCGAGGCGTACCGGCGGCTCGCGGCGATCCTGGTCGAGGCCGCCTCGGCCGGCGCCGATCTCGGGCCCCGGGGCCACCAGATCGATCTCCTGCGCGAGGCGATCCAGTCAGGCCTGCGCGAACTCGTCGAGGCCTTCGTCCCGGTGCTGGACGCCCTGTCGGCCGACGACCCCGACCGCCGGGTGCTGGTCGCGATCATCGAGCGCTTCGTCGTGTGCATCCGGGCGGTGCTCGGCGCCGCCGACCGGCTCTCGGCCACCGCGACGGCCTAAGCAGACTTGCGTTGGCAGGCCAACGCTTCGCCCGCTTGGGTTCTTGTTCTGTCGCAGATTTACGGCGCCGAACCGGTAACCACTTCGGCGAAATCCGCTTAGCGGCCGGCCTTCACAGGAACGGCGCCGGGTCCTTCGGGTCGCGCGCCGGCTTCGCGTCGCGGCGGTTCCACCAGCCGCCGCCGAGGGCCTGGAACAGGGCCGCGGTGTCGGCGTACTGGTTGGCCTGGGCCTGGGCCTGGGTCACCAGCGCCTGGAGATAGGCCGATTGCGTGATCAGCAGCGAGGCGCTGCTGACGGCGCCGAGGCCGAACTGCTTGCGCACCAGTTCCACGCTCTGGCGGCTCGCCGAGACGGCGGCGTTGGCCGCCGCCACGGCGCGGCCGTCGGCCTGGAGGGCGCGAAGCGAGTCCGCCACGTTCTGGTAGGCGCCGATGACGGTGGCGCGGTACTGGGCCTGCGCCGCGACCAGGGTCTCCTCCGCCGCCTGCTGGCGCCGGAAGAGGGTGCCGCCGTCGAAGAGCGGCTGGGCGACCGCGCCGGCGATGGTCCAGAGGCTGGCGGCCGGGTTGAGGAGGGCGGCGAAGTTGGTGGCGCTGGCGCCGACCGCGCCCGAGATGGTGAATTGCGGCAGGCGGTTGGCCACCGCGACGCCGACCTGGGCGCTCGCCGCGTGGACCGCGGCCTCCGCCGCCTTCACGTCCGGGCGCTGCTCGATCAGCCGCGAGGGCAGGCTCACCGGCAGGGTCCGGGGCAGGTGGAGCGAAGCCAGCGTGAAGGTCTGGCTCACCTCCTCGCTCGGGAAGCGGCCGGCGAGCGCCGTGAGCAGGTTGCGCTGCTGCGACAGCGCCCGCTGCAGCGGCGGCAGCAATTGCTGCGACTGGGCGAGCAGGGCGGTCTGCTGCACCACGTCGGCGCCCGCCACCTGGCCGGCATTCTGCTGCTTGGTGATCAGGTTGAGGAGGTCGGTCTGGGCCTGGATCACCTTCTCGGTCGCGGCGATCTGGGCCCGGAGCGACGCCTCCTGGATCGCCGCCGCGACGACGTTGGAGCTGAGAGTCAGGTAGGCCGCCTCGAGCTGCCAGAGCTGGCCCTCCTCCTGCGCCGCCTGCGCCTCGAGCGCCCGGCGGGTGCCGCCGAACACGTCGGGGGAAAAGCTCACCGTCACCTGCGGGGTGACGAGGCTGTAGAGCAGCGAGTTGTTGTTGAGCGGCGATTGCAGGTCGCCGCCCGGGGCCTTGTTGTAGGAGGATTGGGCGTTGAACCCGACCTGCGGAAACAGCGCGCCGCGCTGCGCCTCGGTGGTGGCCCGCGCCGCCCGCAGGCTGGCCTGGGCGGCGTCGAGGGTCGGGTTGCGGGCGAGCGCCTCCGCCACCAGGCCGTTCAGCGCCTTCGAGCGGAACAGCGTCCACCACTCGCCCGGCACGTCGCGCCCCGGTGCGAAGCTCTGGGCGATGGCGCCGCCGCGGCGATCCTCGCGGCCCAGCGCCGGGTCGCGCAGGGATTCCCGGGTGTAGCCCGTCACCGGCGGCGGCGTCGCGCCCTGGAAGTCGGGCCCGACCATGCAGGCCGAGGCGGCGGAGGCCGCCAGCGCCGCCGCCAGGATCCGCGCCGCGGTGCGGGCAGCCGGGCGGGCGGCGGGGCCGGGCGCCCCGTCCGGCCCCGGGCCCGCGGCCCGGTCGTCCGCGGCGACCGACACCCGGATCGGGGCGTCGTCGCGCGCGGCCGCGGGCGCAGCCGCGACGGTGGCGGCGGGCATGGGCGCGAGGCGCAGGAGGGCGCGCACGGTGTGGGGCATGCTGGCGTCGGCAGGGGCGGGCGTGTCGGAACCGGGCTGCATCTAGCTCACTCCGCCGGTTCGGGCTGTCGCACCGGGGCGACAGGCAGGCGTGGACGATGGCGCGAGAAGGCCGCGATCAGCACCGGCAGCACGACCAGGATCAGGATCGGGGCGAGCAGGATGCCGCCCACCACCACCAGCGCCAGGGGTTTCTGCACCTGCGAGCCGATGCCGGTGGAGATCGCCGCCGGCAGGAGGCCGACGCAGGCCGCCACGCAGGTCATCATCACCGGCCGCATCCGCACGTCGGCGGCGTGGTGGATGGCCTGCGCCCGCGCCCAGCCCTCGTCCATCAGCTGGTTGCAGTAGGAGAGCAGGATCACGCCCTCCATGGTCGAGATGCCGAACAGCGCGATGAAGCCGATCGCCGCCGAGACCGAGAACGCCGTGCCGGTCAGCACCAGCGCGAAGATGCCGCCGATCAGCGCCATCGGGATCACGCTGAGCGTCAGCAGCGTGTCGGTGAGCGAGGCGAAGTTGACGTAGAGCAGGAGCGCGATCAGCCCGATGGTGAGCGGCACCACGAGCTTCAGCCGCGCGATGGCGCCCTGCAGGTTGCTGAACTCGCCGACCCATTCGAGGTGGTAGCCGGCCGGCAGCTCGACCTGCTCGGCGACGCGCCGCTGCGCCTCGATCACCGCGCCGCCGAGGTCGCGCCCGCGCACGCTGAACTTGACCGGGATGTAGCGCTCCTGGTTCTCGCGGTAGATGAAGGCGGCGCCCGAGACGAGCTGGACCCGGGCGATCTCGGAGAGCGGCACCTGGACTACGCCGCCGCTCGGCGACGCCGCCCCGACCGTGATGTTGCGGATGGTCTCGAGCGAGCGGCGGTACTCGGGCGCCAGCCGCACCCGCATCGGGAAGTGGCGGTCGCTGCCGTACTCGTAGAGGTCGCCGGCGGTCTGGCCGCCGATCGCCGCCGAGATCGTGGTGGCGATGTCGCCGGGCGCCAGCCCGTAGCGGGCAGCCCGCGCCCGGTCGATGTCGATGCGCACCGTCGGCTGGCCGAGCGAGGTGAACACCGCCAGATCCGTCACCCCCGGCACCGTGGCGAGCGCCGCCTTCACCGCCTCGGCGGTGCGGGTGATCTCCTGCAGGTCGCTGCCGTAGATCTTGACCGAGTTCTCGCCCTTCACGCCCGAGGCCGCCTCCTGGACGTTGTCCTGGATGTACTGGGAGAAGTTGAACTCGATGCCGGGCAGCTCCTCGCGCAGCCGCCCCGAGATCTCCTCGATCAGCTTCTCCTTGGTCAGCCCCGGCCGCCACTGGTCGGCGGGTTTGAGGGGGGCGAAGATCTCGACGTTGAAGAAGCCGGTGGCGTCGGTGCCGTCGTCGGGCCGGCCCTGGTGCGAGACGACCGTGGTCACCTCCGGGTAGGAGCCGATCAGCTTGCGCATCCGCTCGACGTAGGGGTTGCCGGCCTCCAGCGAGATCGAGGCCGGCATCGTGCCGCGGATGTAGAGGTTGCCCTCCTCGAGTGTCGGCAGGAACTCGAGGCCGAGGGTGCGCATCGCCACCCCGGTGCAGCCGAGCATCGCCACCGTCACCAGGATGGTCAGGATCCGGTTGTTGAGGGTGAAGCCCTGGAGCGGCCGGAACAGCGCCCGCAGGACCTTGACCACGATGGTGTCGCGCTCCTCGACGTGGTCGGGCAGGATCAGGGCCGAGAGCGCCGGCGACACCGTGTAGGTGGCGATGAGCCCGCCGACGAGCGCGTAGGCATAGGTCTTCGCCATCGGCCCGAAGATGTGGCCCTCGACGCCGGTGAGCGTGAAGAGCGGCAGGAAGCCCACGATGATGATCGAGGCGGAGAAGAAGATCGCCCGGTTGACCTCGCGGGCGGCCGACGCGATCAGCCCGAGCTTGAGCCCGCTGCCGGCTTTCGCCGGCCCTTTATGCTCGGCGAGGTGGCGGAAGATGTTCTCCACCATGATCACCGTCGCGTCGACGATGAGGCCGAAATCGATCGCGCCGAGCGACAGGAGGTTGGCCGATTCGCCCCGCGCCACCATGATGGCGATGGCGAATCCGAGTGCGAAGGGAATCGTGGCCGCGACGATGATCGCGCTCTTCAGGCTGCCGAGGAAGAGCCACTGCACCAGGAACACCAGCACCACGCCGAAGACGAGGTTGTGCATCACCGTATGGGTGGTGGTGTGGATGAGCGCGCTGCGGTCGTAGAGCGGCACCACCTGCACGCCGGGCGGCAGGATGCCGGAGGCGTTGATCTTCTCGATCTCGGCCTCGACGCGCTGGATCGTCGGCAGGCTCTGGCCGCCGCGGCTCAGGAGCACGATGCCCTCGACGATGTCGCCGTCGTTCTCGTGCCCGACCATGCCGAGGCGCGGCGCGTTGCTGACCTGGACCTCGGCCACGTCGCCCACCAGCACCGGCACGCCGCCGACCTGGCTGATCATCGTGCTGCGGATGTCGTCCATGTCGCGGATGAGCCCGATGCCGCGCACCACCGCCGACTGCTCGCCGACGTTGAGGGTCTGGCCGCCGACATTGGTGCTCGAGTTGTTGAGCGCCGTGACCAGCTGGACCAGGGTCAGCCCCTGGGCCTGGAGCTTGTGCAGGTCGACCGCGACCTCGAACTCCTTGGTCTTGCCGCCGAAGGCCGAGACGTCGACGACGCCGGGGATCGCCTTGAAGCGGCGCTGCAGCACCCAGTCCTGCAGGGTCTTGAGGTCGGTCGAGGAGAAGCCCGGCGGGCCCGCCACCTGGTAGCGCATGATCTCGCCGATCGGGCTCGTCGGCGAGATCTGCGGCTGGGCGTTGTTGGGCAGCGGCGAGAGCTGCGACAGCCGGTTGAGCACCCGCTGCAGCGCCTCCTGGTAGGTGAAGTCGTAGGTGAACTGGATCTTCACGTCCGACAGGCCGAAGACCGAGATCGTCCGCGTCACCGTGGCGTTCGGGATGCCGGCGAGCTGCACCTCGAGCGGGATGGTGATGTAGCGCTCGATCTCCTCGGCCGACTGGCCCGGATTCTGGGTGATGACGTCGACGAGCGGCGGCACCGGGTCCGGATAGGCCTCGATGTTGAGCTGCTGGAAGCTGGCGTAGCCGATCCCGAGCATCGCCAGGAACAGGAGCAGCACCAGCACCCGCTGGCGCAGGGCGAAGTCGATCAGGCGGTTCATGCGGGCGCGGTCCCTACGAGGCCTTGTCGCCGGAGGCGGCCCGGTCGATGAACAGGCTGCCGCGGGTCACGACGCGCTCGCCGAGGCTGAGCCCGTCCACGACCTGGACGAGGCCGCCCCCGGACAGCCCCAGGGTGACGTTGCGTGACACGATGGTGCCGTCCGGCTGCTCGACCCAGATCCGCGCGCGGGCGCCCTCGTAGACGATCGCGCTCGCGGGGATCGCCGGGGCGCGCTCGTCGCGCCCGGTGAGGATCGTGAAGGTCGCGAACATCTCGGGCCGCAGCAGGCCCTCGGCGTTGTCGATCTCGGCCCGCACCGGCAGGCGCCGGGTCGCCGGGTCGAGGGCGGCCGCCATGTAGCCGATCTTCGCCTTGAAAACCCGGTCGGGGAAGCCGATCACGCTCGCCTCCAGCTCCTGGCCGATCTTGATCCGCGGCACCTCGCTCTCGCGCACGTTGGCGACGAGCCACACCGTCGAGAGGTCGCCGATGACGAAGGCCGGGTCGCTGCCCGCCGCGAGGTACTGGCCGAGCCCGACCTTGCGCTGCACGATGGTGCCGCCGATCGGCGCGCGGATCTCGGTCTCGGGGCTCATCGCCCCGCTCTTCCCGAAGGCGTCGATCTCCGCGTCCGACTTGCCGAGGATGCGCAGGCGGTTGCGCACCGCCTGGAGCGCGGCCTCGGCCGAGCGCTGGTCGCTTTGCGCCGCGATGACGTCGTTCTGGGCCTGCTGCCAGTCCTTCAGCGCCACCGCCTTGGCCTGGAACAGCTCCTGGAGCCGGGCCGCCACGGTCTGGTTGAGCTTGAGCAGGGCCTGGTTCTTGGCGAGCGCGTTCGTCGCCGCCTGGAAGTCGTTGAGGGCCGAGACCATGTCGGCGGCCTCCAGGGTGAACAGCACCTGGTTGGCCTTCACCCGGTCGCCGGCCCGGACCATCACCTTGGTCACCCGGCCCGCATAGGGGGTGTAGACCGGGACGTTGTCGTCCTCGTTGACCCCGATCCGCCCCTCCGCGAAGCCCTCGGGCCGGAAGTCCCGGGCCTGGACGGTCTCGATGCCGAAGCTCGCCCGCTGCTGCTTGCTCGGCCGGAAGGCCGGGACCGCGGTCTCGCCGGGCTCCGGCGCCTGGCCCTCGACGCCCTCGCGCTGCGCCAGGAGCCCGGCGATGCGCGCGCGCACGGGCTCGAGGGCGGGCACGCGCCAGATCGCGAGGCCGGCGCCCGTGAGGACGAGGATCGCCAGGAGCCGGACCGCGAGCCGGCCGCGCCGCCGCACCGGCGGGCTCTGAGGGGTTTGGGTGTCCATCGCGCGCCGACCATCCGCCCGGGGAGAGCGGCCCGGTCCCGGATGCCCCCGTCGCCGCCCGCGACGGCGGGAAGCGTCCGGATCGATCCCGGGTCGGCCGGCCCCTGTTCCCTTCAGTGCCTCACTACCGGATTCTGCCGGCGTCCTGCCGTTCCGTTGCGTCAAGGCGATGACGGTGCAGGATCCGGGCCGAGGCGCCGCCTCGCGGGCGACGTCCGGTGGTCGTCTCTTGGCGAGCAAACCGGAGCCGAGTCAAGGACGTCCGGGCGGGGCCGCACCGATGCCGCGAGGGCTGGGCAGGGGGCTGCCGCGACGGCCGGGATGCGAGGATAACAACGCTCTATCAATATCTTGCCGGAAATCGAAAAATTTTCCGGCCGGGATGGATTAAGTCGTTAGATCCTGCCGAACCGGGTCTCTCGACCATACGGCATCGCCCCGTCCGCTTGACGCAAGGGAGGGTGTGACCAATTTTCCTCGCCCGAGCGCGGATCTCCCGCGCGCCAGCAGGGACCAAGGCCACGATGTCCGTCCGCGACCCGATCCTCCACAGCGTGCCGATCGCCGAGCTGCGGCCGACGCAGATGACCGTCGGCTACCGGGAGGTGGCGGCCAAGCGCAAGCGCTGGCGCGAGGTCGCGGACAAGGACCGGGAGGCCTTCCTCGGCTCGCACATGATCCCGGTCCTGCTCGGGCCGAAGAAGAAGCGCTACGTCATCGACCACCACCACCTCACCCGCGCGCTGCAGGAGGAGGGGGTCGAGAGCGTGTTCACCACCGTGGTGGCCGACCTGCACCACCTCGAGAAGGACGCGTTCTGGGTCGTGGCCGACCACCGCGCCTGGGTCCATCCCTACGACTCCCACGGCCTGCGCCGCGACGTCGGCGACATGCCCAAGCGGATCGAGGACCTCGCCGACGATCCCTTCCGCAGCCTCGCCGGCGAGCTGCGCCGGGCCGGGGGCTTCGCCAAGGACACGACGCCGTTCAGCGAGTTCCTGTGGGCCGATTTCCTGCGCCGCAACATCAAGCGCAAGGACGTGAAGGACGATTTCTCCGACGCCCTCAACGAGGCGATGGAGCTCGCCCGCTCGAAGGACGCCGCGTACCTGCCGGGCTGGAGCGGGCCGCACGAGGGATAGGGCGGTCTTCGGACGCCAAAGGGTCCGGCGCGTCGAGCGCGCGGTGCAAACGCGGTCCCCGGGGTGGGCCGCCCCGGGGGCGGTGACGCAAAGGCGCCCGCCTCCCATCAAGTTCATTTGCCGCACTCCCCCATCCGGCCTAACCTCTCCGTCGGCGCGCGACGCGCCGCAGACGGGGGGACGTTCGCGATGTTCGATTCGCTCCTGAAGAGCATCGGCGCCGAGCCGGTCGACAACGAGACCCACTTCTACCGCTTCGAGCCCAAGCCCGACATCACCGCCTACGAGCTCGCCCTGATCCTGCGGCGCTTCGGGGCGCTCGCCGCCGGGGCGGCCCCGCTGCACGGGGTGATGCTGATGCCGTGGGAGACCCTGGAGGAGGAGTACGCCCGGCACTTCGCGCCGGCCCCGCACGGCATGTTCCAGGGCTGACGGGCGCCGGGCGACGTCCAAGGGGCGTCCCGGCTTTCCCGGCCGCTGCGGCGAGGCGGCAACACTCGGTTTACCATTCCGTCCGATGGTCGCGGCTGGTGAACGAGGGTCCTTGCAAGCCATGATGTCCCGCGCGGAACGCTCGCATCTGGGCGACTGGTGGTGGACGGTCGACCGGGCGCTGCTCGCCGGCCTCGGCGTTCTGATGACGGCCGGGCTGGTCTTCCTGATGGCCGGCGGTCCGCCCGTGGCCGAGCGCCTGGGCCTGCCGACCTTCCACTTCCTCAACCGGCAGGTGATGTACCTGCTGCCGACCATCGCCCTGATCCTGGCGGTGTCGTTCCTGTCCCTGCGCCACATCCGGCGCATGGCGCTGGTGACCTACGGGCTCGGCATCGTGCTGTGTATCGCGGCCACCAAGTACGGGCCGGAGATCAAGGGCGCGCATCGCTGGATCCAGTTCGGCTCGATCGGCGTCCAGCCCTCCGAGTTCGTGAAGCCCGCCTTCGTGATCCTGGCTGCCTGGGCCTTCGCCGAGGGCGCGCGCCGGCGCGACATGCCGGGCGGCACGCTCGCCGTGCTGCTCCTGCCGATGACCATCGTGCCGCTGATCCTGCAGCCGGATTTCGGCCAGACCATGCTGGTCACGATGGTGTGGTGCTCGATGGTGTTCGTCGCCGGGCTGCACTGGTTCTGGGTCGCGGGCCTCGGCGGCGCCGGCCTCCTCGGCGTGGCGGCGGCCTACGAGTTCCTGCCCCACGTGCGCGCCCGCATCCAGCGCTTCATGGACAAGGATTCGGGTGACAACTTCCAGACCTTCTGGTCGCAGGAATCCTTCAACTCCGGCGGCTGGCTCGGCACCGGCCCGGGCGAGGGCGTCGCCAAGCGCCATCTGCCCGACGCCCATACCGACTTCATCTTCTCGGTGGCGGGCGAGGAGTTCGGCGTCATCGTCTGCATCGCCATCGTGCTGCTGTTCGCCTTCATCGTGATGCGGGGCCTGACCCTGGCCCGGCGCAGCGACGACATCTTCTGCCGGCTGGCCATCACCGGGCTGACCGCGCTGTTCGGGCTGCAGGCCTGCATCAACATGGCGGTGAACACCCGGATGATGCCCGCCAAGGGCATGACCCTGCCGTTCATCTCCTACGGCGGCTCGTCGCTGATCTCGCTCGCCCTCGGCATGGGCTTCCTCGTCGCCCTCACCCGGCGCCGGCCGCGCACGACGCTCCTCAGCCGCGACGAGGGCCAGGCCCACTGATCGCAGGCGCACTGATCGGAAGCCTGCTGATCAAGGGCGCGCCGAACGGGCGCCCCGCCGCCCGACCCGATCCCCGCGGGGACGCCCGCAAGGGGTGACCTCGCCGCCCCGCCGTGACACACGGGGGGCGACCCGACCCGACCGGAGACCGCATGTCCTTCCTCCGCCCCGCCCAGGCCGCCCGATGACGGTCGCCCAACCCCTCGTCCTGCTCGCGGCGGGCGGCACCGGCGGCCACCTGTTTCCGGCCGAGGCCCTGGCCTTGCGCCTGCGCGAGCGCGGCATCCGCGTCGCGCTCGCCACCGACAGCCGGGTCGCGGCGCTGTCGGGCGAGTTCCCGGCCTCGGAGATCGTCGCGGTCCCCTCCGCCACCCCGTCGAGCGGGCGCTCGCCCCTGCGCCGGCTCGCCGCCTTCGCGACCCTCGGGCGCGGCTTCGCGGCGGCGATCCGGGAGGTGCGCCGCCTCAACCCGGCGGTCGTCGTCGGCTTCGGTGGCTACCCGACCGTGCCGCCGCTGCTGGCCGCCCAGATGCTGCGGGTGCCGACGCTGCTGCACGAGCAGAACGCCGTGATGGGCCGCGCCAACGGGTTCCTGGCCCGCGGCGCCACGATCATCGCCACCGGCTTCCCCGAGGTGCGGGGCGTGCCCGCCAAGGCCACCGCCCGGCGCGTCCATACCGGCAACCCGGTGCGTCCGGCGGTGCTGGCGGCCGGCGAGATGCCCTATCCTGCGGTCGGTGCGGACGCCCCGCTCCAGCTCCTCGCCTTCGGCGGCAGCCAGGGCGCCCGGGTGATGAGCGACGTGGTGCCGGACGCCGTGGTGCGGCTGCCGGCCTCCCTGCGCGCCCGCCTCACCGTGATCCAGCAGGCCCGCGCGGAGGATCTCGCCCGGGTCCAGGCGCTCTACGAGGGCGCGGGGCTTTCCGCCTTCACGGTGGCGCCGTTCTTCAAGGACCTGCCGGCCAAGATGGCGACCTCCCACCTCGTCGTGGCCCGCTCGGGCGCCTCGACGGTGGCGGAGCTCGCGGTGATCGGCCGCCCGGCGATCCTGGTGCCGCTGCCCGGCGCCCTCGACCAGGACCAGGCGGCCAACGCCGCGGTGCTGGGGCGGATCGGCGCCGCCTTTCCCACACCACAAACGGACTTCACCCCTGAGCGGCTCGCCGGCGACCTCGGCGCGCTGCTCGGCGATCCGGCCCGGCTCGCCACGGCGGCGGCCGCCGCCAAGGGGGCCGGCCTGCCCGACGCCGCCGAGCGCCTCGCCGCCCTGGTGGTCGAGACCGCCCTCTCGGCCCGCTGACGGCCGTTCGAACAAGAAGACACGCGAAGGACCCCGACTTCCATGAAGCTGCCGAACAAGCTCGGACCCATCCACTTCATCGGCATCGGCGGCATCGGCATGTCCGGCATCGCCGAGGTGATGCACAATCTCGGCTACACGGTGCAGGGCTCGGACGCCTCCGACAACGCCAACGTGCGCCGGCTGAACGAGAAGGGCATCCGCGCCTTCGTGGGCCACCGGGCCGAGAACCTGGCCGACGCAGCCCTCGTCGTGGTCTCGACCGCGATCCGCCGCGACAACCCGGAGCTGGTCTCCGCCCGCGAGCGCCGCCTGCCGGTGGTGCGCCGGGCCGAGATGCTGGCCGAGCTGATGCGCTTCAAGTCCTGCGTGGCGGTGGCCGGCACCCACGGCAAGACCACCACCACCTCGCTCGTCGCCACCCTGCTCGACGCCGGCGAGCTCGATCCCACCGTCATCAACGGCGGCATCATCAACGCCTACGGCACCAACGCCCGCATGGGCGAGGGCGACTGGATGGTGGTCGAGGCCGACGAATCCGACGGCACCTTCCTGAAGCTGCCGGCCGACATCGCCATCGTCACCAACATCGATCCCGAGCACCTCGACCATTTCGGCTCGTTCGACGCGATCAAGGACGCCTTCCGGGCCTTCATCGACAACATCCCGTTCTACGGCTTCGCCGTGATGTGCATCGACCACCCGACGGTGCAGGACCTCGTCGGGCGCATCGAGGACCGGCGCATCGTCACCTACGGCGAGAACCCGCAGGCCGACGTGCGCCTGATCGACGTCGACCTGAAGGGCGGCCAGAGCCGGTTCCGGGTGATGATCCGCGACCGCCGCCCCGGATTCCGCCTGGAGATGGAGGACCTCGTCCTGCCGATGCCGGGCAAGCACAACGCGCTCAACGCCACCGCGGCGCTGGCGGTGGCCCACGAGCTCGGCGTCTCGCCCGAGGCGATCCGCAAGGCGCTGGCCAATTTCGGCGGCGTCAAGCGGCGCTTCACCCGCACCGGCGAGTGGAACGGCGTCCAGATCTTCGACGATTACGGCCACCACCCGGTCGAGATCCGGGCGGTGCTCAAGGCCGCCCGCGCCTCCACCGATGGCGGCGTGATCGCGGTGGTGCAGCCGCACCGCTACTCGCGGCTGGCCTCGCTGTTCGACGATTTCTGCACCTGCTTCAACGACGCCGACACGGTGATCGTCGCCCCGGTCTACGCCGCCGGCGAGGCGCCGATCGAGGGCATCGACCGCGATGCCCTGGTGGCGGGCCTCACCTCCCGCGGCCACCGCAACGCCATCGCGCTCGAGCGCACCGAGGACCTCGCCGGCATCGTCGGCGGTCTCGCGCGCCCGGGCGACTACGTGGTGTGCCTGGGCGCCGGCAACATCACCCAATGGGCCTATGCGCTGCCGGGCGAGCTCGCCGCGAGCGGCGAGAAGGCGGCGTGAGGCGGTGCGCTCACCCGGCGTCCGGGACGAGATCCTCGATCTCGACCCGGAGCGCCCGGGCGAGCCGCCGGTAGAGCTGGACGTCGCCGATGCTCTCGCCGCGCTCGACCGCGCCGACATGCTCCTCCGGCGCGCCTGCCTGCCGGGCGAGTTCGGCCGCGTCCATGGCCCGCTTGGCGCGCCAGAAGGCAAGGGGGGTCGGCGCCGCACGAAGCGCGTCGAGGTCGTCGCCGCTCAGGAGTTCCTCATCGCCGGCATCCAGGCGCGCCAGCGAGGCGGCGAGGGTGCGGCCATCCGCGGCCTCCGCGGCGAGGTCGCTGAGGCGCTCGAACTCGGCCTCCGGCAGGATCACGATCGCCTCGCCGGAGGGCGTCCTGGTGCGGACGATGGTCATGCCCTGGGCCCTACTCGTAGATCGAGCCGCGCGGCCCGACATCGTGCACAATGATCCGCTCGTCCTCGCTCGTGAAGAGGGCGCGCCAATCCCCGACCCGCAGCCGGTGGCCCGGCACGCCCTTCATCGCCCGGATGTTCTGGGCGAGCGACGCAGGGTCCCGGGCGACCTGATCGAGCTTGGCCCGGATCAGCGCCTCCGTGTCGGGCGGCATCCGGGCGAGAGCGCGAGCCGCCTTTCGCGTGTAGACGACGGTCCTGGCCACGCAGACCGGCCTCCGATTGTCCTTGCGTCAACTCTAGAGCGCTCCGCCCCTGCGCGTCGAGCCGGAACCGCACCATGACCTCCGCCGCCATCCTCGCCGCCCTGGCCCCCGCCGCCCTGCGCGGTCGCCTCCTGCCCGACCATCCGCTCGCCGACCTGACCTGGTTCCGGGTCGGGGGGCCGGCCGACGTGCTGTTCACCCCCGCCGACGAGGACGACCTCGCCGCGGCGCTCGCCGCCCTGCCGGCGGAGGTGCCCGTGACGGTGATCGGGCTCGGCTCGAACCTGATCGTGCGCGACGGCGGCGTGCCCGGCCTCGTCATCCGCCTCGGCGGCAAGGCCTTCGGGTCGATTCACGTCGAGGGTGAGACGATCCGGGCCGGCACGGCCGTGCCCGACATGAAGCTCGCCCGCGCCGCGGCGGAGGCCGGCCTCGACGGCCTCGCCTTCTACCGCGGCATCCCGGGCTCGATCGGGGGGGCGCTCAGGATGAATGCCGGGGCGCATGGCGGCGAGACCACCGACGTGCTGGTCGAGGCGCGCGCCGTCGACCGCAAGGGCGCCCTGCACGTCCTCTCCCACGCCGAGATGGGCTTCGCCTACCGCCACTGCGCGGCGCCCGCCGACCTGATCTTCACCCAGGCGACCTATCGCGGACGGCCCGGCGACCGGGCTTTGATCGAGGCCGAGATGGACCGGGTCACCGCGGCCCGGGAGGCGGCGCAGCCGATCCGCGAGCGCACCGGCGGCTCGACCTTCAAGAACCCGGACGGGGGCAAGGCCTGGCAGCTCGTCGACGCCGCCGGCTGCCGCGGGCTCACCCGCGGCGGCGCCCAGGTCTCGGAGATGCACTGCAACTTCCTGATCAACCGGGGCGGCGCCACCGCGGCCGACATCGAGGGCCTGGGCGAGGAGGTGCGGAAGCGCGTCCGCGAGACCTCCGGGGTCGAGCTGCACTGGGAGATCAAGCGCATCGGCGTGCCCGCCCGCTGATTCGCGAATCGGCCCGCGCGTTAACCACCCGCGCGGCTCCGCGGCATGACCGACCCTGTGGCGGATGTGCCGCGCCCGCGGCGGCGGACCGGCCGCCGCGGGCCGCGACGGCAGGCTCCGCGGGGCGCCGGCGGCGCCGTCGCCCTCGCGCCGCCGGACCGTCCGGCCCTGCGGTAAGTGATTGCAAGACCAGAGTGATCGGAGCGCGGGGCGAGGCCCGCGCCGGCCGGTCCCGGACTTCGCCCGAGGCCCGATCGGAGCCCGGCACCGGGGGTCGCCGCGGCGCCACGCCGGGGCCCGGGAGGCGCGCGATTCCCGTGCCCGGGGCGAAAATTTTACCGGATATTTACCAGCGAGTTCGAGAGTTGGCGTTAACGGCGCATCAAGCACTTGGACGCCGGGACGCCAGCCGTGCCGACCCTCCGCCACGACGACCACCGGGCTCTCCGCCCCGGTGAGCCCGTGATCCGCGAGGGCCGGCCGCCAGGCCCCGGACGATTCGAGACCGCTCCCTCGCGCCGGAGATCGCAGCCCGTGCCGGGTCCAGTTTCGGTGAACTCGTCCAATGGATGGTGGAGGACGCTTCCCTGAGCCGCCGATCGCCGCCGGTTACGCCGGCGGGGATGCCGGCACGCCCGCTCCCCTTCCGGGGACGGCGCCGGCCTGGGGCGGCCCTGCGCGCGAGTCGCGCCTGGCCCGCTACCTGCCGCGGTTCCTGCGCCCGCGCCGCTCGTCGGTGGCGGTGCCGATCGAGCGGCGGATGCCGCGCCACCTCGGGATGGGCCTGGCCTTCGGGTTCTTCGGCCTCGTCGCCGGGGCAGGCTTCGTGTCGGGCGGCGGTTACGCCGAGATGGCGGCCCGCTCCGGCACGCCCCTCGACATGGCGGCCCGGGCGCTCGGCTTTGGCCTCGACAAGGTGACGATCTCGGGCCTGGTGCAGCTGCGCTCGGCCGAGATCCTCCAGGCCGCCGGCATCGACCAGCGCAACTCGCTGCCCTTCCTCAGCGTGGTCGACGTGCGCGACCGCCTGTCCACCGTGCCGCTCATCGGCGCGGTCTCGGTGCGCAAGATCTACCCGCGCGAGCTCCTGATCACGCTCACCGAGCGCGAGCCGAGCGCCCTGTGGCAGCGCAACGGCGAGATCGCCGTGATCGCCGCCGACGGCACGGTGATCGACCAGATGCGCGACGGCCGCTTCTCCGACCTGCCCCTGGTGGTGGGCGAGGAGGCCAACCTGCGCACCAAGGAATACCTCGCGCTCCTCGAGGCCGCGGGCCCGCTCAAGGACCGGATCCGCGCCGGCACCCTGGTCTCGGGCCGCCGCTGGACCCTCAAGCTCGACGGCATCGACGTGCGCCTGCCCGAGACCGGCGCCCGCGAGGCGGTGGCCCGCCTCGTCAAGCTCGAGGCCGAGTCGAGCCTGCTCGAGAAGGACATCATCGCGGTCGACCTGCGGCTGCCCGACCGGGTGGTGGTGCGGCTGACCGAGGAGGGCGCGGCGGCGCGCCTGGAGGCCCAGAAGAAGCAGCAGAAGAAGCCCAAGGGGACCGAGACATGACCCGCGCGCGAGACGTGACGCCCGCCGGTCTGCCCGGTTCCCGCAGCCCCCAGATCCCCCTTTCATCCCCGGTGAGCGTCGCGTCATGAGTCTCCTCCAGCACGGTCTCACGCCGCGCTTAAAGCCGCTCTCGGCGCGCCGGAGCGCGACCCTGTCGGTGCTCGACATCGGCACCAGCAAGATCGTCTGCCTCGTCGCCGAGCTGCAGCCGGTCGAGACGCTGGCGACCCTGCGCGGCCGCACCCACCTCGCCCGGATCATCGGCATCGGCCACCAGCGCTCGCTCGGCCTCAAGGGCGGCGCCGTGGTCGACCTCGAGGCGGCCGAGACCTCGATCCGCCAGGCGGTCCACGCCGCCGAGCGCATGGCCCGGGTCGAGGTCCAGTCGGTCATCGTCAGCCTGTCGGGCGGCCGGCTCGGCTCGCAGCACTTCGACGCCAAGGTCCCGGTGCGCACCGGCGCCGTCACCGGCTCGGACGTGCAGCGCGTGCTGGAGGCGGCGAGCACCCACAGCATCAGCCCGGGCCGCGCCGTGCTGCACGCCCTGCCGACCGGCTACTCCCTCGACCAGCAGAGCGCGGTGGTCGATCCGTCGGGCATGCTCGGCGAGCGGCTCGGCGTCGACCTCCACGTCGTCACCGCCGAGATCGCGGCGGCCCGCAACCTGATGCTGGCGGTGGAGAACACCCACCTGCGCGTCGAGGCGGTGATCGCGACGCCCTACGCCTCGGGCCTCTCGGCGCTGGTCGACGACGAGGCCGAGATGGGCGTGGCCGTCGTCGACATGGGCGGCGGCACCACCAGCGTCGGCGTGTTCTCGGGCGGCCACCTCGTCCATTGCGACGCGCTCGCGGTCGGCGGCCACCACGTCACCATGGACATCGCCCGCGGGCTCTCGACCCGGGTGGCGGCGGCCGAGCGGCTCAAGACCCTGTACGGCGCCGCCATGGCGACGGCGTCGGACGAGCGCGACATGATCGCGGTCCACGGCGTCGACGAGGACGAGCGCGACCTGCCCCACCACATCCCGAAGTCGCACCTCGTGCGGATCATCCGCCCGCGGGTCGAGGAGGTGCTGGAGCTGGTGCGCGACCGCCTGCGCAACGCGGGCTTCGCCGCCCAGGCCGGGCGCCGGGTGGTGCTGACGGGAGGCGCCAGCCAGCTCGTCGGCCTGCCGGAGGTCGCCCGCCGCATCCTGCAGGGCCAGGTCCGGATCGGCCGGCCGCTCGGCATCAAGGGATTGCCCGAGGCCGCCAAGGGCCCGGCCTTCTCGGCCGCCGTCGGGCTCCTGGTCTACCCCCAGGTCTCGCACGTCGAGCATTTCGAGCCGCGCGGCCAGTCCGGCCATGCGGGCCTCGGTTCCGATACGTACCTCTCCAAGGTCGGACGCTGGATCCGGGAGAGCTTCTAACGAGATCGCCTCCCGGCGCGGGCCCCGGAAACGGGCCGCGCCGGAGAGGCGGGACGGCAAACGGCGCCGCTACCGCGCCACCAGAAACGAAACGATCACCAGAGGCTCGCGCATCATGGCCATCTCCCTGCAAGCTCCGGACATCCGCGAACTGAAGCCCCGCATCACCGTGTTCGGCGTCGGCGGCGCCGGCGGCAACGCCGTCAACAACATGATCGAGTCGGGCCTGCTCGGCTGCGAGTTCGTAGTCGCCAACACCGACGCCCAGGCGCTGACCTCCTCGAAGGCCGAGCGCGTGATCCAGATGGGCATCGGGGTGACGCAAGGGCTCGGCGCCGGCTCGCAGCCCGAGGTCGGCCGCGCCGCCGCCGAGGAGGTGATCGACGAGATCCGCGACCAGCTCTCGGGCGCCCACATGTGCTTCATCACCGCCGGCATGGGCGGCGGCACCGGCACCGGCGCGGCCCCGGTCATCGCCCGCACCGCCCGCGACATGGGCATCCTGACGGTCGGCGTGGTGACGAAGCCGTTCCAGTTCGAGGGCGTGCGCCGGATGCGCACCGCCGAGTCGGGCATCAACGAGCTGCAGCAGGCCGTCGACACCCTGATCGTGATCCCGAACCAGAACCTGTTCCGGGTCGCCAACGAGAAGACCACCTTCGCGGATGCCTTCGCGATGGCCGACCAGGTGCTCTACTCGGGCGTCGCCTGCATCACCGACCTGATGGTGAAGGAGGGTCTCATCAACCTCGACTTCGCCGACGTACGGGCGATCATGCGCGGCATGGGCAAGGCGATGATGGGCACCGGCGAGGCGTCCGGCGAGAAGCGCGCCAACCGCGCCGCGGAAGCCGCGATCGCCAACCCGCTCCTCGACGACGTCTCGATGAAGGGCGCCCGCGGCCTCTTGATCTCGATCACCGGCGGCAACGACCTCACCCTCTACGAGCTCGACGAGGCCGCCACCCGCATTCGCGAGGAGGTCGATTCCGACGCCAACATCATCCTGGGCGCCACCTTCGACGAGAGCCTCGACGGCATCATCCGGGTCTCGGTCGTCGCCACCGGCATCGAGCCGGCGCTGATCAACGCCAACGCCATCGGCTCGCCGGAGATCGCCCAGACCGAGCAGCGCATCGCCGAGGTCGCCGAGCGCCTGCGGGCCGAGGCGCGGGCCCGGGCCGCCGCCCCGGCGGCGCCCGCCCCCTCCTTTCGTCCCGCCGAGGCCCCGGTAGCGCGGGCCCCGGCACCGGAGCCGGTGGCGCACGCCCCGATGATGCATGCTCCGATGCACACCCAGACCGCCGCGCCCGAGCCGGCCCGGATGGATCTGTCCGCCGCCCACCAGGCCGCCAGCCTCATGCGCGACGAGGTCCAGATCACCCCGGCCCAGCCGCGCCAGGCCCCGGTCTACGAGCCGGCCCCGGCGCCCGCGCCCGAGCCGCAGATGCCGATGGCCTCCGGCCCGTTCATCCCGCCGTCCCCGGCGGTGGTGCGCGCGCCGCGCATGCCGCGGGTCCAGGACCTGCCGATGCCGGCCCAGAACCAGATCCGCGCCAGCCGCGGCGAGGAGCCGGTCCAGCAGGTGACGCCGGATGCCAAGCGCACCTCGCTGCTGCGCCGCCTCGCCACCGTCGGCTTCGGCGGCCGGCGCGAGGACGAGGCCGGCCAGCCGGTCCAGGCTCCGGCGGCCCCGATGGCGCATGCCGCGCCGCAGCCGGCGCCCCGGCCGATGCCGCAGGCTCCGGTCCACCAGGCGCCGGTCCAGCACGCCCCGGCCGCCCCGCGCCAGCCCGCGCCGCAATACGCCCCGCAGGCCGGCTACCCGGCCCAGCCCCAGGGCTACCGCCCGGCGCAGGGCAACCTCGACGCGCAGGGCCGCGCGGTGCCGGCCGGCACCCGCATGATGGACGACGACCAGCTCGAGATCCCGGCCTTCCTGCGCCGCCAAGCGAACTGATAGCGGCGAACTGATCGCGGCGAACTGATCGCCGCGATCGGGTCGCGGGGCACCCGCCCCGGGGGGCGTCGCCGGCAGGCGGTGCCCCCGCGGGGTCCGGACACCGCCTCGACCGGGCCGCGCGAGCCCCGCAGTGCCGCCCAAATGACACACCCCGAGGCCCCCCGGCCTCGGGGTCGACGCGTTCGATAAGATGCTGAAGGGTAAGGGCTTTTCGAGTCCGGCGCCGGTCCCCGGAATTGTTACAGAGCGTAAGAATCCGTGATTTGGCCGTGCTTCCGAGCGCGACTATAGGTGATCTACGCACAAGGGCGAAGGCCGAGCGACTGCCGGCACTGACACCCACAGGGGCTTCAAGCAACGGACGGATCGCCTCGAAACGTGGCCTGGACAACGGGACATGATGGTGAGTCGCGGCCGAGGGCTGAGGTAATGAGAACAAGTCAACAGACGACCCTACGCTCCGCCGCGAGCCTCTCCGGCATCGGCGTCCACTCCGGTAACCCCGTCTCGATCACGCTCCATCCCGCGGAGGCGCATCACGGCATCGCCTTCCTGCGCACCGGCCTTCCCGACGACCGCGACCGCCTGATCCAGGCCCACCACGCCCAGGTCAGCGCCACCGAGCTCTGCACCGTCATCGGCAGCCGCGAGACCGGCGCCGTCGCCACCATCGAGCACCTGATGTCCGCCCTCTACGGGCTCGGCATCGACAATTGCCTCGTCGAGATCGACGGGCCCGAGATGCCGATCCTCGACGGCAGCGCCGCCCCCTTCGTGGCGGCGATCGAGGCGGTCGGCACCGCCTCCTGCGGCACGCCCCGCCGCTTCATCAAGGTGCTCAAGACCGTCCGCACCGAGAAGGGCCGCGCCTATTCCGAGCTGCGCCCGTTCGAGCGCGGCTTCCACCTCGACGTCGAGATCGACTTCGAGAGCCCGGTGATCGGCCGCAGCCGCAAGGCGCTGACCCTCACCCCCGCCGCCTACCGCCGCGAGATCGCCCGCGCCCGCACCTTCGGGATGATGCGCGACGTCGAGCGCTACTGGAAGGCCGGCTTCGCGCTGGGCGCCTCGCTGGAGAACACCGTCGCGGTCGGCGACGGCGGCGTGGTCAACCCGGAAGGCCTGCGCTATCCGGACGAATTCGTCCGCCACAAGATCCTCGACGCCGTCGGCGACCTGGCGCTGGCCGGCCTGCCGATCCTCGGCGCCTACCAGTCCTTCTGCGGCGGCCACGGCCTGAACGTCGCGGTCCTGACCGCCCTCTTCGCCGACCGGTCGAACTACGCCATCGTCGAGGGCGCCGCCGCCCGTCGCGAGCCGGCCTTCGCCGAGTTCGGCGTCGGCCTGGGCGCCGCGGTCTACGCGCCGGAGCTCTGAGCCCGGACCGTTGCGGCCGGGCCACAGCCGGCGGCTTTCGGCGCCGGGTGCCGGTGTTACCAGGTCTCGCGCCTCTCCGCGCCGTCTTGGCGCCCTATTCGCCCCACAGGGTTAAGGAAGTCCCCGACCGATGGCCGCCCGCTTCCGCAGTGTGGCCGTCACGGGCTTGGCGCACCGCGCCGGCCTGGGCTAAGGGGCTCGTGGATCAGCGGCGTGAAGAGCCGCCTGCTTGGGGAAGAACCCGAATGCCGTTCGCCCACCCGCTTCGCGCCGCGAAGGTGACCGTCCTGCGGACCGCGCTGCTCGCGGCATGCGGCCTGGGGCTCGCCGGCTGCGACACGATCGACTCCATCAACCCGTTCGCCAGCGAGAAGTACAAGACCGAGGTCGTCCCCGACGTCCCGGCCGACAAGCTCTACAGCCAGGGCCTCGCCAAGCTCGAGGACCGGGACTACGAGGGCGCGACGAAGCGGTTCGAGGATCTCGACAAGCAGTACGCCTATTCCGACTGGTCGCGGAAGGCGGTGCTGATGACCGCCTACTCGAACTACGAGGGCGGCCGCTACGAGGACGCGATCACCGCCTCGAAGCGCTACCTGCAGCGCCACCCGGGCTCGAAGGACGCGGCCTACGCCCAGTACCTGCTGGCGATGTCGCACTACAAGCAGATCCCGGACGTGACCCGCGACCAGGACCGCTCCGAGAAGGCCCTCGTGGCGCTCACCGAGCTGGTGCAGAAGTACCCGACCTCGGAATACGCCGCCGACGCCAAGGCCAAGATCCAGATCACCCGCGACCAGCTCGCCGGCAAGGAGATGGAGATCGGCCGCTACTACCTCGAGCGGCGCAACTTCCCGGCGGCGATCAACCGCTTCCGCGACGTGGTGAGCAAGTACCAGACGACCCGCCACGTCGAGGAGGCGCTGGAGCGCCTGGCCGAGGCCTACATGGCGCTCGGCATCGCCGGCGAGGCCCAGACCGCCGCTGCGGTGCTCGGCCACAACTTCCCCGATTCGCCCTGGTACAAGGACGCCTACAACCTGCTCCAGAGCGGCGGCCTGCAGCCGCGCGAGGAGAAGGCCTCCTGGATCAGCAAGGCGTTCCGCGGCGTGATCGGGATGGACACCCGCACCGCCGAGGCGCAGTAAGGGCCTCGCGGCCCGACCCCGGGACATGCGGCCGTGGCGCGCACTCGCGCCGCGGCCCTTTCGGCTGTAGATACCCGCCCGTCCCTCCTCGTCCCTTCCTCCTCCACGTCCCGGCAAGGGTGGCATGCTGGTTCAGCTCGCGATCCGCGACATCGTCCTGATCGATAAGCTCGAGCTGAACTTTCGCGAAGGCCTGAGCGTCCTGACCGGGGAGACCGGCGCCGGCAAGTCGATCCTCCTCGACGCCTTCACGCTGGCGCTCGGCGGGCGCGGCGACGGGCGCCTGGTGCGCCAGGGCGAGGCGCAGGGGCAGGTCACGGCGGTGTTCGACGTCGCCCCCGACCATCCGGCACGGACCATCGCGGCCGCCTCCGACATCGACACCGAGGGCGACCTGATCCTGCGCCGCATCCAGGTCGCTGACGGGCGCACCCGCGCTTTCGTCAACGACCAGCCGGTCGGCGTGCAGGTGCTTCGCGCCATCGGGGCGGCGCTCGTCGAGATCCACGGCCAGCACGACGACCGGGCCCTGTCGGATTCCACCACCCACCGGGCGATCCTCGACGCCTTCGGGGGCCTCGGTACCCGACAGGCCGCGGTGGCTGAGGCCGCGCGCCGGGTGCGCCAGGCCCGCACCGCGCTGTCGGAGCACCGCGCCCGGGTCGAGGCTGCCCGCAAGGAGGTCGACTTCCTGCGCCACGCGGTGGAGGAACTCGCCGCCCTCGATCCGAAGCCCGGCGAGGAGACCGAGCTCGCCGAGCGCCGCACCCTGATGCAGCAGGGCGAGAAGGTCGCCCGCGAGCTCAACGAGGCCCTCGACGCCGTCGCCGGCCAGGGCTCGCCGACCGCGCATCTCTCGGCAGCGCTGCGCAAGCTCGAGCGCCGCGCCGCGCAGGCGCCGGCCCTGGTCGAGCCCAGCATCAACGCCCTCGACAACGCGCTCGTCGCCCTCGACGAGGCCCGCACCAGCCTGGAGGACGCGCTCCAGGCGGCGGAGTTCGACCCGCGCGAACTGGAGCGGGTCGAGGAGCGGCTGTTCGGCCTGCGCGCCGCCGCCCGCAAGTACAACGTCCCGGTCGACGACCTCGCGGCCCTGCGCGAGCGCTACGAGGGCGACGTCGCGGTGATCGATGCCGGCGAGGAGGCCCTCGGCCGGCTGGAGGCGACGCTCGCCAGTGCCGACGCGGCCTATCTCGAGAAGGCCGAGGCCCTGAGCAAGGGCCGGCGCAAGGCGGCCTCCGCCCTCGACAAGGCGGTGCAGGCCGAGTTGCCGCCGCTGAAGCTGGAGCGCGCCCGCTTCATCACCGAGATCGCCACCGACCCGGAGGCCCGCGACCCCGCCGGCCTCGACCGGGTCGAGTTCTGGGCCCAAACCAATCCGGGCACCCGGCCCGGCCCGATGATGAAGGTGGCGTCGGGCGGCGAGCTGTCGCGGTTCATGCTCGCCCTCAAGGTGGTGCTGGCGGACAAGGGCTCGGCCCCGACCCTGATCTTCGACGAGATCGACACCGGCGTCGGCGGCGCGGTGGCGGACGCGATCGGCGCCCGCCTCGCCCGGCTCTCGGCCCGGGTGCAGACCGTGGCGGTCACCCACGCGCCCCAGGTCGCGGCCCGCGCCTCGACGCACTTCCTGATCGCCAAGGAGGCGGTGAAGGGTTCGGACCGGGTCGCCACCCGGGTGAAGCCGCTTGCTGCGATGCCGCGCCAGGAGGAGATCGCCCGGATGCTCGCCGGCGCCACGGTGACCGAGGAGGCCCGGGCCGCCGCCGCCCGCCTGCTGCAGGCCGCCGAGGCCTGACCGCATGCGGGTGTGCCCACGCGGCACATCCTGCTGTATGGTCAAGCTCGCGGTGCGATTCGCCCTGGCCGCGCTGCCGCTGCCGACATGGTGAACGAAAGAGAAATTTTAACGAAATCTTTACCATGTCGACCGAGAGTGTTTCGTCTCGGCGCGGATCAGCCTTCCCTCGGATCCGCGCAACCGGCACGGGGCCTGTGGTCCGATGAAACAGGAAGTGAGTTCGTCCCGGGATCGCGTCGAGGAGACGGGCCTGCCGGCGCTCGGCGCGGAGGCGCAACGACGCCTCGGACGGACGCTGCGGTCACTCTACGAGCGCACGGTGGACCGGCAGCCGATCCCTCTCGATCAGGTCGACCTGCTGCTGCGGCTGCGCCATCGCGAGCGCGAATTGTTGCGCCACCGCTGAACGGTCCGCCCAAGGCGGACGACGGGCGCCCGCTGAATGGGCGCTCTGCTGGACGGCGGAGCGTCGACAATGCCGGCGAACGCTGTTCTCGAGGATCCCCCCGGTGAAGAGGGGAGGGTGCGTCAGCGCCGCCGACGGTCGCGCACCCGCACCGGGACGAGAGCGGGCGCTTGCGCCCGGGCGCCGGCCACCGCGAGGGCGCCGGCGAGGCCGAGCGCCGTGAGGATACCGGTGATCACCATCGGCGAGGCCGTCAGAAGACCCGCCAGCAGGGCGAGCAGCACGAAGCCGGCACGCAGGGCATTGGAACGGATCATCATCAAGCCTCCATCCAGACGCCGGTGAGAACGTGTGGCGCGAAACCCGAGTTCCGCGCCGGCCTCGCCGGCCGTGCCATCCGAATGTGGGGTGTCCGAGGCGATTGCGCTACCTGCGACACGGTGGAACCTACGGTCAGGCTTGCCGTTATCTTGCCATGATCGGCCGCGGGCCGAGAGATCTGACAAGAGGGGTTACGCCATGCTGGGTTGGGCTGTCACTTTCCTCGTCGTGGCGCTGGTCGCCGCGCTGTTCGGCTTCGGCGGCATCGCCGGGACGGCCGTCGAGGCCGCCAAGCTTATCTTCTTCATCGCCGTCGTGCTCTTCGCCATCTCGGCCGTGGTCGGCCTGATGCGGGGTCGCTCGCCGACGCTGTGACGGCCGGGCTCCAGACGACCATGGGTCTCAGAGCCGACGATAAGCTTTGAACCGATGACGAGACCGAGCGCCGTCCCTCCCCGCGAGGGGCGGCGTTTCTCAGTCGGGTGTTCCGTTTGACGGGCACCGTGTCGCCTCGAAGCGGATACACCGCCCGGCGGATCACTCCTCGGCCGGCGTTCCGTCGGAAGCCGTCTCGTCCGGTATCTTGCCGTGCGGTGTCTTGCCGTCGCTGCGTTCGAGGCTGGCGAGGAGATCGAGGAAGCGGTCGGGAATCGGTTGCTGCATCATCTCGTCGTACATGGCGCGCAGGTGCGACCCGATGCGTCCCTGGACGCCGCGGTCGAGCGTGGGCTCGCCGGACCCGGCGGCGGGACCGTCCCCATCCTCCGGGGACTGATGGGACGACTGCGGACCGGGCACGCCCGAATCCTGCATCCCCTTGCCATCGTTCATACCATTCCCCTTCGCCCGTCCTGGACATGCGGACAGGGCGATGCCATGGCGCCCGGTATGCCGGGTCGCGCGCTTGCGGCGACAACGCGGGTCGAAGGAATCAGTTCCGCGCCGGTTCGGAACGAATGCGACGACGCGGCGTTGAAGGCACGAGGTCCGACGAGCGAAACGATAAGACCCGAGCGGAACGATAAGACCAAGGGGATCTGAATGTCGACAGCACAACTCGTGGTGCAGCACCTGCCTTACCTGCGTCGCTACGCGCGCGCCCTCACGGGCAGCCAGGTGGCCGGCGATGCCTACGTGGCGGCGACGCTCGAGACGCTCGTGAACGAGCCCGAGACCCTCGGGCGCAGCACCAACGTCAAGGCCGACCTGTTCCGCGTCTTCACCCGGATCTGGAACTCGCTCTCGGTCAACGGCCAGACCGACCAGACGCAGCACGACCTGCCGGCCGAGGTGCGGCTGGGCCAGATCACCCCGCTGCCGCGCCAGGCCTTCCTGCTCTCCTGCCTCGAAGGTTTCTCCGAGGAGGATGCCGCGACCATCCTGGGCGTCGACGTGTCGGAGGTCCGCGACCTGGTGGACGAGGCCGGCCGCGAGCTCGCCGCCGACATGGCGACCGAGATCCTCATCATCGAGGACGAGCCGCTGATCGCCATGGACCTCGAGGCCCTGGTGGAAGGCCTCGGCCACAACGTCACGGGTGTCGCCCGCACCCGCACCGAGGCGGTCAAGCTCGCCTCGACCAAGCGGCCGGGCCTGATCCTCGCCGACATCCAGCTCGCCGACGGCTCCTCGGGCCTCGACGCGGTGAACGACCTCCTGAAATCGTTCGAGGTGCCGGTGATCTTCATCACCGCGTACCCGGAGCGCTTCCTCACCGGCGAGCGGCCGGAGCCGGCCTTCCTCATCGCCAAGCCGTTCCAGCCCGCCAACGTCTCGGCGGTGATCAGCCAGGCGCTGTTCTTCCAGCAGAGCGCCCGTCGCCGCGAGGCCCGCGCGAGCGCGTGACGCCATAGCGCCGCCCCCGGGCGGCGCGGCCTTCCGAATTGCAGTCCCGGGCCCGCCGCGAGGCGGGTGCCGGGATTTCGTCGTTCTTGGGCGGCAAAGGGACGTTCGGACCGGTTGCCGGCATCAACGCCGGCCGCCCCATTCCCCCTGCTCCGGTCTCGTCCTCGCCGTGAGACCAACTGCTGTTGCGCCGGCAAGGGCGTCGCCGGGAAAAGCTGCCGGCCGCGGAGCGCCATCGATGCCGCCAAGGGGTCGGCTCGATCCGGCCCGCGTCATCGAACGGCCGGTCGACGCATGCGGGGGCGCGGCACAGGGCCGGGCCGCAGTCTCGGCGCCTTGCTTCGGCTAGACTTGAAACAGTGTGCCGTGGCCGTCCCAATACAAAAGAACGGGCCGGATCAGGATCCGGCCCGTTGGAAGAGTTTCCGGCCAATGCACAAGGGGAATGCGGGGAGGACCAGGTGGCCGGGTTGCCATATCAACGGGAATCCCACCGGAAAGGTTCCGACGCGGTGCGAGATCGTTCGTTTGTCGTTGCATGTGGCGAAAATACCCCGCCCGGAGCGGGGCGCCCGCCGCGTCCGGCTGGTTAACGAGCGGTTGCCGCGACGCATCGCCTTGTCGGCATGAACTGTCCCGGACAGGCACGTCGGCGGGAACTACTGCCGCTGGACGCGCGTTAAGGAAGCATTATCAAGCTTCGCCGCGAGGGCCACGCGTATGCTCCGCCCCCACTTCTTCTTCGGAATTACGGTTCCCGCCGCGTTCGTCGCGCTGGTCGGTCAGCCGCTGGTCCAGCACTCCGTCGAGGCCTTCGCCCGTCCGGCCGTCGAGCAGGCGGCGATCAAGGGCGACCGCCTCGGGCCGGTCCGTCCGGCCGCGAAGGTGCAGGTGCCGGTGGCGGTCGAGATCACCGGGCTCGGCGCCGCCAAGGTCACCCTGCGCAACGAGGCGGGCGACGTGGTCTACCAGGCCGACGCGCACCGCAACACGACGCTGGTCGCCCGCGACACCAGCATCCCGCAGGTCACCGTGCGCGAACGCGCCGGCGCCTCGGTGGCGCAGCGCGACGTCGGCCAGGCCGGCCAGGCGGTGCGCCGGATGCCGGAGGGCTGCGAGGGGGCGATCAGCGGCCTGGCCGGCCACGAGGCCCGCCGCCTGTTGCCGAGCCGCTGCCTTGCCGATGCCGGCGACGCGCTGCCGTTCCGCGTCGTGGCGCTCTGAGGCCCGACGCCCCTCTTCGATCACGGACTGCTCAATCATGACCGATCCGCGCGAATACGAGCTTCCTTCGCCCGAGCCGCTGCCCCTGGAGCGGGTCCACCGCGACGGGCAGGTCGAGCCGGACATCGATCGGCTCGCCAGCCTGCTGGCCGGCCTCACGGCAGTCCGGCCCGTCGACGACGTGATCTGCGCCGCTCTCGCGAGACGCAACCTCGTGGTCACGGCCCGTCCCCTCGCCGCCTGAGTTCAGGCTGCCATCGATCATACAACGACGCTCCCCGGGGACTATGCCCCTGGGAGCGTCGTCGTGCGTGCGGATGACGAAAGCGGCCCACGCTGATGCGCCGGAGGGGAAAGGCTCCCTCCGGCGCATGAGGATAGGTCTCGAACCGTCAATCGTGCCGATCGGGCCCCGTCCGGATCGATTGCGGACGCCCGGATCGGATCGACACGTCACTCGTCGGTGGCGCGTCCGCTGCCCGAGGCCTGTCCGCCCTTGCGGCCGGCCGACGAGGCCAGTTCGCGGTCCTGCGAGAAAGAGCGCTTCTCGGCCGGCACGCTGCGGCCGCCCTTGCTGGCAATCTCGCGCTGACGCTCCAGATCCATGGATGCGAAGCCGCGCTTCGAAGTCGAATTTCCGGTAGCCATGAGTGCCTCCTTGGCCGGTGTTCTCAGACCGAACAACCTTCAGCGGAAATGTTGGTTCCTGCCACGCATGCGAGGCAAGCCGTCGTGATGGTCCCGAAACGGGCCAGTACAGGCTCCGCCGCGAAGGGCCGGCGCCGGCCGGCCACTTGAGTCAACACGCCGCAGCCGAGGGGAAAGCTTGGCCTTGGAGACGGCCCGGGCCGGGAACCCGTCCGGCGGGCCGGCGTTCGCCCGGGACCCCGCGGCAGGCGGCTCCACCGCCGCCCTTCGCCGTCGAAAGCCCGTCCAGTCCGGAGACCCCGATGACCAACAGGACCATGGTGACCCGTGAGGCCGCCGCGCACCCCGAGACCGCCCCGGCCCCCAACCGGGACGCCGCGCCGGCGATGCCGGCCGAGGAGGGCAGCCCGCGACCGACCACGACCGAGGAGCCGGGCGACTCGCCCCAGCCCAACCGCCAGTTCGGCGACGAGCCGGTCGGCGGCCTGACCACGCGAAAAGAGCGACCGCGCAAGGATTAAAGCGCGACCCGGCCGGTGGGGCCGGCACGGCAGCGGTTCCCAGCCCCGCTCCGTCCCTCTACACAGGCAGGCGGGATGGGGCGGCGGACGATGAGCGGCGGGGCGGGAGCAGCGGAGGGCACGGCCGGCGGGATGGCCCGGGACGCGGGCGACCGCCCGGCCGGCGGCCGGGACGGGGATGATCGGGCGCCGCGCCGCGAGGCGATCCCCGCCAGGGCCGGGAACGACCCGGAGGCGGGCGACGCCTCCGGCGGCCTCGACCGCAGCCTGTTCCGCTACATCTGGCGGCACTCGAAGCGCGACCAGATCCTGATCTGCGCCGTCGTGCTCGCCTCGCTGCCGCTCTACTTCGCCTCCCTCGACCTGCCGCGCCGCATCGTCAACGAGGCGATCCAGGGCCACGCCTTCGAGAAGGGCAACGAGACCGCCAAGTTCCTGATCCTGCGCCTGCAGATGCCGGACTGGTTCGGCGGCGAGCGCATGCTGTTCTCCGGCTTCGACGTCGACCGGTTCGAGCTCCTGTTCGGCCTCTCGTCGATGTTCCTGCTGCTGGTGCTGATCAACGGCGCCTTCAAGTACTGGATCAACGTGGCCAAGGGGGCACTCGGCGAGCGCATGCTGCGGCGCCTGCGCTTCCAGCTGTTCTCGCTGATCATGCGCTTCTCGCCGGACGCGCTGCGCCACACCAAGGCCTCCGAGGTCGCCACCATCATCCGCGACGAGGTCGAGCCGATCGGCGGCTTCATCGGCGACGCCTACATCCTGCCGGCCTTCCTCGGCACCCAGGCCGCCACCGCGATGACGTTCATCCTGCTCCAGAACGTCTGGCTCGGGCTGCTCGCCGCCGGGGTGGTGGGGGTGCAGTTCGTGGTCATCCCGCGCCTGCGGCGCGAGCTCCTGCGCCTCGGGCGCCAGCGCCAGCTCGCCTCGCGCCGCCTCGCCGGCCGGGTCGGCGAGGTGGTGGACGGCATCGCGGCGGTGCATTCCAACGGGGCCGAGGCCTGGGAGCGGGCCGAGATCGGCCACCGCCTCGGCGGGTTGTTCGACCTGCGCCTGCGCATCTACCGGCGCAAGTTCATGGTCAAGTTCCTGAACAACCTGCTCGCCCAGATGACGCCGTTCCTGTTCTACTGCATCGGCGGCTACTTCGCGCTCAAGGGTCAGCTCAGTATCGGCCAGCTGGTGGCGGTGATCGCCGCCTATCGCGACCTGCCGCCGCCCTTGAAGGAGCTGATCGACTGGGACCAGCAGCGCCTCGACGTCCAGGTGAAGTACGAGCAGGTGCTGCAGCAATTCCTGCCCGAGCGCCTGCTCGGGCTCGATACGCCCGGCCGCGACGAGCCGCTGTGCGGGCGGCTGGCCGCCGAGGGCGTCGGCGTGCAGGAACCGCACGGGCCGGTGCTGACCAACGTCTCCCTCGCCCTGCCGCTGCCGGCGCTCGTCGGCATCGTCAGCGACGGCGGTCCCGCCGCCTCGACCTTCGCGCGGGTGCTGGCGCGCCGGACGGTGCCGACCTCCGGCCGGGTCACCCTCGAGGGCCACGACCTCGCCGACTGGGCGGGCGCCGCGCTGACCCGGCGCATCGCCTTCGCGGGCGTCGACCCGATCCTGTTCCCGGGGTCCCTGCGCGAGAACATCGTGTACGGCCTCAACCGCCGCCCGCCGGATTCCGCCGTGACCGACGCCAAGGCGCTCGCCGAGGCGCACCGCACCGGCAACCCGGTCGCACCGTTCCCGGCCGACTGGATCGACTACGCCCAGGCCGGCGTCGCCGATGCGGGCGAACTCGACGCGCTGATCCTCGACTGGCTCACCCGCATCGGCATGGGCGAGGAGGTGTACCGCTTCGGCCTCCTCGGCCAGGTCGATCCCGAGCGCCATCCCGACCTCGCCGCCCGGCTGATCGAGGCGCGGATCGCCTTCCGCGAGCGCCTGGCGGCGGAGGGGCACGCCCACCTCGTCGAGCCGTTCGATCCCGCCCGCTACAACCGGCAGGCGACGGTGGCGGAGAACCTGCTGTTCGGCGTGCCGACCACCACGGCGCTCACCGGCCGGGCGCTGGCCGAGCACCCGGTGGTCCGCGTCGTCCTCGATCGGACCGGGCTCGCCGACGACCTCGTCACCATGGGCGAGCGGATCGCCGCCACCATGCTGGAGATCTTCCGCGGCCTGCCGAGCGGGCATCCGCTGTTCGAGCAGTTCTCGTTCCTCTCCGCCGACGAGCTGCCGGAATACGAGGCGATCCTCGCCCGCCGCACCGCCACCGAGGCGTCGGCCGAGCGCCACGGCACCTCGACCTTCGAACGGCTCCGCCGGCGCTGGATCGGGCTGGGCCGCTACGGCTCGGCCGACGCGACCCGGCTCATCGCCCTGCCGCTCGCCTATATCGAGCCGCGCCACCGCCTCGGCCTCATCGACGACGCGTTCCGCGAGCGGCTGGTCGAGGCGCGGGGGGAGCTGCGCACCACCCTCGACGAAGCCGGCCTCGGCGGCGTCGACTTCTACGACCCCGACCGGGTCTGCGCGGCGGCCCCCTTGCGCGACAACCTGCTGTTCGGCCGCGTCAACCAGTCGGTCGCCGATGCCGTCGAGACCGTGACGAAGACCGGTACCGCCCTCGTCCAGGAGATGCAGCTCGCCCCCGCCATCACCCGGGTCGGCCTCGACCATCAGGTCGGTCCAGAGGGACGCTTCCTGTCGGGCAGCCAGCGCGCGGTGGTGAGCCTGGTCCGCGCCCTCGTGCGCCGGCCCGACCTCCTCGTCCTCGACGGCGCCCTCTCGCCGATGGGCGAGACCCGGGCCCGCACGGTCCTGGAGCTCCTGCTGGAGCGGTTCGGCCGCGAGAACAGCCTCGTGGCGGTGCTCCCCAACGACCGGGTGGCCGACCGCTTCGCCCTGGTGCTGCGGGCTGTCGGCACGCAGATCCACGGGCCGGAGGCGCCGCCGGCGCGGCAGGACGACGTGCCGCGGCAAGATGCGGCGGCGCGGCAAGACGCGGCAGCGCGGGAAGACGCGGCGGCGCGGGAATTGGCGCCCGCCGACGGCGGCGCCCTGGCGGACGGCCCGGAGCCCGGTGCCACCGATCCCGACCCGGAGGAGGCGCGCCGGGCCGAACGGGACGCCTTCGCCGGGGCCGATGCGCCCGGCGCGGGAGGCGGCGCTTCCGGCACCGGAAGCAGCGCTTCCGGCACCGGAAGCAGCGCTTCCGGCGGAGTGGTGCCGGCGGGGGCTGGCGTTGCGGCGCCGGCTGCGGCAGTCTCCCGGCGCGCCGACAACGAGACGGGGCCGGAACCGGCGCGCGTCGAGCAGGATGTGAAGGCATGACGCTTGAGACCGAGGTGCAGTCGCTGCGCCAAGTGCCGATGTTCCGCGAGGTGGACCCGGCCCGCCTGAAGCTCCTCGCCTTCACCAGCGAGCGGGTGCATTTCGCCGACGGCCAGCGTTTCTTCGACCGGGGCGACGCGGCGGACGCGGCCTACCTGATCCTGGAGGGCGAGGCGGCCGTCACCCTGGACGGGCCGCAGGGGCCGATCCGCCTGGCGCTGCTCGGCGCCAACGCCCTCGTCGGTGAGATGGGCATCCTGGCCGACCAGCCGCGCTCCGCCACCGTGACCGCGGTGGTGGCGACGACGGCGCTTCGCATCGACCGCCGGGTCTTCCTCGAGCTCCTGAGCCAGTTCCCGCAGATCGCCATCGCGGTGATGCGCGAACTCGCCCACCGCCTCGAGATGACCAACCAGCAGCTCGCTCAGACGCGGACCGGCTGACACGCTTTCCGGAAGATCCCTGCCGGAAAGCGATCGGTCGGGAGCCGTATGACACGACCGACGAGGCCGTCCCGCGAACGAGGCCGGCCCGGACAGTGATTCGGGGGGAGACCATGGACCTCGCAGCCGGCCTGAAGGGCCGCCACGTCCTCGTGACCGGGGCCTCGGGCGGCCTCGGCGACCATTTCGCCCGGCTCTGCGCGTCGTGCGGCGCCGCCGTCACGGTGGCGGCGCGGCGCAAGGAAAAGCTCGACGCCCTGGTGCGCGACCTCCTCGCCGCCGGTGCGCCGGAGGCCCGGGCGGTCGCCCTCGACGTCGCCGATCCGGATTCGGTGACGGCCGCCTTCGCGGCCCTGCACGCCCTGCCGGACGTGGTGGTCAACAATGCCGGCATCGCCGAGGGCGGGGCGGCGATCGACGTCGACATCGCGACCTTCGACCGGGTGATCGACACCAACCTGCGCGGCGTCTGGGCGATGTCCGTCACCGCGGCCCGGGCCTGGCGCGATGCCGGCCGCGGCGGCGTGATCGTCAACGTCGCGTCGATCCTCGGCCTCCGGGTTACCGGTGGGGTCGGGCCCTACACCGTGTCGAAGGCCGGCGTGGTGCAGATGACCCAGGCGCTCGGCCTCGAATGGGCGCGCTACGGCATACGGGTCAACGCGCTGGCCCCGGGCTATATCGGCACCGACATCAACCGCGAGTTCTTCGAGACGCCCCCCGGCCAGGCGATGCTCAAGCGCATCCCGATGCGGCGGCTGGGCCGCCCGGAGGACCTCGACGGCGCCTTCCTGCTGCTCGCGGGCGACGCCTCGGGCTGGATGACCGGCGCGACCCTGCCGGTCGATGGCGGCCACCTCGTCTCGGGGCTCTGATCCGCTCGCCTCAGTTCGTCAGCCGGACCTGCGCGAAGGTGTTGAACAGCTTCGTCATCGCATCGCCGATCGCGCCGGTCTTGCCCGCCTCCATGTAGAAGTCGCCGCTGGTCGCGCAGGCGGCGAGCTGGGACGGGATGTCGTCGAGGCGCGTGCCCCGGCCGCGGATCTGGCTCGGCTGGCCGAGGGTCGCGTTGTAGCCCCAGTCCCAGGTCATCGGCAGGTAGGGCGTGTAGATCACCCCGACCCAGACCGGCAGCTTGGCGCTGCCGCCCGGCGCCTTGAGGGCGGCGCATTGCGCCGGGTCGAACGGCGCGACGAGGGCGCGCTTCGGCACGTCCCAGGTCCAGGACCGGCCCGGATCGGCGACGCCGTCGGTCGCCAGGATCACGAGCTTTTTCGGCGTGGTGATGCCGTCGCCGCTCGGGCCCACCGCCTGGGTGAAGGCCGGCATGATGCCCGAAAACAGCGTCGCCCCCTCGCTCTCGCCCGAGGCGCTCGGCGTCTTGGGCAGGTTGCGGGCCACCTTGGACAGGTCGCTCGTCGGGTCGAGCACCTTGGTGAGCTGGGTGCTGAAGGCGTAGATCGCGACCCGCACCCGCTTGCTCGCCGCCTCCTGCCGGCGCAGCGAGGCGACGAAGTCGAGGATGCCCTGGTTCATCTCGTCGAGGCGTAGCGTGATGCCGTTCGCCTTGGCCCACTGGTAGCTGTCCAGGCTGGTGTTCTTCACCGGCTGGCCGTCGTGGCAGGCGAAGGCGCACCCGTTCAGGTTGGCCTGGAGCGCCGCGATATCGGCGCTCGTCGCCCCCAGCGCCATCGAGCCCGACACGTCGATCAGCAGGTAGACGTCGATCAGGGGCGACAGGTCGGCGCTGGCCTGCGACGCGCCGTCGTACGGCATCGCCGCGGTGCCGATGACCCCCATCAGGGTCGTCTTGGTCGAGGCGGCGTAGGTCCCCGAGACGGTGACGCTGCGGCCCGCCAGGGCGACGGTGAAGCGCGCCCGCGCCGCCGTGGCGGCGACCACCTTCGGGGCCACCGTGGCGAAGACCTGCGTGGCGGTGTCCATCCCGGCCTGGCGGATCGCGGAGTCCGACTGGCCCTTGGCATCCGCCGCCCGCACCGCCTGGGCGCCGGCCAGCACCGCGGCATCGAGGGCGGCGTCGAGGCGCGAGCGGTCCTGGCGCGAGCGGGCGAAGTCGAACCCGGCGCCGGCCAGGATCAGCAGCACCAGGAAGGTCAGGCCGACCAGCATCGCGACGCTGCCGCGCCGGTCGTGCCGGAAGGCCCGGATCGGCGTCGTCAGGGTGAGCGGGAGGGGAGGCAGGGGCATGATGAACCGACCGGGAGGCGTCCGCCATCCTGCCCCGGCGGGCGTTTCCCCGCCGTGAACGCGGTCGTCGAAATCCACCGCTCTACGATCGCGGGAGCGGGATCTTCTTGACCCTGAGTCAGTCTATCAGAAGGCTATGTTCGCCGCTGGCCGGCCTCACGCCGTCGGATAGGTGATGAACTCCAGAAGCGACCCGTCGGGATCGCGAAAGTAGACGCTGATGCCCTCGCCGACGGCCCCGCGGCGCGGCACCGGGCCGAGCTCGACCGGCACGCCGTGGCGTTCGAGATGGGCCGCCGCCTCCTCGATCGGGCCGGGCCAGCGGAAGCACAGGTCGCTGTTGCCGGGCGCCACCGGCAGCCGGGCCCGGGGCTCGCCGATCTGGCCAGGCCCGTGGCAGTTCAGCTGCACGCCGCCGAAGCGATAGGCGTAGCCCCGCCCGACCGGGATCACCTCGGCCCCGACCACGTCGCGGTAGAAGGCGGTCGAGCGCTCCCAGTCCGAGACGTGGATGACGCAATGGTCGAGGTGGATCGCCGGGGCGACGCCGGTCACCGGCGCGGCGGGCGCGAGGTCGGGAAGGGTCTCGGTGTCCGGCATCGCGGGCCTCCGGGCTTGTACGCGGTTCAAGGTCTTGCACGCGACTGAAGGTAACGCGGCGCCGGCGCCGGTGAACAGCGGGCCGGCGGGAAATGTCGCGCCACCGCGACGCTCCGGTCAGGCGCGCCAGAACGGCTTGAGGCTCTCCTGCCGCACCGTGTCGGGGTCGAGGCCGGTATCGCGCATCTGCGCGGGCGTCAGCGCGGCGAGGACCTGGCGGTCCCGGGCCCGCCGCCACCAGAGGCCGAGGAGGGTCGGGCGGGGCGGCCGAGGGCCTGAGACGGAATCGGGGAAGGGCAGGGAGAAGGCGGGCATGGGGGTCGATCCGAGCGGGGAGGGAGCAGTCCGGCCGGGATTGCGCCGCCAGGATTGTATCGATACGAATATCGGTGCAATCGAAACATTGCGCTCGGAGCAATGATGGCCGGACTCGACTATCGCGGGCTCGCCGACACGGTGGCGGCGGAGATCGCCGACGGGCGGCTGCGTCCGGGCGAGAGGCTGCCGCCGCAGCGCGACTTCGCCTATGCCCGCGGCATCGCGGTCTCGACGGCGAGCCGGGTCTATGCCGAGCTGGCGCGGCGCGGCCTCGTTCTCGGCGAGGTCGGGCGCGGCACATACATCCGCTCCGATCTCGGGGCCTCCGAGCCGATCCGCCCGGAGCCGCCGCCGGCCGCCCTCGACCTCCAGCGCACGATGTCCCGCCTGCCCGAGCAGGAGGCCCTGCTCGCCGAGACCCTGGCGGGGCTGGGGCGCGGCGCGGTCGAGGCGGCGCTGACCCAGTACGGCCCGGCCGGCACGCCGCAGGCGCGTGGCGTCGCCGCGCGCTTCCTGGCGCAGGACGGCTTCGCCCCCGATCCGCACGGGATCCTGTTCACCGGCAACGGGCGCCAGGGGCTCGCCGCCGCCCTGGCGATGCTGGCCCCGCCGGGGGAGCGCATCGGCTGCGAGCCGCTGACCTATCCGGTGGTCAAGGGCATCGCGGCGCGGCTCGGCATCGCCCTCGTGCCGCTGCCCCTCGACGGGGAGGGCGTGCGGCCCGAGGCCATCCTCCAGGCCCACCGCGCCGCGCCGCTGAGCGGGCTCTACCTCCAGCCGACGCTGCAGAACCCGCTCGGGGCGACGATGGGCCCCGGGCGCCGGGCGGAGATCGCCGCGGTCCTGGCGCGGACGGGGCTCACGCTCGTGGAGGATGCGGTCTACGGCTTCCTGCGCGACACCACGGCCATCGCCGCCCTGGCGCCCGAACGCACGATCCTGGTCGACAGCCTGTCGAAGCGCGTGATGCCGGGCCTGACCGTCGGGATGATCGTGAGCCCGCCCGAGATGACGGACCGCCTCGCGGCCTCGGTGCGCCAGGGCGGGTGGAGCGCCCCGGGGGTCGCGCTCGCCGCCGGCACGCGCTGGATGGAGGACGGCTCCGCCGCCCGGCTCGCCCGCGCCAAGCGGGCCGACGCGGCCGAGCGGCAGGCGATCGCCCGGGACCGCCTCGCCGGCCTGCCGGTGACGGGCGACGCGGCGGCCTATCACCTCTGGCTCACCCTGCCGGAGACGTGGCGGGCCGAGGCCTACGCTGCGGCGGCCCTGCGGCGCGGCATCGCCCTCATCCCGGCCTCCTCCTTCGCGGTCAGCCCGGGCCACGCCCCGAACGCCGTCCGGCTCGCCCTCGCGGCGCCGGCGCGGGACGACCTCGCGCGGGCGCTCGACGCGCTGCGCCGCCTCGCCCTCGCGGGGGACGATCAGGTGGTCGAGTAGGCGGCGCCTCCCGGCGGGCTCTCACTGCGCCAGGCGCACCGGCTGGTCCTTCGCCGGGCCGACGCCCGAGGGCACCGGCACGGCCGATGAGTTGTAGTTGGCGTTGATCATCAGGTTGGCGCTGCCGGAGGTGCGGATCGACTTGGCGACCACGACCGTCCAGGGCGACTGGTCGGCGATCTTGTTGCCGTATCCGCTCACCGTGAGGCTCGCATTCGGCAGGTAGATCGTGCCGACGATCTTGCGGGCGTTGTTGGTCGAGATGCCGAAATCGCCGTAATAGCTGCGGTCGGTGATCAGGGCGAAGCCCGCATAGGGCCCGCTCTTGCGGCCCTCGATCTCGAGCTTGGCCATGCCGATCACCTGGGCCGACAAGAGGCCCTTGAAGATCAGCACCACGTCGGTGCCGGTGATGGTGGACTGCCCGAGGAGGTTGAGGATCGGGCCGACGAAATAGTGCTCGCCGGGCTGGAGCACGATGTTCGTCATCCCCAGCAGGGTCAGCTCGCCGCAATGCACGCCGGGATTGAGGTAGGTGGTGCCGCTGCCGATGTTGATCGTGAGCAGGTCGTCGCACAGGAGCGGCACGTCGATGCGCATCTTGGCGAACGGGTCCGCCATCGTCGGGGCGTCGGTGACCGGGACCGGGCGGACCGGGCCGGTGGCGCTGCCCGCCGCCCGCACCTCGCCCGCCCACAGGGCCGTGCCCATCCCCGCCGACAGGTTGGCGTTGCTCTGCACGAGGCAGTCGTTGGCGGTGATCGCCGAGCTGCCGTCCAGGCCGACGGCGACCGGCGCGCCGAAGCCGGTGGAGTCCTGGGAGCCCAGCACGCAGAGCGGCTTTCGCGCGGTGCGGATCGCCGTCGCGCTGGCCTCGATGGTCCAGCCGCCCGGCGGCAGCATGTTGCGGAAGAACGAGGCCCGGTGCCCGGTCTGGCGCACCGTGACCGTGCGCGCCGCGGCGTCGATCGCGGCGGTCGACGTGATCGTCCAGCGCAACCGCAGGGCGGCGGCCATCCCGTCGGCGGCGAGGCGGGCGCGCTCCATCGTGGCGGCGGACTGGTCGACGCCGAACTCGCCCGCACCCTGGATCGCCGCGGCATCGACGTAGCTCTGGAGCTTCGACTTCGCCAGCATCACCTCCGAGACCTCGGCGACGCCCACTGCCGCCATTCCCAGGAGCGGCAGCAGCAGGCTCAGCACGACGATGACCGAGCCGCGCCGGCAGCGCCGGAAGCGGTCGAGGAGGAGCGGGGCGAGGTTCAGGCAGGCTTTCATCGGCGCGGCGGGCGGCCATCCAGGTTGTGGCCCGAAAAACTGCTATCGGCAGTTGTTTTTTCGGGTCTTACAACGTCGGCACGCCCCATCTCTGCCGCCGGAATCCGAACAAAAGCCTAACGCCGTTGCCCGGTTGCAAGCTTACGGGGTTAGTTGCAGCTCGGACTTGTGTCCTGGGTCCCGGATCCGGCGCGGCACAGGTTCGCCGCGCCGGGTTATCTCTGGGTCAGCCGGCGACGTCGTGCTCGATCGCCCCGAAGATCGAGTGCCCGCCGGCATCCTTCATCTCGACCCGCAGGCGATCGCCCGCCGCGAGGTAGGGCGTGCGCGCCCAGCCGCCGGTCAGGGCCTCCGCGGCCCGCGCCTCGGCGAGGCAGGCATAGCCGACCCCGCCCTCGGCAACGGCCCGGCCCGGACCGCCGTCGATGCCGCGGTTCGAGACCGGGCCGGCGCTGACCAGGGTGCCGGCGCCGATCGGCCGGTCGCGCGCCGCCTCCGCCACCAGGGCGACGAGGCCCTGGGCCAGGTCGGCGCCCGCCTCCGGGCAGCCGAGCGCCTTGCCGTTGCGGCTCACCAGGAGCGGTCGGTGGAGCGCGCCCTCGCGCCAGACGGTCCCGAGCTCGTCGGGCGTCACCGCCACCGGGGCGAGGCTCGCGGCGAGCGCCGGCGCCACGGCGCCGTCGAGGTCGAGTCCGTCGGGCCGCAGCCGGTCGTGGCGGATCACCTCCGCCACCAGCGTCACCAGCCGGATCGCGCCCTCGGCCTCGCCCGCCCCGGCGCCCCGGGGCAGGTCGCCGGTGATCACCGCCAGCCCCGCCGAGAGGTCGAGGGAGGCCGCCGGGTCGTCGGCGACCAGGGTCTCGCGGGGGGCGAGGAACCCGTCCGAGGGGGCGTGGCGCAGGCGGCCCGCCTCGCTCCCCGCCGCCTCGGCGCCGGCGGCCTGGCGCAGCAGGGCCGGATAGCCCGGCCAGGCGGCGGCGTGCCGGCGGGCATAGGCGCGGGGCAGGGGGGCGACGCAATCGTGCTCGTGGAAGCGGAACGACGGCACCGAGCCGTGCTCGAGCTGCTCGGCGAGGGCGGCGAGCGCCGGGGCGTAGCGCTCCCAGTCATCGAGGGCCTGCTGGAGCGTCGGCACCACGATGAAGGCGTCGGTGGCGCGGGTCAGGTCGCGCGAGACCACGACGAGGCGGCCGTCGCGGCCGTGCTTGAGGCTGGCGAGCTTCATTCGGCGTCCCTCCTGTCGCCCGCTGTTGCGGGCGTTCGAGCCTGCCGAAACGGCAGGCCTGCGGCCCTGTTCGTCGGGCACGTCGGTCATCATGGACCGCCCCGGCCGCGGAGGCTACGGCCGGGGTCGAGCTTCCCTTATGTCAGATCGCCCCGTGGACGAGGCCGTGGATGAAGCCGAGCTTGGCGATGACCGGCGGCGCCAGCACGAAGGGGTAGAGGTCGCCCTGGCCCATCGCCCGGTTGACGCTGTTCAGCGCGAACACGAAGGGCAGCCAGGCCGCCACGATCTGCTCGATGCTCTGCGCCTCGTAGGGATCGAAGTCGATCCGCGCCGCGAGCTCGCCGTTGGCGTCGAGGAGCGGGTGGACCTGCATGCCGAAGGCGCTCGCCATCTCCAGCGTGTCGACGATGTGCAGGTAATGCGCCCAGGTCTCGGCGAAGTCCTCCCACGGATGGGTGGTGGCGTAGGCCGAGACGTGGGTCTCCTGCCAGTTGGCCGGGGTGCCCTGCTCGTAGTGGCGCTGGAGCGCCGCGTTGTAGTCCTGCGAATCGTCGCCGAACACCGCCCGGCAGGCGTCGAGCCGCCCGGCGTCGCGCACCAGGATGTCCCAGTAATGGTGCCCGACCTCGTGGCGGAAATGCCCGAGCAGCGTGCGGTAGGGCTCGCCCATCTCGCGCCGCCGCTTCTCGCGCTCGGCATCGTCGGCCTCGGCCAGCGCGATCGTGATGACGCCGTTGTCGTGCCCGGTCATCACCTTCGGGCCCTGGTTCTCCGGCGGGTCGGCCAGGAAGTGGAAGATCAGCCCGTGCTCCGGGTCCTCGGCCCGAGTCTTCAGCGGCAGGTTCCAGCGCAGCAGGGTGTAGAACAGCCGGTGCTTGGCGAACTCCAGCTCGCGCCACTTGGCGAGGTATTCCGGGTTCGAGACGTCGGGAATCGTGCCGTTGTGCCGGCAGGCGAGGCAGAAGGCGTCCCCGGATCCCGGCGGCACCAGCCAGTTGCAGGCATCGTGCACCGCGTTGGCGCAGAACCGGCTCGGCCGCTCCGGCACCGCGAGCGGGCTCCAGTCCTCGCCCCCGGCCGGCGCGAGCGCCGAGAGCGTGCGGGTCTCGGGCAGGTAGGCCAGGGTGTGGCCGCAGCGCTGGCAGGTCCGATTCTCGAAGTACAGGATGTTGCCGCAGGACTGGCACTGGAACAGTTTCATCGGGCTCTCCACCGGGCGCGACCGCCCGCCGCACGGTGCAACGAACGTGCTAGGGGGGCGGGGGTTGCGGCGGGCCCGCCGCGTTGCGCGGGCCGAGGGTCTGCCTTCGGTCGTGAGACCGGGGGCATGAGGACGATCATGATGGATGCGAGCGCCGAGCTGGACGAGCCGATCCCCTACATGGCGCGCACGCGGGCCTATTACGGGGCGCTGGGCTACCCGCCCTACCATTGGGCGCATCCCGGCGACGTGCCCTTCGCCTCTCTCGGCAAATCCCTCGGCGAGAGCTGCATCGCCCTCGTCACGACGGCGGCGCCCTACCAGCCGGACAAGGGAGACCAGGGGCCGCGCGCGCCCTATAACGGCGCGGCCAAGTTCTTCTCGGTGTACTCGGCCCCGGCGGACGGGAGCCCGGACCTGCGCATCGCCCACATCGCCTACGACCGCGACCACACGCGTGCGGACGATCCCGGCACCTACTTCCCGCTCGCGGCCCTGAAGGCGGCCGCCGCGGCGGGACGGATCGGGCGCGTCGCGGCCCGCTTCCACGGCCTGCCGACGAACCGCAGCCAACGCACGACGAGCGCGGTCGACGCGCCGGAGCTCCTCGCCCGGATCCGCGCCGATGGGGCGGATGCCGCGATCCTGGTGGCGAACTGCCCGGTCTGCCACCAGTCGCTCGTGCTCGCCGCCCGGGTGCTCGAAGCCGCCGGCATCGCCACGGTGCTAATGGGCTGCGCCAAGGACGTCGTCGAGCATTGCGGCGTGCCGCGCTTCCTGTTCAGCGACTTTCCCCTCGGCAACGCCGCCGGCCGGCCGCACGACCCCGCCTCGCAGGAGGCGACGCTGCGCCTCGCCCTCGCGCTCCTCGAATCGGCCGTGGCGGCGCGCACGACGGTGCAGTCGCCCCAGATCTGGCGTCCCGATCCGTCCTGGAAGGCGGATTACGCGAGCCTCGCTCGCCTCTCGCCCGAAGAGATCGCGCGCCGCCGCGCGGAGTTCGAGGGCGAGAAGCACCGGGCGCGGCCCGGGCGCGGGGCGTCCGGACCGGCAGCCTCCTGACGATCGGGTCCATCCCGACGGGACCACCGTCTCGGTCCGGTGCGGCAGCGCCCACCCCCCATGCCTTCGAGGCCCTCACACCCCACCCCCGAAATCCCCTATCACCGTACCGCGAACACGAACCGGGCCGTCAGATGCCCGTGCGACGAGGAGATGCCGATGGCGATGAACGGGGCCGAGAGCCTGGTGCGCACCCTGGTGGCGGGGGGCGTCGAGGTGTGCTTCACCAATCCGGGCACCTCGGAGATGCACTTCGTCGCCGCCCTCGACCGGGTCGAGGGGATGCGGGCGGTCCTGTGCCTGTTCGAGGGCGGCGCCACGGGCGCGGCCGACGGCTACGCCCGCATGGCCGACAAGCCGGCCTCGACGCTGCTCCATCTCGGGCCCGGCCTCGGCAACGGCATCGCCAACCTGCACAACGCGCGCCGCGCCCGCTCGCCGCTGGTCAACATCGTGGGCGAGCACGCCACCTACCACCGCACCTTCGACGCGCCGCTCACCTCCGACATCGAGGGGCTGGCCGGTCCCGTCTCGGCCTGGGTCCGCACGGGGATGAGCGCCAAGGCGGTAGCGGCGGACGGGGCCGACGCGATCGTCGCCGCCCGCACGGCACCCGGCGGCGTCGCCACCCTGATCCTGCCCGCCGACACCGCCTGGGAGGAGGGGAGCGGCATCGCCCCCCTGCCGGCGATGCCTGCGCGCCCGCGGGCGAGCGACGAGGCGATCGCGCACGCGGTCGCGGCGCTCCGCAGCGGCGAGCCGGTGCTGCTCCATCTCGGCGACCGGGCGGTGCGCGACGAGGGCCGGCGGATCGCCGAGCGGATCGCGAGGAAGACCGGGGCGAAGCTGCTCGCCATGACGTCGAACGCCCGCATCGACCGGGGTGCGGGCACGGTGCCGATCGAGCGCCTGCCCTATCCGGTCGATCCGGCCCGCGAGGTATTGGCGCCCTACAAGCACGTCATCCTCGTCGGCGCGACCCTGCCGGTGGCGTTCTTCGCCTATCCGGGCAAGCCGAGCGCGCTCGCCCCGCCGACCTGCGACGTCTTCGCGCTGGCCACCCCGGAGCAGGACCAGGTCGACGCGCTCGCGCGCCTCGCCGAGGCGGTCGGCGCGCCGGCCGAGGTGCCGGTGCCCGCCGGCCCCCGACCGGAACTGCCGGGGGAGGGGCGCCTCGACCAGGATTCAATCGCCCGGGTGCTCGGCGCGCTGATGCCCGAGGGCGCGATCGTCTGCGACGAGTCGGTCACGACCGGGCGCAACTTCTTCCCCGCCACGCATGCGGCGGCGCCCCATACCTGGCTCCAGCTCACCGGCGGCTCGATCGGCCTCGGCATCCCGATGGCGACCGGCGCGGCGGTGGCCTGCCCGGACCGCAAGGTGATCTCGCTCCAGGCCGACGGCAGCGGCCTCTACACCGCCCAGGCGCTGTGGACCCAGGCGCGCGAGCGCCTCGACGTGGTGACGCTGATCTGGTCGAACCGCTCCTACGCGATCCTGCGCCACGAGCTGACCAATGTCGGCGCCAATCCGGGCCGCAAGGCGATCGACATGCTGACCCTCGACGACCCGCCGATCGACTGGGTCAGCCTGTCGAAGGGCTACGGCGTCGAGGCGCGTCGGGTCGAGACCCTGGCGGCGTTCGTCGACGCCCTGAAGGGCGCGCTCGCCCGCCGCGGCCCGTTCCTGATCGAGGTAGCGCTAACCTGACGCCGGGCCGCGCGGATCCTCCGTCCCGGCCGGCGCGAATCGCGATAGCGAGCCGGCTCGGTTTAACGGTCTGGAAGTCGCACGCCCGATACGGCTCGGGCGCTGCGGTTGCGGATCGGACGGGATGAGCGGGAACGCGACGCGAGACGGCTCCGAGGGGCTGCTGCACCGCTGGCACGCCGCGCGCACCGCCGCCCGCGGGCTGCCGGCCTACGAGGACATGGTCCTGGGCAATCTCGGCCGTATGGCGAGCCGGGCCGCCCTGGTGGACGCCTCGCCCGGCCGCCCCCGCCTGCTCTGGGTCGGCGAGGCGTTCGAGGACTGGCTCGGCCCGTGCCAGGCGTCGCGCGTGGCGTCGTCCGAGGCATCCTCCGATACATTCTCAGATTCATTTCCCGATACATTTCCCGATTCTTGGGCCGGCCGCCTCCTCGAGGCCGTGCCGGGTGGGCTCTCCCACCCGCTGCAGGAGATCGTCGCCGACGCGCTCGCCGGCGGCGCGCCGGTCAGCACGCCCTGTGCCCGGGTGGCGGGCGGCGTCGCCTACACCACCGAAGTGGCCGGTCTGCCGCTCGCGGGCCCGTCCGGGCGCCTGGTGCTCCTGTGCCTAGCCGGCCGGACCGTGCGGACGAACCTGCTCAAGACCCTGTTTCGCTCCACCCGGCAGGGCATGGCCGCGGTCACGGCGCTGCGCGACGGCGCCGGCACGGTGGTGGATTTCCGCATCCTGTCCCTCAACGACGCCGCCGCGGCGATGATGCGCACCACCATCGAGCGGGCCCAGTGGCGGCGCCTGTCGACGCTGCTGCCCGCCGCCACCGTCGGGCCGATGCTGGCGCGCCTGAACGCCGCCCTGTCCGGCGACCGGCGCCACTACGAGACCTCCTACACCCGGCCCGACGGGAGCCCGCTGCACGTCCGGGTCGAGATCGCGGCGATCGGCGACCTCCTCGGCGTGACCCTCACGGATATCGGCGACCTGAAGGCCCGCGAGGCGTCGGCGCGCCTCCTGTTCGAGCACAACCCGGTGCCGATGTGGCTCTCGGGCAAGGACGGGGCCGTGCTGGCGGTCAACGACGCCGCCACCGGCCATTACGGCTTCCCGCGCGAGGATTTCCTGCGCCTGTCCGCCGGCGATCTCGTGATGCCGGGCGCCGCGGGGCCGGCCCAGCGCCACCGCCGGCGGGACGGCGGCGTCATCGACGTCGAGGTGTTCTCCGGTCCGATCCCGTTCGAGGGCCTGAGCGCCACCCTGACGGCGTGCGTCGACGTGACGGAGCAGCGCCGGGCCGAGCGGCGCATCGCCCACATGGCCCATCACGACGCCCTCACGGGCCTGCCGAACCGCGTGCTGTTCCACGAGCGCCTGGCCGCCCTGGTGGCGGAGCGGGCCCCGGCTGGCCTGCTCTGCCTCGACCTCGACCACTTCAAGCTCGTCAACGACACCCTCGGCCATCCGGCAGGCGACGCGCTGCTGCGCCAGGTCGCCGAGCGCCTGCGCGCCTGCCTGGGCGGGCACGGGCTGGTGGCGCGCCTCGGCGGCGACGAATTCGCGGTCCTCCACCGCGCCGAGCGGCCGGCGCTCGTCGCGCTCGCCGACCGGATCATCGCCGCGCTCTGCCGGCCCTTCGCGCTCGACGGCCAGGACGTCACGGTCGGGGTCAGCATCGGTATCGCCCTCGCGCCCGAGCACGGCGACGACCCGGACGGGCTCCTGCGCAAGGCCGACACCGCCCTCTACGCCGCCAAGGCCGACGGGCGGGGCACCCGACGCCTGTTCGAGCCCGCCATGGACGCGGCGCTCCAGGCCCGCCGCGCCCTCGAGCGCGACCTGCGGGCGGCGATCGCCTCCGAGGCGCTCGAGGTCCACTACCAGCCCCTCGTCGACGCCAGGACCCTCGCGGTGACCGGCTGCGAGGCGCTGCTGCGCTGGCGCCACCCCGAGCGCGGCTTCGTCTCGCCGGCCGACTTCATCCCGGTCGCCGAGGAGACCGGGTTGATCGCATCCCTGGGCGAGTGGGTGCTGGCCCGGGCCTGCCGCGAGGCGGCCGGCTGGCCGCGCCCGGCGCGGATCGCCGTCAACCTGTCGCCGGTCCAGTTTCGCGCCCCCGACCTCGTCGGCACCGTGGCCCGGGCGCTGGCGGAATCGGGCCTCGACCCGGCGCGCCTCGAGCTCGAGATCACCGAGCAGGTGATGCTGGAGGAGAGCGCCGCCAACATCGCGGTGCTGCACCGGCTGCGCGGCCTCGGGGTGCGCATCGCGATCGACGATTTCGGCACCGGCTACGCCTCGCTGAGCTACCTGCGCGCCTTCCCGTTCGACAAGATCAAGATCGACCGCTCGTTCACCGCGGCGCTCGGCCAGGAGGCCGCCGCCCTGGCGGTGGTGCAGGCGGTGATCGGGCTCGGCGCCAGCCTCGGTACCACCACGGTGGCGGAGGGGGTCGAGACCGAGGCGCAGCTCGCCCTCCTGCGGCGCAGCGGCTGCGACGAGGTGCAGGGCTTCCTGTTCAGCCGTCCGGTCCCGGCGGCCGACCTGCGCGCCCTCGTCTCCGCCGCGCTCCCCTGGCGGGCGGCCGCCTGACTTTCCCCGAGCCTGAGTCCGGCGGGACACAACCTGCGGCGGCGGGAGCGGCTAGGCATGGGCAACGTCTCCCGACGGGCCGCCGGACCGGCCCGTCCCGCCGAAAGGTCGCCATGCCCCCGCGCCGCCTCGTCCTCGCCCTCCTCGCCGGGCTGCCGCTCGCGGCCTGCAACGCCCGCGGGCCCGCCCAGGTCGCGGCGGTCGATCCGGATGCGGCCTGGTACATCGGCACCATGCCCGACCAGCCCTACGACGTGCCGCTGGTCGACCGCAGCCGGATGGAGCCGAAATACCGGCCCCAGACCGTCGCCTATACGGGGCTGGAGAAGCCCGGCACCGTGGTGGTCGATATCGACGAGCGCTTCCTTTACCTCGTCCAGGAGGGCGGTCAGGCGCGCCGCTACGGCGTCGGCGTCGGCAAGCTCGGCTTCTCCTGGAAGGGCACCGCCACGGTCGGCCGCAAGGGCGTCTGGCCCGATTGGGGCCCGACCGCCAAGATGGTCAGCCTCAACCCCGACCTGCCGCGCACGCGCAAAGGCGGCGTCGACAACCCGCTGGGCGCCCGCGCCCTCTACCTCTACCAGGGCGGCCGCGACATCCTGTTCCGCATCCACGGCACCAACGAGCCCTGGAGCATCGGCGAGCAGATGTCCTCGGGCTGCGTGCGCATGCTCAACGAGGACGTGGTCGATCTCTACGAGCGCGTGCCGGTGGGCACGACCGTGATGGTGAAGCGGAACGGGAAGTACCGGGTTTAGGGGCAAGCGTCGTCGGGCCGCGCGTGGACCCTCCTCCCTCTTCGCAATGCTGTTCGGGGAAAGAAGAGGCGCAGGTTTCCCCTCTCCCCGCGGGCGGGGAGAGGGCTGTGTTCCCGTCCAGGGAACACAGCGAGGCGTCAGCCGGGGGTGAGGGGGTGTTGCCGGAGGAGCCTCACGCGTCGACACCCCCTCACCCTCGCTCCGGCTTTCGCCTCCGCTTGCCGCGTCACCTGGACGGTGACACGTCCCTCTCCCCGCCCGCGGGGAGAGGAGAAGTCCTGCGCCATCCTTGTCCTCGGACAGCCCTGCGCAGAGGGGGAGGTTTTTGGCGGGTTGCGCCCCTCCTCACACCGGCGGGTGCATCCAGAACTGGGCGATCAGCGCCGCGCCGAGGAAGGTGCCGGCATTCGCCATGAACGACACCACCACGATGCGCCAGCCGAGGCGCCGGAAGGCCGGGAAGTCCTTGGCGAGCGACAGGCCCGCGAAGGCGAGGATCGGGGTGGCGAGCGCCAGGAAGTTGATCCGGCCCGTGGCCGCGGCGATCTCGGCCGAGAACGGCGTGCCCGGATAGGTCAGCGCCATGCCGATCAGCGACGCCCACACCACCGCCGGCAGCCGGCGCCCGGCCAGGCGGTAGAGCACCTCGCCGACGATCACCACGGCGACGATGATGGCGGCGCCGGCGAGCACCTGCCCGTCGGGTTTCGTGCCGTAGGTGAGCCCGTTGCCGATGAGGCCGAGCGCCGCCGTGGCGATCCAGATCAGCACCAGGGCCGGCAGGCCGAAGGCCGGGGCGGCATGGGCCGGGGCGGCATGGGCCGCGACCGTCCCGGACGGCGCGGGCGCGGGGGCGGTCTCGATCCGCCCGCGACCCCGGCCGAGGATCGGCTCCAGCACGCCGTAGGCCCAGATCGTGAAGGGCAGGGACAGGAACAGGGTGAAGTAGGTGCCGATGGTGGTGGTGATGAGGTTGCTCGCCGCCGCGAAGGTGGCGACCTCCTTCGCCATCTCGGGGGTCTGCTGCGCCGCGATGGCGCCGGCGGCCGCCGCCATCATGCTGCCCGAGCCGACGCCCGCGCCCATGGCGAGCGCCAGCGGGTTGAAGATCCCGAGGCTCGCGATCAGCCCGGCCAGCACCGCGATGAACACCGCCCCGAACACCGTGCCGGTGAGGTACTCGGCGAGCACGCCGCGGCCCTCCGGCGAATCCATGCCGTAGCGCTCGCCGATGATCGCGAGACTGGGCTCGCGCCCGACCGAGAAGGTGGCGCCGATCGCCTCGCGCTTGAGGCCGAGCAGGAGCGCCACCGGCAGGCCGAACACCATCGTGCCGAAGAAGTGGCCGAATTCCTGGAACACCAGGGCCCAGCCGGCGCCGAGGATCTTCGGCAGCGACCCGCCGACGAGGAGCCCGAGCTTGGCGACGAAGAGCAGCAGGGCCGGCTGCAGGATCGCGCCCGCCGCGTGCTGGAGCGACACCGGCAGCCGCAGGGCCGGCGGCAGGCGCGGCGCGGCGAGCCCGAGGCCCCCGCCCATCAGCAGCGCCCAGAGCAGCGGCAGCAGGATGATCTTGCCGTGGCCGAGCGGGATCGAGACGTTGCCGATCAGCTCGGCCAGCGTCACCACCACGAGGGCGAGGAGGAAGAGCGTCAGGATGCCGGTGCGCCCGGCATGGGTCGTGGGCGCGACGGCCGGGCCGCCGCTCGCGAGGGTACCGCTTGTCATGGGGTGACGTCTCCGGTGCGAGGGGGGCGGTCCGGGGGCCGCCCCCCGGACCGGGTGGGGTGTCAGGCGCCGACGCCGGGGGCGTAGCCGAAGGAGGCGGCGGGGGCGGCGGCGGTCTCGACCCAGACGCTCTTGACCTGGGTGTATTCGTGCAGGGCCTCGAGGCCGCTGGAGCGGCCGTAGCCGCTCATCCCCGAGCCGCCGAAGGGCGAGGAGACGTGGATCGTCTTGTAGGCGTTGATCCAGAAGGTGCCGGCCCGGACCAGGGCCGCCATCCGGTGGGCGCGGCCGACGTCGCGGGTCCAGACCGCGCCGGCGAGCCCGAACGCGGAATCGTTGGCGATGGCGACCGCCTCCTCTTCCGTGTCGAACGGGATCACCGTCACCACCGGCCCGAAGATCTCGGTGCGGGCGCAGTCCATGGAGTTGTCGGCGCCCGACAGCACCGTCGGGCGGACGTAGAAGCCGCCCTCCGCCGGGTGGCCGTCGCTGCCGGCGGCGAGCCGGGCGCCCTGGTCGAGGCCGCCGCGGATCATCGCCAGCACGTGGCGGTACTGGGCGGCATTGTTGATCGGCCCGACCTCGGTCTGCGGATCGAGCGGATCGCCGACGCGGATGCGGTCCGCGCCCTCGGCCAGCATGGCGACGAAGCGGTCGTGGACCGGGCGCTCGACGAGGAGCCGCGAGCCGGCGACGCAGGACTGGCCGGCGCCCGCGAAGATCGCGGCCTGCGCGCCCAGGCACGCCCGCTCGAGGTCGGCATCGGCGAACACGATGTTGGCCGACTTGCCGCCGAGCTCGAGCACGCAGGGCTTGAGGTAACGCGCCGCGGCCTCGGCGATCTTCGCGCCGGTGGCCGGCGAGCCGACGAAGACCACCTTGGCCACCGCCGGCTCGGCGAGCGCCGCCTGCCCGGTGGTGTGGCCGTAGCCCGACAGCACGTTGACGACGCCCGCCGGCAGCCCGGCCCGCTCGGCGAGCGCCGCCACGGCGAGCGAGGTGAGGGGGGTCAGCTCGGAGGGCTTGAGCAGCACCGCGTTGCCAGCTGCCAACGCCGGGGCGAGCTGCCAGCCGCAGGTGAAGACCGGGGCGTTCCAGGGCGTGATCTGCAGCACCACGCCGAGGGGCTCGCGGCGGGTGTAGTTGAGGTGGCTGGTCGGGACCGGGATCACCTCGCCGTGCAGCTTGTCGGCCCAGCCGGCGTAATACTCGAACATCTCGGCGACCTTGGTCGCCTCGACGCGGCAATCGCGGATCGGCTTGCCGGCGTTCAGGGCCTCGAGGCGGGCGAGGGGCTCGATCTCGCCCCGGATCGTGCGGGCGATCTCCTGCATCACCCGGCCGCGGGCGGCGCCGGTGAGCGCGGCCCAGCGGGCCTGGCCGGCGGCCGCCGCCCGCGCGGCCTCGGCGGCGACCGGGGCGCCGGCATCCGGGTATTCGGCCAGCGTCAGGCCGGTGGAGGGATCGACGAGGCGGATCGCCTCGCCGGTACCCGGCACCATGCGGCCGTTCACCCAGGAGCCGATAACGGAGGTCTCGGGGAAGAAAGGCCGCATCAGGGCGGCCAGGGTCTGGGGACGGGTCTCGGTCATGACGGGTCCTTCCGGTCAGGCGAGCTGGAGCTTGACGATGGCGTTGAAGTCGGCGTCGTCCGCGATCTCGGCGCTGTCGCGCCACAGCCGGACGGCCCGCGCCGACAGCGGCAGGTCGAGGTCGAGGGCGGCGATCAGCTCGCCGGCGAGCCGCACGTCCTTGCGCATCAGCTTCATGGTGAAGCCGGAATCGAAGGCACCGTTGAGCACCCAGGTCGGGAAGTTGACCTGCGTGACGCCGCTGCGGCCCGACCCGGCATTGATGCCGGCCAGCAGGCGCGCCGGCTCGACGCCGGCATCCCGCGCCATCCGCACGGCTTCCGCGGCGGTGATCAGGTGGGCGGCGCACAGCAGATTGTTGGCGAGCTTGGTGACGTGGCCGGCGCCGACGCCGCCGACATGGACCCGCGTCGCGCTCATCGCGGCGAGCACCGGCTCGGCCCGGACCACCGCCCCGTCGCTGCCGCCGAGCACCATCGTCAGCGTCGCGGCGTGCGCGCCCTTCGGGCCGCCGCTCACCGGGGCGTCGATCAGGTCGAGGCCGGCGGGCTCCAGCGCCGCCGCGATCCGCCGGGTGACGTCCGGGTGCGAGGTCGAGGTGTCGACGATCAGGAGGTCCGCCTTCGCTCCGTGGAGAGGCCCGTCGGCACCGAGCAGCACCGCCTCCACCACCTCGGGGGTCGGCAGCGACAGCACCACCGCGTCGCACTCCCGCCACAGGGTCGCGGGGGTGTCGGCGATCGTGATCCCGTCCGCCGCGAGGGCCGCGCGGGCGGCGGGGGCGGGGTCGTAGCCGATGACCTCGAAACCGCCCCGCCGCAGCGAGAGGGCCATGCCCCGGCCCATGTTGCCGAGCCCGACGACGCCGATCGTGCGCATGTCCTGATGTCTCCCGTGGGCGCCGGGATCGTTGGCCGCGGCGCCTCCTGGGAACCGGAGAGTGAGGCAGGCCGGCGTTGAGCAGAACGGCACTGGCAGGTATTTTGCGTTGACTTGCCGGCAACGCACCCGGCGGGTGGGGAGGGAAGACGTCCGATGCAGAGCCTCGACGAGCGCTGCCTGCGCTACCTTGCGGAGGCGGTCGGCTGCGGGTCGGTCCGCGCCGCGGCCGACAAGCTCAACGTCAACGCCTCGGCGGTGAGCCGCCAGATCGTCCAGATGGAGGGGCAGCTCGCCACGCCGCTGATCGAGCGCCACCGCCGCGGCGTGCGGGCGACGCCGGCCGGCTCGCTCCTCCTCGATTACTACCGGCGCCAGGCCTCCGACCGGGAGGACATCCTGGCCAAGCTCACCGAGCTGAAGGGCCTGCGCCGCGGCCATATCGACGTGGTGCTGGGCGAGGGCTTCGTCGGCGACCTGATGTCGGGCCTGCTCCAGGGGTTCTGGGCCCGCCACCCCGACCTGACCATGACCCTCGACCTCGCCGCGACCAACGACGTGGTGCGCCGGGTCGTCGAGGACGAGGCGCATCTCGGCCTCGTCTACAACCCGCCGCCCGAGCCGCGGCTGCGCACCCACCTGGCGATGCCCCACCCGATCCGGCTGCTGGTGCGGGCCGACCATCCGCTCGCCGCCCATCCGGGCCCGGTGCGGCTCGCCGACCTCGCCGGGCACCGCCTCGGCACGATGCACCCGGCCTACGGCATCCGGCAGATCATCGCGGCGGCCGAGCGGGCCGAGGGCGTGCGGCTCGATCCCGTCCTGATCACCGGCTCGATCGGCGTGCTCAAGCAGTTCGTCGCCTCCGGCATCGGCGTGACCCTGCTGCCGGCCTTCTGCGCCGCCCAGGAGATCTCGGCGGGCAGCCTGGTGGCGCTCCCCCTCGCCGATCCCGGCCTCGACGGCGTCGAGGCCCAGATCGTCACCCGCCTCGGCCGCCAGCTCTCGCCGGCCGCCGGCACGCTGCTCCAGCACCTCGCCCGCGGGATGGCCGGGGAGGCGAGGAGCGGGGCTCGCAGGCCGTCTTCCCCGAGGTGATGCGGAGCCGGCGCAGTCGGTAAAAATCACGGGGGACGTTGGAACTTTCCCGGCCGTCGTCGGGCGTGGAATTCCGGCGGCGCCCGGCAATGTAGAGGTGACGATATTCACGCTGCATTAGGATCTCTGCCGCAGCGTCCGTCCACCCTATGCTGTCCCGATGGTGGCCGGAACGGCCCGTCCCGGGACCTCCACGAGTGTTCGCTCATGTCGTCCCGCACAATCTCGTCTCGCGCCGCGCCGTCTCGTGCCCCGTCGCGTCGCCTGGTGAACCTGCCGCTCGCCGCCAAGATCGCGGCGGCGCCCGTCCTGCTCCTGTGCCTCAGCCTCGCCGTCGCGGTGGTGTCGTGGCGCAACCTCGAGACCGTCGAGGAGACGACCGCCTGGTCGGCGCATACCCGCGAGGTGATGCAGAACGTCGACCGCACGGTCCTCGCCATGGTCAACCGCGAATCGGGCCTGCGCGGCTTCCTCCTGTCGGGCGAGGCGTCGTTCCTGGCGCCCTACCGCGCCGGCGAGGCGGACTTCGCCGCCGCCCTCGGGCGGGCCCGGGCGCTGGTGGCCGACAACCCGGAGCAGCGTGCCCATCTCGACGCCCTGGGGGTGCTCGAGCAGCAATGGACCGGTGAGGTCGCCGCGCGGGCGATCGCTCTGATGGAGGATCCGGCGACGCGGGAGGCGGCGCGGCGGATCGAGGCCTCGGGCGCCGGCAAGGCGGTGATGGACGCGATCCGCGCCAAGGCCGCCGCGCTCGCGGCGGTCGAGCAGACGCTCCTGGACGAGCGCCGGGCGGCCTCCGCGGCCGCCGTGCGGCAATCGCGCCTCGCCAGCCTCGTCGGGTTCGCCGTGATGGTCGCGGCGGCGGCGCTGTCGCTGCTGCTCCTGCATCGCGGCGTGATCCGGCCGATCCGCGGCATGACCGCGGCGATGGGCCGGCTCGCCGGCCACGACCTCGCCGCGGAGATCCCCGGCGCCGGCCGGCGCGACGAGATCGGCGGCATGGCCGATGCCGTCCAGGTGTTCAAGGACGGCCTGATCCGGGCCCGGGCGCTGAAGGAGGAGACGAGGCTCGCCCGCGCTTCCGCCGAGGAGCAGCGCCGCGCCGGCATGCGCCAGATGGCGGACGCCTTCGAGACGGCGGTCGGCGGCATCGTCGGCCAGGTCGCGGCCTCGGCGACCGAGCTGCAGGTCACCGCCCGGACCATGACGGCGACCGCGACCCGGACCGCCGCGCAATCGACCGCCGTGGCCGCCGCCGCCGAGGAGGCCTCGTCCAATGTCGGCACCGTGGCGGCGGCGGCCGAGGAGCTCGGCGCCTCGGTGGCGGAGATCGGCCGCCAGGTCGACGGCTCGGCCAGCCTCGCCCGCACCGCCGCCGCGGAGGCCGGCGCGACCGCCGGGGTGGTGCGCGACCTCAGCCTGGCGGTGAACCGCATCGGCGACGTGGTCGGGCTGATCTCGTCGATCGCCAGCCAGACCAATTTGCTCGCGCTCAACGCCACCATCGAGGCGGCGCGCGCCGGGGCGGCCGGCCGCGGCTTCGCCGTGGTGGCGGCGGAGGTGAAGGAACTCGCCGGCCAGACCGCCAAGGCCACGGACGAGATCACCGGCCAGATCGCCGCCATCCAGGCCGCGACTGGCCGGGCGACCACCGCGATGGCGGGCATCGGTGGGCGGATCGACGAGATCAGCGGCGTGTCGGCGGCGATCGCGGACGCCGTGGAGGAGCAGGGCGCGGCGACCCGCGAGATCGTCCGCAACGTCTCCCAGGCTGCGACCGGCACCGGCGAGGTCACCGGGACCATCGCCGGGGTCGCGGGCGCGGCGGAGGAGACGGGCGCGGCCGCGGGCCGGGTCCTGACCTCGGCCTCCGCGCTGTCGCACCAGTCGGAGCGTCTCTCCGCCGAGGTGGCGCGCTTCCTCGCCACCGTGCGGGCGGCCTGATGGGCCTGCGCGGATCCGACCGCCGACGGGGGCCCGCGTGCCGCCCGGTGGTTCTCAGTGCATCTCACAAAACTCCCGCCGCAATGTCGCCGCCACAGCAAGCCGAGGCGGTGATCGGGAGTTTTGCGAGAGACACTCAGGCGGGCGGGGAGATCGGGCCCGGTTCCTCGACCGCCCGTCCGAGGGCCGCGCGGAAGTCCGGCAGGGCGAGCACGTGCAGGAGGTCGCGCAGCAGGCCTGCCCGCTCGGGGCCGAAGGCCGCGTCGAAGCGGGCCTGGACCTCGTGCCACAGCGGGGTCGCCTCGGCGAGCTTGGCGGTGCCGGCCTCGGTCAGCGCGACGCGGCGGGCCCGGCGGTCGTGCGGGTCCGGCACGACGCTGACATAGCCGTCCCGGGTCAGGGGCTTGAGGGTGTGGGCGAGCCCGGAGAGGTCCATCACCATGGCCTCGGCGAGGGTCCCTATGGTCGGGGTGCCGAGGCCGCGGATCGTCGCGAGCAGGCCGAACTGCGTCGCGCGCAGCCCGCAGGGCGCCAGCGCCTCGTCGTAGAGCTGCCCGACGCTGCGCGTCGCCCGGCGCAGGGCCGCGTTGCTGCAGCGGGTCGGCTTGATCGTCACGGGCGGGCCTCCGCATCCCGGCGCCCTGCGGCCGCTCGGGAGCATCCTCGGGTATGCAGCCTGGCGCACGCCGCCGCAATGCGCCCGCGCCGAACGTCGCGGGGGTTCGGGGGAAGACGGGGTGACGGGCTCCGCTATATGCAGCGGCCGACGCGGTCGGGCCCCACCCGGCATGACCGCGCAGGCGCCCGGACGGATGGGAGACGGATGACGCAGCGCCCGGACCTCGAAGCGGAGAACGCGCGCCTGCGCGCCGGGCTGGCGACGGCCGAGCGCGAGCGGGACGCGGCGCGGGCCGAGGCCCGGGCGGCCGGGACCTCCTCGCCACGCGGCGTTCCGGCCGGGACCGCCCGCCCGGGCGGGTTCCTCGGCGACCCGCGCCTGCGGGCGGCGCTCGGCATCGCCACCGTCGGGGTGATCGTGTTCGACATGGCGGGCCGGGTGCTGGAGGCCAACGACACCTTCCTGGCGATGAGCGGCTACGACCGCGACGACCTCGCCCTGGGCCGTCTCACCGGCGCCACCCTGGTGCCGCCGGAATGGCAGGCGGTGTCCCGCCGCGTCATCGCCGAGCTCCAGGCGCGGGGCCGCTCGGACTCGACCGAGCGCGAGTACCTGCGCCGGGACGGCTCGCGGTTCTGGGGCCTGTGCGCGGCGACCCGGCTCGACGACGGCAACGGCTTCGAGTTCATCATCGACATCACCGACCGGCGCCGGACCGAGGAGGCGCTGCGGCGCAGCGAGGCGCGCTACCGCGCGCTGTTCGAGGCGATCGACGCCGGCTTCTGCGTCATCGCCCTGCGCTTCGACGCCGACGGCCGGGCCGAGGATTACCGCTTCCTCGAGGTGAATCCCGCCTTCGAGCGCCATACCGGCCTGACGGGTGCGGCCGGGCGCTGGATACGCGACCTCGCCCCCGACCACGAGCGGCACTGGTTCGACCTCTACGGCCGGGTGGCGCGGACGGGCGAGTCGGTCCGCTTCGTGCAGCCGGCCCGGGCGCTGGGGGATCGCTGGTACGAGGTCCACGCCTTCCGGGTCGATCCGCCGGAGGCCCACCACGTCGCGGTCCTGTTCAACGACGTGACCGCGCAGCGCCGGCTCGAGGAGGCGCTGCGTGGCCTCAACGAGACCCTGGAGCGCCAGGTCGCCGTGCGCACCGCCGAGCGCGACCGGATCTGGCAGGTCAGCCGCGACATGCTCGGCGTCGCCGACGCCGCGGGCGTCTGGCTCAGCGTCAACCCGGCCTGGACCGCGGCCCTCGGCTGGCAGCCCGAGGAGGTGGTGGGCCGCAGCTCCGCCTGGCTCGAGCACCCGGACGACCAGGACCGGACCCGCGACGAGATCCGGCGCCTGGCCGCCGGCGAGCCGACCCTGTCGTTCGAGAACCGGTTCCGCACCCGGGACGGGAGCTACCGTACCCTGTCGTGGCGGGCGGTGCCGTTCGAGGGCAGCCTGTACTGCGTCGCCCGCGACGTCACCGACCAGCGCGAGCGGGCCCAGCGCCTCGTCCAGGCCGAGGAGGCCCTGCGCCAGTCGCAGAAGATGGAGGCGGTGGGCCAGCTCACCGGCGGGGTCGCCCACGACTTCAACAACCTGCTGACCATCATCCGCTCGTCGGTGGATTTCCTGCGCCGGCCCGAGCTGCCGGAGGCGCGCAAACGCCGCTACCTCGACGCGGTCTCCGACACGGTGGACCGGGCGGCTAAGCTCACCGGCCAGCTCCTCGCCTTCGCCCGCCGCCAGGCGCTGGCGCCCGAGGTGTTCGACGTCGTCGCCCGTCTCCAGGGCGTTGCCGACATGCTCGACACGGTGACGGGCGCGCGCATCCGCGTGGTGACCGAGGGCCCCGACCGGCCCTGCTTCGTGCGCGCGGACCTGAGCCAGTTCGAGACCGCGCTCATCAACATGGCGGTCAACGCCCGCGACGCCATGGAGGGAGAGGGGACCCTCACCCTGGCGGTCGCCTGCGGGGCGGAGAAGCCCGAGATCCGCGGCCACGCCGCGGCGAGGGGGCCCTTCGCGGCGATCTCGCTCACCGATACCGGCACCGGCATGAGCCCGGCGGTGATCGACAAGATCTTCGAGCCGTTCTTCACCACCAAGGAGGTCGGCAAGGGTACGGGTCTCGGCCTGTCGCAGGTGTTCGGCTTCGCCAAGCAGTCGGGCGGCGACGTCGACGTGGCGAGCCGGGTTGGGCAGGGCTCCACCTTCATCCTGTACCTGCCGGAGGTGGCCGCCCCGGCCGAGCCCGGGCGCGCGGCCCCGGCGGACGAGGGAATGGCGCCGGCCCGCGCCGGGCAGCGGGTGCTCCTCGTCGAGGACAATGTCGGCGTCGGCCGCTTCGCCGCGCAGATCCTCGGCGACCTCGGCTACGTCGCCACCTGGGTCACCAACGCCGAGGCCGCCCTCGACGTGCTCGGCGAGGACGCCGCCTACGACGCGGTCTTCTCCGACGTGGTGATGCCCGGCATGGGCGGCATCGAGCTCGCCAAGACCCTGCGCCGGCGCCATCCGGGCCTGCCGGTGCTGCTCACCTCCGGCTACAGCCACGTCCTGGCGCAAGAAGGCTCCCACGGCTTCCCGCTGCTGCACAAGCCCTACTCGGCCGAGCAGCTCTCCAGGATGCTGGCGAGCGCGATCGGGCAGCGGCGGCCGGCGGCGCCGGGCGGCCCGGTCTCAGGCCCGGCTCCCTGAGAAGCTCCGGCGGTACGCCGCCGGGCTGGTGCCGAGGCGGGTACGGAAATGGTGGCGCAGGCCCGCCGGGCTGCGGAACCCGCTCGCCTCGGCGACCTCGGCAAGCGACACCCGACCCGGCCGCTCCAGCAGCTCCCGGGCGAGGCGCAGCCGCTCGGCGACGATCCACTCGCCCGGCGGCAGCCCGGTCGCCGCGGCGAAGCGGCGCTGGAAGGTGCGCAGGCTCATGCCGGCGAGGCGCGCCATGGCGGCGAGTGGCCGGTCCTCGCGAAGGTTCGCCCGCATCGCCTCGATCGCCGGCCCGAGGCGGGCTGCCTCATGCCCGCGCAGCACCGGCGCCTCGATGAACTGGGCCTGGCCGCCCTCCCGGTGCGGCGGCACGACGAGGCGGCGCGCCACGGCGTTGGCGAGGTCGGGCCCGAAATCCCCGCGCACGACATGAAGGCACAGGTCGATCCCGGCGGCGCTGCCCGCCGCGGTGAGGATCCGCCCCTCGCCGACGTAGAGCACCCGGGAATCGAGGGCGATCGCCGGGTAGCGCGCCCGGATCGCGTCGGCGTAGCGCCAGTGGGTGGTGGCCCGGCGGCCGTCGAGGAGCCCGGTCGCCGCCAGCACCGCGAGGCCGGAGCACAGCGACATCAGCCGCGCGCCGCGGGCATGGGCGTCGACAAGCGCCCGGACCAGGGCCGGCGGCACGGGCGCGTCGATCCCGCGCCAGCCCGGCACCACCACGAGGTCGGCCTCCGCGACGAGGTCGAGCCCGCCCTCGACCGCGACCGTGAGGCCGCCGGCGGCGCGCAACGGGCTCGGCTCGGCCGCGCAGGCCGCGTAGCGGTACCAGCCCGGGCCGGCCTCCGGCCGCGGCAGCCCGAACACCTCGAAGGCGACGCCGAACTCGAAGGTGCACAGCCCGTCATAGGCCAGGACCGCGACGCGCGGGCCGGAGGTGAGGCACGGGAAGGCGGGGCGGTTTGGCACGATCTCGACGCAGAACGGCGGCCGGCCCGGAGGCGGACCGGCGGGGGAGGGGGCAGGATAGCCCGGTCGAGAGGAAAGCGAAGCCACCATGTCGAGCACAGCGATGTCGAACCCCGTCACCGCGATCCCGCCCGCCCCCGCCGCCGAGGTCGCGGCGCATTACGCCCGCCGCCTCGCCTTCGAGACCGACTGCGCCGACGTGCACGCGGCGCTCGCGGGGGCCGAGCCGGGTTTCGTGCTCCTCGACGTGCGCGGGCCGGCCCTCTACGCCAGGGGCCACGTCCCCGGCGCCCTCAACCTGCCGCGGGGCAAGATGACGCCCCGGCGCATGGCCGAGTGGCCGACCGGCACGCTGATCGTGGTCTATTGCGCCGGTCCGCACTGCAACGGGACCGACAAGGCCGCCCTGCATCTGGCCGGGCTCGGGCTGCCCGTGAAGGTGATGATCGGTGGAGTGACCGGCTGGGTGGACGAGGGCTTCGTGTTAGCGGAGTCCTGACCGGACTGAACCGGGCGCTCTCGTTTCGCGCCCGATCATACGACGCTGTGTGACGACGTCGTATCGGCGTCGGGACCGGACACGATGCAGCGTCCGGCCCCGATCCTTCTCACGCCGCCGTGAAAGCCCGCAGCACCGCGTCGGCCGCCTCGCGGGTGGTCGCCGTGCCCTTGAGGTCGCGGGTGCGCGACGCCGGCTCGCGGAGCGCCGTCTCGATCGCCGCCACGATGGCGTTCGCGGCGTCCACCTCGCCGAGGTGTTCCAGCATCATCGCGGCGGTCCAGATCTGGCCGACCGGGTTGGCGATGCCCTGGCCGGCGATGTCCGGCGCCGAGCCGTGGACGGGCTCGAACAGCGAGGGGAAGCGCCCCTCCGGGTTGATGTTGGCCGACGGCGCGATGCCGATCGTGCCGGTGCAGGCGGGGCCGAGATCCGACAGGATGTCGCCGAAGAGGTTGGAGCCCACCACCACGTCGAACCGGTCCGGGTTCAGCACGAAATGGGCGGTGAGGATGTCGATGTGGTACTTGTCGCGCCGGACGTCAGGGTAGCGCTCGCCCATCGCCTCGACCCGCTGGTCCCAGTACGGCATCGTGATGGCGATGCCGTTCGACTTGGTGGCCGAGGTCAGGTGCTTCTTCGGCCGCGACTGCGCCAGGTCGAAGGCGAATTTCAGGATCCGGTCGACGCCGTGACGGCTCATCACCGTCTCCTGGATCACGATCTCCCGTTCGGTGCCCGGATACATCGTGCCGCCGACGGACGAATACTCGCCCTCGGTGTTCTCGCGCACGACATAGAAGTCGATGTCGCCGGGCTCGCGGCCGGCGAGCGGGCAGGGCACGCACGGCATCAGCCGGACGGGGCGCAGGTTGACGTACTGGTCGAACTCGCGCCGGAACTGCAGGAGCGAGCCCCAGAGCGAGACGTGGTCCGGCACCGTGGCCGGCCAGCCGACGGCGCCGAAGAAGATCGCGTCGGTCGGCGTCAGGATCTCCTTCCAGTTCGCCGGCAGCATCGTGCCGTGCTCGGCGTAGTAGTCGCAGGAGCCGAAGGTGTGGTGCTCGAGGTCGAGGCGAAAGCCGTACTTCTCCGCGGCGGCCTCGAGGAGGCGGACGCCCTCCGGCACCACCTCCTTGCCGATGCCGTCGCCGGGGATGACCGCGATGCGGTAGTGACGATTCGTGTCGGTCATGTCGAAATGCCCTCTCACGCCAGCGCGGCGCGCACGTCGGCGACGTCGAGGACGTCGTTCAGCGTCTGCTCGAAGCGGGCGAGCAGGGTGTCGATGTCCTCGTCCGTGCAGCAGAGCGGCGGGGCGAAGCCGACGATGTCGTCGGCGAAGGCGCGGAAGATCACGCCGTTCCTGTAGCCGAACCGGGCGAGGTGGCCCGAGATGCCGAGATCGGCCGAGGGCTTGGTGCGCTTCGCCTTGTCGGTGACGAGCTCGATGCCCGCGAGCAGGCCCCGCACCCGCACGTCGCCGACGAGGGGATGGTCGGCGAGGCGTTTCAGGCCCGCGGTGAAGCGCTCGCCGGCGCGCCGCCCGTTCTCCAGGATGCCGCCCTCGGTGTAGAGCCGCAGCACTTCGAGGCCGACCGCGGCGCTGACCGGATGGGCCGAGTAGGTGAAGCCGTGGCCGATCGGCTTGCCGGCCGGGGCCCCGTCGGCGATGGCGCGGTAAATCCGATCCGACATCAGCACCGCGCCCATCGGGCTGTAGCCCGAGGTCAGGCCCTTGGCGGTGGTCATCAGGTCCGGCACCACGCCGTCATGCTCGCAGCCGAAGAGCGGGCCGGTGCGGCCGAAGCCGGTGATGACCTCGTCGGCGACGAACAGGATGTCGAGCTCGCGGGCCGCCTCGTGCATCGCCTTCAGCCAGCCGTCCGGCGGGACGATCACGCCGCCGGAGCCCTGGATCGGCTCGGCGAAGAACGCCGCGACGTTGTCGGCCCCGAGTTCCTCGACCTTGGCCTTCAGCGCCGCGACTGATGAGGCGATCACCGTCGCATCGTCGTCGCCGGCCGGGTTGCGGTAGGGATAGGGCGAGGGAATGTGGTGCTGGAGCGTGGTCGGCGCGTCGAAGTTGTCGTGGAAGGACTGAATCGCGGTCAGCCCGGCGCCGATAGTCGAGGAGCCGTGATAGCCCCGCTCCAGGGCGATCATGTGCTTCTTCGTCGGCCGGCCGGTGACGTTGTAGTAGTAGCGGATGAACCGCACCGCCGAATCGACCGCGTCCGAGCCGCCGAGCGTGAAGTAGACGTGGTTGAGGTCGCCCGGCGCCAGCTCGGCGAGGCGGGCGGCGAGCCGGATCGCCGGCTCGCTCGAGAAGTGGAAGTAGCCGGTGGCGTAGGGCAGCCGGCGCATCTGCTCGGCCGCGACCTCCACGATCGACTCGTGGCCGTAGCCGACATTGACGCACCACAGGCCCGAGAACCCGTCGAGCAGGGTGTGGCCCTCGGCATCGGTGAGATACGCGCCCTTGGCCGATTGCAGCACCGTGGCGCCGCGCGCCTCGTGGCCCTTCCACGAGATCACCGGGTGGATGAGGTGGTCGCGGTCGAGCTCGATCAGGGAATTGGGGCGCATGGCTCAGAGGCTCCGGGGCGGCGTGAGTTGCAGGATGCCCGGGGGGCCGCGGGATTTTTTGCCGAGATGGGCGGGCGGCACCGCGCGGGGAGCGGGTTTGGACGGGGCGGGGCGGCAGAATCGGCGGGGGAGGGATCCGGCGGACGGCCCGGGCGTGCGATGCGCGAATGCCCGTCAGAGGCGCGAGTCTCCCCTCTCCCCGCGGGCGCAGGGCTGCCCGGGGAAAAGAAGTGGCGCGTCTCCCCTCTCCCGTGTGGGAGAGGGGCCGGGGGTGAGGGTGCTACGGTTCCGTTTGAAGCGCTCAGCGGTTAGCCGCCAGCACGACGGGCTGGGCTTTATTCAGAACCGTAGCACCCTCACCCCTACCCCTCTCCCACACGGGAGAGTGGATCCCGCGCTTGCATTGTCTTGGGACAGATCGCCGTCCGCGAAGAAGGCGCGCTACGCCGCGACCCCGCGCCCGGCGCACACCTCGTCGAGCCACCCGGTCCGCAATTCCGGCACCGAGGACAGGAGCAGCCGCGTATAGGGTTCCTTCGGGGCGGCGAGCAGCGCCTCGGTCGGGCCGGCCTCGACCACGCGGCCGTGCTGGAGCACCATCACGGCGTCGCTGATCGAGCGGATCACCCCGAGGTCGTGGCTGATGAAGACGTAGGCCACGTTGAGGTCGCGCTGGATCTCGACCAGGAGGTCGAGCACCGCCTCGCCCACCACCGTGTCGAGGGCGGAGGTGACCTCGTCGCACAGGATCACGTCGGGCTCGGCGGCGAGCGCGCGGGCGAGGTTGATGCGCTGCTTCTGGCCGCCCGAGAGCTCGCCCGGGCGCCGCTCGGCGACGCTGCGGGGCAGGCGGACCTGGTCGAGGAGCTGCATCAGCCGCTGGCGGCGGGCCGAGGCCCCGAGGCGGTGGTAGAAGGCCAGCGGCCGCTCGAGGATCTGGGCGATGCTCTGGGCCGGGTTCAGCACCGTGTCGGCGTTCTGGAACACGATCTGGATCCGCCGCAGGGTCTCGCGGTCGCGCCGGCCGAGCGCCGGGGCCAAGGCCTTGCCGTCGAGCCGCACCTCGCCGCGGGCGGCCGGCACGATGCCGGAGACGACGCGGGCGAGCGTGCTCTTGCCCGAGCCCGATTCGCCGATGATCCCGAGGGTCTCGCCGCGGCGCAGCGAGAAGCCGACGTCGTGCAGGATCTTGACCCGCGGCAGGCCGTCGGCCCCGACCGGGCCGTAGCCGGCGGTGATGCCGGTGGCGGCCAGCACCGGGGCCTCGCCGGTCTCTGGCGCAGCCTCCGCGCCCTTGCGCTTGACCGGGGAGGCGGCCGCGATGAGCTGGCGGGTATAGGGATGGGCCGGCGCCCTCACCATCTGGTCGACCGCGCCGATCTCGGCGAGGCGACCGTGGCGTAGGACCGCGATCCGGTCGGCGATCTGGGCCACCACCGCGAGGTCGTGGCTGACGTAGATGCCGGTGATGCCGCGCTCGCGGATCGCCGCCTTGAACGAGACCAGCACCTCGATCTGGGTCGTGACGTCGAGCGCCGTGGTCGGCTCGTCGAAGATCACGAGGTCGGGATCGTTGAGGAGCGCCATGGCGGCGAGCAGCCGCTGGAGCTGCCCGCCCGAGACCTGGTGGGGGTAGCGGTCGCCGATCGTGTCCGGGTTCGGCAGGGCGAGCTCGGCAAACAGGGTCTTGGCCTTGGCGGTGGCGGCCTCCGCCTTGAGCGAGCCGTGGATGAGCGCGCTCTCGATCACCTGCGCCATGATGGTGCGGGCGGGGTTGAACGAGGCCGCGGCCGACTGGGCGATGTAGGCGATGCGGTTGCCGCGGAGCGCCCGCAGCTCGGAGGGCGACGAGGCTAGGACCTGCGTCCCGAACACGTCGACGCTGCCGCCGCGGATGGCGCAGCCCTTGCGGGCATAGCCCATCATGGCGAGCGCGATCGTGGTCTTGCCCGAGCCCGATTCGCCGATCAGCGCCAGGACCTCGCCGCGGGCGATCTCGAACCCGACCTCGTGGACGATCGTCGTCTCGCGGCCGTCCTCGGCCTTGGCGGCGACCTTCAGGGCCTCGACCCGGACGGTGCCGCTCTTGTGCGCGTGCGCCATGATCAGCGCCCTCCCGCTCTCGCCCGGCCGGGCAGGTTGTCGACCAGGAGGTTCACCCCGATGGTCAGGATCGCGATGGCGACGGCCGGCATCACCACCGCCGGGGCGCCGTAGCTCAGGCCCGCCACGTTCTCGCGCACCAGCGAGCCCCAATCGGCGTAGGGCGGCTGCACGCCGAGCCCGAGGAACGACAGGCTCGAGAGCAGCAGCACCACGAAGACGAAGCGCAGGCCGAAATCGGTGGCGAGCGGCCCGACCATGTTGGGCATCACCTCGCGCAGCATGATGTAGCCGCGGCCCTCGCCGCGGGCCTTCGCGGCGAGCACGAAATCCTCGGCCGCGATGTTGACGGCGAGCGCCCGGGTGATCCGGTAGCAGCCCGGCACGTAGATGAACGCCATGGTCAGCACCAGGATCGGCAGCGACGAGCCGAGGCCGGCGATCAGCACCAGCGCCAGCATCTTCGAGGGGATCGAGGTCAGCGCGTCGAGGAGCCGGCTCAGCGCGCTGTCGGTCCAGCCGCCGACCACCGCGGCGAACAGGCCGAGCCCGATGCCGGCGGTGCAGGCGAGCGCGGTGGCGAGCGCCGCGATGCCGACCGTGTAGCGGGCGCCGAGCAGGATCCGGCTCAGCATGTCGCGGCCGAGATAGTCGGTGCCGAGGGGGAAGGCGTGGCTCATCGGCCCGAACACGTCGGTGTCGACGATCGCGCCGGCATCGTAGGGGCTGAGCGCCTGGCCCAGGATTGCCATCGCGATGCCGGCGAGCACGATGCCGGCGCCCAGGCACGCCATGGGGGAGAGCCGCAGGCGCAGCCGCGGGGCCGCCGGGGCGATCTCCGGCACGGTCTCGCCGAGGCCAAGATTCTGGTCACGCATGGCGCAGCCTCGGGTTGGACAGGATGGCGACGATGTCGGCGGTGGTCACCAGCAGCAGGTAGACGGCGCAGAACACGATGGCGCAGGCCTGCACCACCGGCATGTCGCGCATCGACACGCTGTCGACCATCAGCTTGGCGATGCCCGGATAGTTGAAGATCGTCTCGACGATGATGACGCCGCCGAGCAGGTAGGACAGGCTGAGCGCGACCGCGTTGGCGATGGCGCCGACCGTGTTCGGCAGGACGTGGCGCAGGACCACCCGGGCCGGGCTCGCGCCCTTGAGCGCCGCCATCTCGACGTAGGGCGCCTTCATCGCCTCGATCACCGCGGCGCGGGTCATCCGCACCATCTGGGTGATGACCACGAAGGACAGGCTCATCACCGGCATCGCCACGGCGCGCAGGAATTCCAGCGGGGTCGCCGAGCGCGGCACGAAGGAGAGGGCGGGCAGCCAGTGCAGCTGCACGGCGAAGAGCAGCACCGCCAGGGTGGCGACCAGGAATTCGGGGATCGACACCGCCGCGATCGTCAGGATGCCGACCGCCCGATCGTAGACCGAGCCGCGCCAGACCGCCGCCGTGATGCCGAGGGTCAGCGCCACCGGCACCGAGATCGCCGTCACGATGCCGGCGAGGATGAGCGAGCTCGACAGCCGGGCCCAGATCAGGTCGCCGACCGGCTGGCGGCTGACCAGCGAGGTGCCGGCATTGCCGGTGAGAAGGCCGCCGAGCCAGGTGGCGAAGCGCTGCAGCGCCGGGGCGTCGAGGCCGAGCGCCTGGCGCAGGCCCGCCACCGCCTCCGGGGTCGCGCTCTGGCCCAGGATCGCCTGGGCGACGTCGCCCGGCAGGAGCTGGGTCGCCCCGAACACGACCACCGAGACGAAGAGCAGCGTCGCGGCGGCGACGAGCACGCGGCCCGCGATCATCGTCAACATGCGGCGGCTCATGCGCCCTCCCTGATCCCTGGGTGGCCGGCCCTCCCGGGCGGGCGTGTCGTTGCAGGTTTCTGTGCGAGTTTTTCTGTGCAAGTTCGGCGCCGCGGTTCCGCGACGCCGCGCGGCCGGTCCCCCGGACGCGCCGGAACCCCCGGCAGGTCGGGCCCGGGCGGGGGACGGGGCGTACCCCGTCCCGGGAGACGATCAGGCGTCGAGCCAGGCGTACTCGCCGAAGGTGTAGCCCATCAGGCCGCCGGTCGGGATCGGGTGCAGGCCCTTGATCTTGCTGGAGTAGCAATCGATGTTGCTGATGAAGGCCGGGATGCCGATGCCGGCCTCGTCGTGCACCAGCACCTGCGCGTCGTGGTACATCTGCTTGCGCTTGGCCTCGTCGCGCTCGGCCCGGGCGGCGACGATGAGCTGGTCGAACTTCTCGTTCTTCCAGCGCGACTCGTTCCAGGCCGCGTCCGACTTGAAGAACAGGCTGAACAGCAGGTCGGCGGTCGGGCGCGGATTGATGTTGCCGAAGCAGAACGGGCTCTTCATCCAGTAGTTCGACCAGTAGCCGTCCGACGGCACCCGCTGGACGTCGATGTTGAGGCCGAGCTTCTTGGCGTCCTGCTGCATCAGCACCGCCATCTCGACCGAGGCGTCGGCCGCCGGCGAGGCGACGAGCGGGATGGTCGAGCCCAGCACCCCGGCCTTGTTGAAGTGGAACTTGGCCTTCTCGGGGTCGTAGGGCCGCTGCGGGATGTCGGCGGCGTGGTAGCGGTTCGAGGACGGGATCGGGTGGTCGTTGGCGACCTCGGCGTAGCCGCGGAAGACCGCGCTGCGCATCTGGGTGCGGTTGAGCAGGTACTTCATGCCGAGCACGAAGTCCGGGTTGGCGCCCGGGCCCTCGTCGAGGCGGGCGATCAGGTTGGTGTAGAGGCCGGCCTTGGTCTCCAGGATGCCGAAGCCGCCCATGCTCTCGATCACCCGCAGCGAGCGCGGGTTGATCACCGCGGCGATCTGCACGTCGCCGGACATGAGGGCATTCACCCGCGACTGCTCGTCGGGCAGGCCGAAGAACTCGATGCTGTCGAGGAACGGGCCGGGCTGGCGCCAGTACTCGCCGTTGCGCACAGCCATCGTGCGCACGCCCGGGGTGAACTCCTTGCACTTGAAGGGACCGGTACCGATGCCCTTCGAGAAATCGGTCGTGCCGGCCTGGACGATGTGGAAGTGGGCGGTGCCGAGGATGGTCGGCCAGTCGGCGTTGGCGCCGCTGAGCACGATGCGGACCTCGTTCGGGCCCGCGGCCTCGATCGCGGTCATCTGCTTGGCCAGCGTGTTGGCCTTGGAGCCCACCGCCGGGTCGAGGTGGCGCTTGAGCGAGAAGAGCACGTCCTCCACCGTCAGCGCCTTCCCGTCGTGGAAGGTCACGCCCTTGCGGAGCTTGAAGGTCCAGGTCTTGGCGTCGGGGCTGTCGTAGCTCTCGGCCAGCTCCGGGCCCGGGGCGCCGGTCTGGTCGATGCGGACGAGCTTGTTGTAGAAGAAGTTGCAGCGGACGTAGTCGCTCGCGTTCGACTGCTTGGCCGGGTCGAGCGTGTCGGAGGTCGAGCTGGTATAGGTGCAGACCCGGATGTTGCCGCCGCGCTTCGGCGTCTGGGCCAGCGCCTTCGTGGCGCTGCCGAACACCGCGCCGCCGGCGAGAAGGCCCATGCCGGCCGAGCCGAGCAGGCCCAGGATGTCGCGCCGCGACGCTCCCCGGCGCAGGCCGTCGAGGACGCGGCCGCGGTCGGCGGGGCTCATGGTCTCAAAGGCGTCTGCGTCCAGCTGCGACATCGTCTTCCCCTCGGGCCAAGCCTGGCTGCGCCGGTATTGTGCGGTGCGATGGCGCCATGCCGCACCGCCGAAATATTGGGCATAATCCGTTCGGCACAAACAATCATCACCATCTTCGTAGGATTGTCAACAATCTGAATCGTTCGCGGCCGTGGCTCCCGGCGGCGCGGGCCGGACCCGGGCCCCCGCCGCGGTCCGACCGTGCCTTCATGCCGTACGGAGCGTCTCCGGCGGCAGCTTCTGCGGTGCCGCTCCCCGCCTTCGACCGGGGCGCGGCGGCGCTCCGGCGGTATGATTCGGGCAGTCCGCCGATCCGCGAGAGCCCGATGTCCGACGCCGCCGCCCTCCTGTCCGCCCTCGTGGCGATCCCCTCGGTGTGCCGCACGCCGAACGGCGCGATCGTCGCGCTGGTGCGCGACCACCTCGCCCGCCACGGCGTCGAGGCGGCGGTCCTGCCGGGGCCGGAGGGCGACCGGGCCAACCTGTTCGCGACGATCGGCCCGCGCGACGTGCCGGGGATCGTCCTGTCGGGCCATCTCGACGTGGTGCCGGCGGGCGAGGGCTGGACCGGCGACCCCTTCGCCCTGCGGCAGGCCGGCGAGCGCCTGGTCGGGCGCGGCGCCGTCGACATGAAGGGCTTCGTCGCCTGCCTGCTGGCGCTCGTGCCCGAGATGGTGCGGGCGCCGCTCGCCCGGCCGATCCACCTCGCCCTGTCCTACGACGAGGAGGTCGGCTGCGTCGGCGTGCGCCACATGATCGCCCGGCTGCCCGAGCTCTGCGCCACCCCCACCGCCTGCCTCGTCGGCGAGCCCTCGGAGATGCGCCCGGTCCTGCGCCACAAGGGCAAGGTGGCCGGACGCCTCACGGTGCGGGGGCGCGCCGGCCATTCCTCGCGGCCGGACCTCGCCGACAACGCCGTGCACCTCGCCGCCGACCTCGTCGGGCTGGTGCGCGGCCTGCACGAGGATTTCGTCGCGCGGGGCCCGTTCCACGACATGTTCACGCCGGCCTCCTCGACCCTGCAGGTCGGGGTCATCGCCGGCGGCACCGGCGTCAACGTCGTGCCCGATACCTGCCGGATCGACTGGGAGGCCCGCGCGGTGCCGGGCACCGACCCGATGACGATCCACGACGCCCTCCTCGCCCGGGTCGCCGGCCTGGTCGACCCCCTGCGGGCGGCCGGCCGCGAGGTCGCGGTCGAGAGCGAGGTCCTGTCGGCCTATCCCGCCCTCGATCTCCCCGACGACGCGCCGTTGCGGAGCCTCGCCGAGGCGTGGTCGGGCCACGCCGCCCTCGGGGCGGTGAGCTACGGCACCGAGGCCGGCCTGTTCCAGGCCGCCGGCATCCCGTCGATCATCTGCGGGCCCGGCCGCATCGCCGAGGCGCACCGGCCGGACGAATCGATCGGGCTTGCCGATCTCGACGAATGCTGTGCGATGCTGCGCCGCGTCATCGCGCAACAAAGTTGAAGTTAGGTGGAAGCCAGGTGAACCGCACCAGTCGGCGCACGTTGTCGGGTCCAGGATCTCACAAATCCAGGATCCGACAGGAGAGCAGCATGCGTTCGATTCTCGCAGGACTCGCCGCCGGCCTTCTCGTCGCCGGTGCCGCCTCGGCCCAGACCGCCGCCCCCTCGACCGCCCCGATGGCCACCCCCGGCCCCGGCACCGGATCGAGCATGGGCACCGGCCCGGCCGCGACCGGCACCGTCGCGCCGATGCCGAACAACACCGGCGGCAGCGCCGGCGGCGTCGTGGCGCCCGGCCCGACCGGCGCCTCGACCGTCACCGGCAACTCGGCCGCCGGCGGCAATGCCGGGCAGCCGTCCCGGGCGGTGCCGCAGGGCAGCGCCGGCAGCGGCAGCCGCTGAGCGCTCCCGGGCGGGCCATATCGCGATCCTATCGCGTCCGCCCGTCGATGGTATTGGAAATGCCCCTCCCGCCGCGGTAACACCGCGCCCAAGAGCAGGCCGGCCGCCTTGAATCGGCGGCCGGTCGCCACGGGAGGTTTGACAGCATGAACGCCCACCAGCACTTCATCGGCGGCACCTGGACCGGCAGCGAGGCGACCCTGCCGGTGGTCAACCCGTCGCACGGCCAGGAGATGGCCCGCATCGCCCGGGGCGGCGCCAAGGAGATCGACGCCGCCGTCCAGGCCGGCCACGCCGCCATGGACGGCGAGTGGGGCCGCCTCGACGCCGCGTCCCGCGGCCGCCTGCTCCTCAAGCTCGCCGAGCTGATCCGCCGCGACGCCGAGATCCTGGCGAAGATGGAGAGCGAGGACGTCGGCAAGCCGATCACCCTCGCCCGCAACGACGCCCAGGTCTGCGCCCGCTACTTCGAGTATTACGGCGGCGCCGCCGACAAGGTGCACGGCGACACGATCCCGTTCCAGAACGGCTTCACCGTCATGACCGTGTACGAGCCGCACGGCGTCGTCGGCGTGATCGTGCCGTGGAACTATCCCCTCCAGATGACCGGCCGCTCGGTCGCCCCGGCGCTCGCCATGGGCAACGCCGTGGTGCTGAAACCCGCCGAGGACACCTCTCTGTCGGCGCTGCACCTGGCCAAGCTCGCGGCCGAGGCCGGCTTCCCGTCCGGCAGCCTCAACGTGGTGACGGGGCTCGGCGAGGAGGCGGGCGCCGCGCTCGCCGCGCACAAGGGCATCCACCACATCAGCTTCACCGGCTCGCGCGAGGTCGGAACCCTGATCCAGACGGCCGCGGCGAAGAACACGATCCCGGTGACGCTGGAACTCGGCGGCAAGTCGCCCCAGGTGGTGTTCGCCGATGCCGACCTGTCGGAGGCCGGCACCGTCATCGTCAAGGCGATCACCCAGAATGCCGGCCAGACCTGCTCGGCCGGTTCGCGCGTGGTGATCGAGGACGCGATCTACGACAGCTTCGTCGCCGACCTCGCCAAGCGCTTCAAGGACCTGCGCGTCGGCTCGGGCGAGCAGGACCTCGACCTCGGCCCCGTGGTCAACGCCAAGCAGTGCGAGCGGGTGCAGGGCTACATCGATCTGGCGCGCCGCGACGGCCTGACCATCCTGGCCGAGGGCGAGCTCGGCACCAACGTGCCGGGCGACGGCTACTACGTCCGCCCGACCCTGATCGGCGACGTGCCGCCGGACCACCGCCTCGCCCAGGAAGAGATCTTCGGGCCCGTCCTGGTGGCGATCCGGGTGCGCGACGAGGCCGAGGCTCTCAAGGTCGCGAACGGCACCGAGTACGGACTGGCCGCCGGCATCTGGACCCAGGATCTCGGCAAGGCGCTTCGCCTGTCGAAGGGCATCAAGTCGGGCCAGGTCTTCGTCAACAATTACGGCGCGGGCGGCGGCGTCGAGCTGCCCTTCGGCGGCGTGAAGGGCTCGGGCCACGGCCGCGAGAAGGGCTTCGAGGCCCTCTACGGCTTCGGCTCGATGAAGATGATCGCGATCAAGCACGGGGTCTGACGGTCATGGCGGCGGGGAGTGGTAGGGTCAGGCCGCTCGAGGGCCTGACCGTGGTGGCGCTCGAGCAGGCGGTGGCGGCACCCTACTGCTCCTCGCGCCTGGCCGACGCGGGCGCCCGCGTCATCAAGATCGAGCGGCCGGAGGGCGATTTCGCCCGCGGCTACGATGCGGCGGTGAACGGGCTGGCGAGCTACTTCGTCTGGCTCAACCGCGGCAAGGAGAGCCTGGTCGCCGACATCAAGGACCCGGGCGATGCCCGGCTCCTGCACGCGGTGCTCGCCAAGGCCGACGTGTTCATCCAGAACCTCGCGCCCGGCGCCGCGGCCCGCGCCGGGTTCGGCTCGGACGAGCTGCGCGCCCGCTACCCGCGGCTCATCACCGTGGATGTCACCGGCTACGGCTCGGGCCACGCCTATTCGGACATGAAGGCCTACGACCTCCTGGTTCAGGCCGAGAGCGGCCTGGCCGAGATCACCGGCCATCCGGCGGGTCCCGGCCGGGTCGGGGTGTCGGTCTGCGACATCGCCTGCGGCATGGCGGCCCATTCCGCCGTGCTGGAGGCGCTGATCGCCCGGGGCATCACCGGCGAGGGGGCGAAGCTCGAGGTCAGCCTGTTCGACGGCATGGCCGACTGGATGAACGTGCCGCTGCTCTACTTCGAGGGCACCGGCCGGGCACCGCAGCGGGTGGGCCTGGCCCACCCGTCGATCTGCCCCTACGGCGCCTTCCCGACCCGGGACGGGGCCCTGGTGCTGCTCTCGATCCAGAACGAGCGCGAATGGGTCAAGTTCTGCGCCGCGTTCCTGCGCCAGCCCGACCTGCCGTCGCGCCCGGGCTTCGAGAGCAACACCGCCCGGGTGGCGAACCGGCCCGAGGTCGATGCCGTGGTGGCGCGGGTCTTCTCGGAGTTGAGCCGCGACGAGGCCGCCGACCGATTGAGAGCCGCCGGCACCGCCTACGGCTTCGTCAACGGCCTGTCCGACCTCGTCTCGCATCCGGCGCTCCGGCGGGTGACCGTCGAGACCCATGCCGGCCCGGCCTCGATCGTGGCGCCGCCGGCCTTGCGCAACGGCCAGGCCCCGGTGCTGGGGCGGGTGCCGGGCATCGGCGAGCACAGCGAGGCGATCCGGCGGGAATTCGCGGCCGCGTAGGCCACTTGGCGGTGTAGACCAGTTGGCGGTCATGCGATCGATCCCACCCACCGCCTCATCCTGAGGTGCCCGGCGATCGAAGATCGCCGGGCCTCGAAGGAGGGCTCCAGGAGGCGCGGAGTTCGCTGGAGCCCTCCTTCGAGGCTTGCTTCGCAAGCACCTCAGGATGAGGTTCGCCTCTGGATAAACCGAACAGACGGGCGCACGGCCTGAGAGGACGACCACCATGGCCACCATCCGCGAAGACGACCTGGTCGCTTCCATCGCCGACGCGCTGCAATTCATCTCGTACTACCACCCGGCCGACTACATCGAGAACCTCGCCGAGGCCTGGCGGCGCGAGGAGAGCCCGGCGGCCCGGGACGCGATGGCGCAGATCCTGGTCAATTCGCGCATGGCCGCCTTCGGCCGCCGGCCGATCTGCCAGGATACCGGCACGGCGCAGATCTTCATGAAGGTCGGGCTCGGCGCCCGCATCGTCTCGAATCGCTCGCTCCAGGAGATCGTCGACGAGGGCGTGCGCCGGGCCTGGCGCGAGGAGCGCAACCCGCTGCGCGCCTCCGTGGTCTCCGAGCCGCTGTTCGGGCGCCGCAACACCGGCGACAACGCGCCGGCCATGCTCCATGTCGAGATGGTGGCGGGTGAGCAGGTCGAGGTCCACGTCGCGGCGAAGGGCGGCGGCTCGGAGAACAAGGCGAAGTTCGCCGCCCTCAACCCGAGCGATTCCGTCGCCGACTGGGTGGTGCGCACCGTCGAGACGCTGGGGGCCGGCTGGTGCCCGCCCGGCATGCTCGGCATCGGCGTCGGCGGCTCGCCCGAGAAGGCGATGACGCTGGCCAAGCTCTCGCTCCTCGATCCGATCGACCTGCCGCAGATCCGCGCCCGCGGGCCGTCCTCCAAGGAGGAGGAGCTGCGGCTCGAGATCTTCGAGCGGGTCAACGCCCTCGGCATCGGCGCGCAGGGCCTCGGCGGCCTCACCACCGTGCTCGACGTCAAGCTCAAGACCTTCCCGGTCCACGCCGCCTCGCTCCCCGTCGGCCTGATCCCGCAATGCGCCGCCGACCGGCACGCCCATTTCACCCTCGACGGCAGCGGCCCGGCAGCCTTCACCCCGCCCTCCCTCGATCTCTGGCCGCAGGACGTCAGCGTCGCCACCGCGGCCGGGCGGCGGGTCGACCTCGACCGGCTGACCCGCGAGGAGGTGGCGACCTGGCGGGCCGGCGAGACCCTGCTGCTGTCGGGCCACCTCCTCACCGGGCGCGATGCGGCGCACCTGCGCCTGACCCGGATGCTGGAGGCCGGCGAGGAGCTGCCGGTCGATCTGCGCGACCGGGCGATCTACTATGTCGGGCCGGTCGATGCCGTCGGCGACGAGGCGGTGGGTCCCGCCGGCCCCACCACCGCCACCCGGATGGACAAGTTCCTGGAGCCGATCCTGTCGCGGACCGGCCTCCTCGTCATGGTCGGCAAGGCCGAGCGCGGCCCGGCCGCCGTCGAGACCATCGCGCGCCACGGCGCCGCCTACCTGATCGCGGTGGGTGGGGCGGCCTACCTCGTCTCGAAGGCGATCAAGTCGGCCCGGGTGCTCGCTTTCGCCGATCTCGGCATGGAGGCGATCCACGAATTCGTGGTCGAGGACATGCCGGTGACGGTCGCGGTCGACGCCGCCGGCACCTCGGTCCACCGCGACGGCCCGGCGCGCTGGCGCCGGCCGGTGCGGGAGACGGCGCCGGCGTAACGCCGGGATCGATCGTTCGGCCGAGCGCGGGCATCTCCCTCCCTTCTGCGGGGGAGGGGACCGGCTCACCGCTGTCGCGTCTTACCCTTTGCCGTCACCGTCCAGTCACGCCCGCGTGCTGTGAATCGGGCGAAAAAGGAGAACCGCGTGACCGGCGCCCCTCGCTACGCCCTCTACTTCACGCCGAAGCCCGGCACCGACCTCGCCCGGTTCGGCAACGCCGTGCTCGGATACGACAACCACACCGGCGCCGAGGTTCCCCGCCCCGGGGGAATGGCCGACCTCGCGGACGTGACCGATTCCCCCCGCCGCTACGGCTTCCACGCCACCCTGAAGGCGCCGATGCGGCTCGCTCCAGGCACCGCCGAGGCCGATCTGCTCGCCGCGGCGGAGACGCTGGCGGCGGACCATCCGCCGGTCCCGGTCGGCCTCCTGCGGGTCGCGACGCTCGGCGCCTTCACGGCCCTGATCCCCGACGCGGCGCCCCCCGAACTCGGCCTGTTCGCCGCCGAATGCGTCGCCGCCTTCGAGCCGTTCCGCGCCTCCCTCACCGAGGCCGAGGTGGCGCGCCGCAGGCCCGAGCGCCTGAGCCCCCGGGGCCGGGCGCTGCTCGCGGCCTGGGGCTACCCGCACGTCTTCGAGGAATTCCGCTTCCACATGACCCTGACCGACGCCCTGCCGGAGGAGGCCCGCGCGGCCTGGCGCGAGCGCCTGGCGGCGGCCTACGGCGCGGGCGCCCCCCTCGTGCTCGACGCCCTGTCGGTGCTGCGCCAGGACGGCGCCGCCCCGTTCCGGGTGCTGCGGCGCATTCCCCTCGGAGGCTGACGCGATGGCCGGACAGCTGGGCCTCGAGCCCGTCATCGACCCGACCGCCACGGTCCGGGAGTGCCGCCTGGGCCGCTACACCGAAATCGGCCCCCGCACCCAACTCGCCGAGACCGTGCTCGACGACTATTCCTACATCGGCAACGACGGCGAGGTGATCTACACGACGATCGGCAAGTTCTGCTCGATCGCCGCGATGGTGCGGATCAATCCCGGCAACCACCCGATGGAACGGGCCTCGCAGAGCCACTTCACCTACCGGGCCGCCTCGTACTGGCCGCAGGAGGCGAACGAGCCGGCCTTCTTCGAGCGGCGCCGAGCCCTGCCCGTCACGATCGGGCACGACGTCTGGATCGGCCACGGGGTCGTGGTGCTGCCCGGCCGCACCATCGGCACCGGGGCGGTGGTCGGCGCGGGCGCCATCGTCACCCGGGACGTCGCGCCCTACACCATCGTGGTCGGCAACCCGGCCCGCCCCGTGCGCCGCCGCTTCGACGAGGCGAGTGCCGAGCGCCTGCTGCGGCTGGCCTGGTGGGACTGGGACCACGAGCGGTTGCGCACGGCGCTCCCGGACTTCCGTCAGTTGCCGATCGAATCCTTCCTTGATAAGTATGCCGGCTAAGCACTGACGCGCTGTCATCCTGTTGTCGTTTAACGAGCGTTTACGTTCGCCGAACAGTCAAATCGGGCGGGCGGATGCTGGTTGTCGAGAACCTTACGCGTCAATACGGGGCGCGCCGTGCGGTGGACGGCGTCAGCCTGTCGATCGAGCGCGGCAGCTTCGTCGGCGTGATCGGACGCTCGGGTGCCGGCAAGTCGACCCTGCTGCGGATGCTCAACCGCCTCGCCGACCCGACGGCCGGGCGCATCCTCTTCGACGGCACCGACGTGACGGCGCTCCGCGGCCGCGACCTGCGCGCCTGGCGTGCCCGCTGCGCGATGATCTTCCAGCAGTTCAACCTCGTCGGCCGGCTCGACGTGATGACGAACGTGCTGATGGGCCGGCTCGACCAGGTGCCGACGCACCGCTCGCTCCTGAAGCTGTGGAGCGAGGAGGACCGGGCGCTGGCGCTCGCCGCGCTGGAGAGCTTCGACATGGGGGCGTTCGCCGCCAACCGGGCCGACCAGCTCTCGGGCGGCCAGCAGCAGCGCGTCGCCATCGCCCGCGCCCTCGTCCAGGAGCCGGAGATCATCCTGGCCGACGAGCCGGTGGCCTCCCTCGATCCGCGCAACACCCGCCTGGTGATGGACGCGCTCGCCGACGCCAACAAGCGCTACGGCATCACCGTGTTGTGCAACCTGCACTCCCTCGATCTCGCCCGCGCCTATTGCGACCGCTTGATCGGCCTCTCGGCCGGCCGGGTGGTGTTCGACGGCCGCGGCTTCGACCTCACCGAGGACGTCGCCCGCACCCTCTACGGCCTCGAGGCCGGCGAGGTGATGGACCGCGGCGAGCCCGAGACGGCGCCGGCGCTGGCCCCCGTGCGCGCGCCGATCCGCCACGCCGAGGCGCTGAGCGCCTGATCTTTCCGAGACTCCAGACAAGGATTCGACCGATGCTGACCCGTCGCACCCTCGTGGGCGCCGCCGCCCTGATGCTCGCCGCCGGCCCCGCCTTCGCGCAGGACTGGAAGGCCAAGTATCCCGAGCTGACGCTCGGTGTGATCCCGGCCGAAAACGCGTCGGGCACCGTCGACCGCTGGACCCCGCTCACCGCCTACCTCACCAAGGAACTCGGCGTGCCGGTGAAGCTGCGGGTCGCCAACGATTACGCAGCGGTGATCGAGGGCCAGCGCGCCGGCAACATCCAGATCGCCTTCTACGGCCCGGCCTCCTTCGCCCGCGCCGTCATCACCGGCGTGAAGATCGAGCCGGTGGTCAACCAGAAGCACGAGACCGGCGTGTCGGGCTACTACTCGGTGATCTACGTGCGGGCCGACAGCCCGTACAAGTCGATCGAGGACCTGAAGGGCAAGAGCCTGGCGCTGGTCGACCCGAACTCGACCTCCGGCAACCAGGCCCCGCGCTTCTTCCTGCACAAGGCCGGCCACGACGTCGACAAGTTCTTCGGCAAGACTTTCTACGCCGGCAGCCACGAGAACGCCGTGCTGGCGCTCGCCCAGGGCACCGCGGACGCCGCCGCCAACTTCTGGAATTCCGACACCGACAGCAACCTGACCAGGATGCTGACCAAGGGCATGGTGAAGAACGCCGACGGCACGCCGATGAAGCAGTCGGATTTCCGCGTCATCTTCAAGTCCGAGTTCCTGCCCGAGGGCCCGTTCGCGGTCCTCGCCAGCCTGCCGGACGACCTGAAGCAGACGATCCGCCAGGCCTTCATCGAGTTCCCGACCAAGGACAAGGCCGCCTTCGACAAGCTCTCGGACGGCAAGGACCTCGGCCTCACCCCGGTGACGCTGAAGGACTACCAGCCGATCATCGAGATGCTCCGCCACAACGACGACCAGCGCAAGCGGTCGTAAGGCGCAAAGCCCTCCTCCTGTGAGAAGGGTCGACGAAAACGAAAGAGGCGCGGGTCTCCCCTCTCCCGTGTGGGAGAGGGGCCGGGGGTGAGGGTGGCGCGCTTCAGTGTAAAGCTGTGACCGTCGTGCTGGCAGCGTGACGACCTGGGCTCTACTCGGAAACGTATCACCCTCACCCCTACCCCTCTCCCACACGGGAGAGGGGATCCCGCGCTCCGCATTTCGCTGGATGTGCCTCTGAAGTGAGAGGCGTCCGGCACCGGAGACTCAAGAACCCCGTGACCGTCCGCATCGAGAAACTGCCGCCCGAGCGCGAGACGACGCTGCTCGCCGCCTATTCCGGTGCCGTCGCCTCGACGCGCTGGCGCACGCTCGGGGTCTTCGTCGTCGTCGTGGCGCTGTACCTCCTCGCCGGCTGGATGGCCGAGGTGCGGCCGCTCACGTTCCTCGACAACATCCACAACTTCACCGCCTATCTCGGCCAGATCCTGCCGGTCCTGACGCTGGACAACCTGCCGGCGGACCTTGCCGCCTGGTACTGGGGCCTGCCGAAATGGCTCTCGCTCTTGGGCGAGACGATCCTGATGGCCTATCTCGGTACGCTGTTCGGCGGCATCGCGGCCTTTTGCCTGTGCTTCCTCGCCTCGGCCAACCTGGTGCGCTCGCCCGCGATCCGCTTCTGCGCCCGGCGCTTCCTGGAGGTGTGCCGCACGGTGCCCGAGGTGGTGTTCGCGCTGATCTTCGTCATCGCCTTCGGGCTCGGGCCGATGGTCGGCGTGCTGGCGCTCGCCATCCACACCACCGGCGCGCTCGGCAAGCTCTTCTCCGAGGTGGTCGAGAACATCGACATGAAGCCGGTCGAGGGGCTGACCGGGACGGGGGCGGGCTTCCTCGAGACGGTGCGCTTCGCGGTGGTGCCGCAGGTGCTCTCGAACTTCGCCTCCTATGCGCTGCTGCGCTTCGAGATCAACGTGCGGGGTGCCGGCGTGATGGGCTTCGTCGGGGCCGGCGGCATCGGCCAGGAGTTCCTGGTCGCGATCCGCAACTTCTACTACTCGGACGTGAGCGCGATCCTCGTCCTCATCATCCTCACCGTCGTGGCGATCGATCTCGGCACCGAGCGTCTGCGCCACCACCTCCTCGGCCGGGAGGCCCACGCGTGACGCGCCGCCCCCCTTCCGCCCTGCGTCGGGCCGCGCTCGCCGACCTCGACGGCCTGCGCGCCCGCCACCCGGCGGTCTTCCGGCCCTCGTGGCCGCGCCGCGCCGCGGTGATCGGCACCCTCGCCGCGGTCCTCGGCCTCGCGGTCGTCGCGATGGTCCGGCTCGATTTCTCGCTCCTGCGCATCGTCCACGGCCTGCATCGGCTGGGCGAGTTCGCCGGCATGATGCTGCCGCCCTCGGCGGAAGGGCGCTTCGGCCTGTTCCTGTCGGCGCTCGGCGAGACCCTGGCGATCGCGTTCCTCGGCACGCTGACGGCGGCCTGCCTCGCCTTTCCGGTCGCGTTCCTCGCCGCCCGCAACGTGGTGCCCAACCCCTTCCTGCGCTTCGGGGTGCGCCGCGGCTTCGACGTGATCCGCTCCGTCGACGTGCTGATCTGGGCGCTGATCTGGATCAACGTCGTCGGCCTCGGCCCCTTCGCCGGGGCGCTCGCCATCGCCTGCTCGGATTTCGGGGCGCTCGGCAAACTCTTCTCTGAGGCGATCGAGACCGCCGACCGCAGGGCGTCGGAGGGCGTCACCGCGTCGGGCGGCTCGCGGCTGCACCGGGTGCGCTTCGGCCTGGTGCCGGCGGTGCTGCCGGTGCTGGCGAGCCAGGTTCTGTACTTCTTCGAATCGAACACCCGCTCGGCCACCATCATCGGCATCGTCGGGGCGGGCGGCATCGGCCAGTACCTGACCGAGCTGATCCGGGTGCTGGAGATGCAGCAGGTCGCCTTCCTGGTGCTGATGATCCTCGTCACCGTGGCGCTGATCGACCTCGTCTCGGGCCGCCTGCGCCGGGCGATCATCGGGGGCGCGGCGCACTGACCCCGAGGGGTTAGGGGCCTGATTCCACCGGGTTTTCGCAGGCGCGACGGCTTGCGGAAACCTCGCGCGGCGCGCGTGTCTTCCCGATTGTCTTCCCCCGGGAGCGGCGCCTATAAGCCGGCTGTCTCATCCGTCCCTTGCGGCGTCGAGAGCCTCGCCGGGCGCTCTCCGCGCGCCGGGGCGATCAATCCGCCGGGGAGCGCCATGGCCGGGCATTCACAGTTCAAGAACATCATGCACCGCAAGGGCCGCGTCGACGCGGTCCGTTCGAAGGTGTTTTCCAAGCTCGCCCGCGAGATCACCGTGGCGGCCAAGCTCGGCACGCCCGACCCCTCGATGAACCCGCGCCTGCGCGCCGCGATCCTCGCGGCCCGGGCCGAGAACATGCCCAAGGACAACATCGAGCGCGCCATCAAGAAGGCGGCCGGGGGCGACGCGGAGAACTACGAGGAGGTCCGCTACGAGGGCTACGGCCCCGGCGGCGCCGCGCTGATCGTCGAGGCGCAGACCGACAACCGCAACCGCACCGCGTCCGACGTCCGCTCGGCCTTCACCAAGTCCGGCGGCAGCCTCGCCGAGACCGGCGCCGTGTCGTTCATGTTCGACCATGTCGGCCTCGTCGCCTTCGACGCCAAGGTGGCCGATGCCGATACGATGCTGGAAGCCGCCATCGAGGCCGGCGCCGACGACGTGAAGTCGGACGAGGGCGGCCACGAGGTCATCTGCGAGCAGGGCGCGATGGGCGAGGTCTCCAAGACCCTCGAGGCCCGCTTCGGCGAACCCCGCCGCACCGCCCTGATCTGGCGCGCCCAGAACACCGTCGACGTCGACGACGAGACCGCCGAGAAGCTGATCCGCCTCGTCGAGACCATCGAGGACCAGGACGACGTGCAGAACGTCTTCGTGAACTTCGCGGTGTCCGACGCGATGATGGCGAAGATGCAGGGGTGAGGCTGAAGGGGCGGTCATCCATGGCCGCTCCTTGAGCCTCACAGGGTCATCCCTGCCCCTGATGACAGTAATTTTTCGCAAGATTGTTCTGCCCCACCCACGATCTCATCCTGAGGTGCGGGCGATCGAAGATCGCTGAGCCTCGAAGGAGGGCTCCAGGGATCGCGGAGATTTCTGGAGCCCTCCTTCGAGGTCAGTCGATCTTTGATCGACTAACACCTCAGGACGAGGTGGGAGGGTGGGACCTGTCGCCTGCTTCGGCTTTCGCCCGACCCACTCACCCCGGCAGCCGCAGCCGCGCCCGCAAGCCCCCCATCGCCGACCTGTCGAGCTCCAGCCCGCCGCCGTAGAGCTCGGCCAGTTCCGTGGTGATGGCGAGCCCGAAGCCGTGGCCCGGCACGGTTTCGTCGAGGCGTTTGCCCCGCTGCGCTACCGCCGCCAGGGCCTCCGGCCCGAGGCCCGGCCCGTCATCCTCGATCCGGACCACGATGTCGCTGCCCGCGGCGTCGGCCGACACCCGCACCGCGCGGGTGCACCAGGTGCAGGCATTGTCGACCAGGTTGCCCAGCATCTCGTCGAGGTCCTGCGGGTCGCAGGCCGCCGCGAGGCCGGGCGGGATCGCGCACGTGATCCGCACGCCCTTCTCGGCGTGCAGCCGCTCCAGGGCCGCCGCGAGGTCGGCGACCGGGCCGGCCAGCTCCGTGCGGGTCCGGGTCGCCCCGGTCAGCGCGGCGCTGCGGGCCCGGCGCAGGTGGTGACGCACGCCGCGGTCGAGGCTGCCGACGAGGTGCGTCAGGCGCCCGTCCGGATCGCGGCCGGGCTCCGACAGGGCGAGGCTCAGGGTGGCGAGCGGCGTCTTCAGGCCGTGGGCGAGGTTCGCCACATGGGTGCGGGCCTGGGCGAGCTGCGCGGCGTTCTGGTCGAGGAGGGCGTTGATCTCGGCGGCGAGCGGCCGGACCTCCGCCGGCTGGGAATCGGGCACCCGCTCGCGCTGCCCGGCCCGCACCGCTTCGAGTTCCCGGCGCAGCCGGTCGAGGGGCTTGAGGCCGAGCCGCACCTGCGCTACCGCGCCGGCGGCGAGGCACAGGCCCAGCACCCCGAGGCTCGCCGCGAGCGCCAGGCCCGCCTCGCGCAGCGGCCCCCAGAGGGCGGCGCGCGGTGCGCTTGCAAGGACCACGGTGCCGTCCGGGAGGGACAGGACCCGCAGGATCAGCGCCTCGCCGCGCGGGCCGATTCCGTCCGCCGGGCGGGGCCGGTCGTCGTCCGCTTCCGGGACCTGCGGCGGGGCGAGGTCGCGCCCGGCGAGGGAGGCGGAGCCGAGCGTCGCCCCGCCCCGCCGCACCTGCCAGGCCCAGCCCGAGCCCGGTCGGTCGAAGGGCGGCGCGTCGAGGTCGCGCGACAAGCGCAAGGCCGGGCCCGGCTCCAGCCCCGAGACCAGGGAGACGATCTGCGCGTCGAGCCGGGACTCGATCTGCCCGCGCACGAAGCGCGCGAGGATCAGCCCGATGGCGAGGCCCGCCACCACCAGCGCCGCCACGATCAGCGCCAGCGCCGCGAGGAGCAGGCGCCGGCGCAGGGAGCCGATCTGGCCCAAGCCCGTCACGCCGCCTCGCCCGCGGTGAGCCGGTAGCCGTGCCCGCGCACGGTCTCGATCCGGGCCGGGGCGATCTTGCGGCGCAAGCGCGTGATGATGACCTCGACCGAGTTCGAATCGACCTCCGCGTCGCCCTCGTAGACCCGCTCCAGCAATTCGCCCCGGGGCACCACCCCGTCGCGGCGCAGGATCAGGCAGGACAGGACCCGCCATTCGAGGGCGGTGAGCTTGAGCGGCAGCCCGTCGCGGGTGAAGGCGCCGAGGCCGGGATCGAACGTGACCGGGCCGCAGGCGATGCTCGTCGCCCCGTGGGCGGCGGCGCGGCGCACCAGGGCGCGTAGGCGGATCACCAGCTCCTCGACCCGGAACGGCTTGACCAGGTAATCGTCGGCCCCGGCCTTGAAGCCCGCCACCTTGTCGCTCCAGGCGTCCCGCGCGGTGAGGATCAGCACCGGCAGGGTGCGGCCCGCCGCCCGCCAGCCCTGCAGCACCGCGATCCCGTCGCGCTTGGGAAGGCCGAGATCGAGCACCGCCGCGTCGTAGGTCTCGGTGTCGCCGAGATGCGCGCCGTCCTCGCCGTTGCGGGCGTGGTCGACGGCGCAGTTCTCGGCGCGCAGGACCCGCAGGATCTCGGCGGCCAGCGCCGCGTCGTCCTCGACGAGCAGGAGCTTCATGGGCGGATGACTCGGAGGTGGGAACGCGGATTCCGCCGTATTCCCGGCGGTTTAACCGAACCTGAACGGCGAGGTTCAGGCCCGGTTCCCGGGCCCCGACGTAGAAGAGCGCCAACCCGGAAGGGCCTCGACGACAGGAGCACACCGATGACCGACCACACCACCATCGAGGGCAAGGCCACCGAGATCGAGACCGCCAAGGTCGAGACCGGCACGACCGAGACCGGTACGACCGAGACCGTCGCGCCCGCCCCGCGCACCAAGCCCCGCCGCGGCCTCCTCGTCGGCGCCGTCGCGGTGCCGCTGGCGCTCGGCGCCGTCGGGCTCTCTCTCGCAAAGCCGGCGCAGACCCCGCTCACCCCCGTCGCTCCCGTCACCGTGAGCGCTCTGGTGCCGTCGGGCGCCACCGCCGCCAAGGGCGAGGTCGCCGAGGTGTTCGGCAACAAGTTCATCCTCCAGGACGGCACCGGCCGCGCGCTGGTCGAGACCGGCCGGGCCGGCGAGGGCGGCACCCTGGTCGCCAAGGGCGAGAGCGTGACGGTGCAGGGCCGGTTCGAGAACGGCTTCCTCCATGCCAGCGCGCTCACCCGGGCCGACGGCAAGATCGAACCCCTGCGCCCGATGGGCCCGCCCCCCGGCGGCCTCGACTGGGCGAAGGACAAGGCCGGCCTGGGGCCGACCATCGACGTCCCGGCCCTCACCAAGGCGGTCACCGATGCCGGCTACTCGGACGTGCGCGTCGCCGGCCGCGGCCCGCGCCACCTCGACGTGGCGGCCAAGGGCCAGGACGGCAAGGAGCGGATGCTCCATGTCGGCTTCGACGGGCAGATCCGCGAGAAGCGGGTGTTCTGAGGGGCGCGGCGGGCCCGGCCCGACAGTGTCGGGCAGCATAGCTGAAGCGGGCCGTCCGACGAAGGAGAGGCGCGGGCTTCTCCTCTCCCCGCCCGCGGGGAGAGGGGGAAACCCGCGTCGGCGCAGGGGCTTGTCGGCGGCGCCCGGCCGGGTAAGGCCCCGTCACAACGTCGCCAGCACGCCCCCGTCCACGTAGAGGATCTGGCCGTTGACGAAATCCGAGGCGGACGAGGCCAGGAAGATCGCCGCGCCCTGCAGCTCCTCCACCCGGCCCCAGCGCCCGGCCGGGGTGCGGTTCTTCAGCCAGGCGTCGAATTCGGGGTTGTCGATCAGGGCCTGGTTGAGCGGCGTCGCGAAGTAGCCCGGGCCGATGCCGTTCACCTGCAGGCCGTGGCGGGCCCAGTCGGTGCACATGCCCTTGGTCAGGTTCTTCACCGCGCCCTTCGAGGCGGTGTAGGGCGCGATCGAGTAGCGCGCCGCCTCGCTCTGGAGGCTGGCGATGTTGATGATCTTGCCCCGCTTGCGCCCGATCATGTGCCGGGCCACCGCCTGGCCGACATAGAACACGCTGTCGAGGTTGACCCGCATCAGCTCGTGCCAGGTCTCGACGGAATACTCCTCGAGCGGCGCGCGGCGCTGGATGCCGGCATTGTTGACCAGGATGTCGAGGGGGCCGATCTCGGCCTCGATCCGGTCGACGCCCGCCTTCACGGCGGCCGCATCCGACACGTCGAAGGCCGCGGCTTGCGTCGCGATCCCTTCCTTCCGCAGCTCCGCCACGGCGCCGTCGAGCTTTGCCGCATCGCGGCCGTTGAGCACGATCGCCGCTCCCGCGCGGCCGAGGCCGAGCGCCAGCGACAGGCCGATGCCCTGGCTGGAGCCGGTCACCAGGGCACGGCGGCCCGACAGATCGAACAAGGCGGTCGACACCGGCGAACTCCTCCCCGACGCGCTCCGGCCGGCGACCTTCGGGGCCGCTCCTTGCAGTTGCGCTCGTGCCGGAAGGGAAGCATGGTACCGATACCAAGGCAAGCGGCATCGCGGCGCCGGTGATCCGGCCGCCAGCGAGCCCACCGGGAGGAGATGTTTGGCCATGACGCTCGCCGCGCGCATCCACGCCGCCAAGGACCTGCGGGTCGAGACGATCTCCCTGCGCGAGCCGGAGGCGGACGAGGTCGTGGTCGCGCTCGGCGCGGGCGGCATCTGCGGCTCGGACCTGTCCTATTACGGCAAGGGCCGGGTCGGAGATTTCAGCTTGCGCGAACCGATGGTGCTCGGCCACGAGGTCGCCGGCACGGTGACGCGGGTGGGCAAGGCCGTCACCGGCGTGAAGCCGGGCGACCGGGTCGCGGTCGATCCGAGCCGTCCGTGCCTGGCTTGCGACTATTGCCGCGCCGGCCGCTCGAACCTGTGCCGCAACATGCGGTTCTTCGGCTCGGCGGCGATCTTCCCGCATGTCCAGGGCGGCTTCAGCGAGCTCTTCCTCGCCCGGGCCGACCAGTGCGTGCCGATCCCCGACGCGATGCCGATGCGGGTCGCGGCCTGCGGCGAGCCCCTGGCGGTGGCGCTCCACGGGATCCGGCGGGCCGGCGAGCTCCTGGGCCGCCACGTCCTCATCGCCGGGGCCGGGCCGATCGGGCTCCTGTGCCTGATGGCGGCGCGGCTCGCGGGCGCGCGCCGGATCGTCTGCACCGATCTCGCCGAGGCGCCGCTCGCCATCGCCCGCGAGATCGGCGCGGCCGAGACCATCGACGTCGCCTCGCAGCCCGAGCGGCTCGCCGCCTACGAGGCCGACAAGGGCACCTTCGACGTCGCGCTGGAAGCCACCGGCGCGCCCGCGGCGCTCGCCTCGCTGTTCCGGGTGGTGCGGCCCGGCGGCCGGGTGGTGCAACTCGGCATGATGCCGCCGGGCGACGTGCCGGTGCCGGCCAACCTCCTGATGGCCCGCGAGATCGATTTCGTCGGCGCCTTCCGCTTCCACGAGGAGTACCGCACCGCCATCGCGCTCCTGGCCTCCGGCCGGATCGACGTCGCGCCGATCCTGTCGGCCGAACTGCCGATGTCCCGGGCCGACGAGGCCTTCGCGCTCGCCGCCGACCGCAGCCGGGCGATCAAGGTCCACCTCGCCTTCTAGGCGCCGCCGTGGCCGACGGGTCCACGCCCCCGCGCCGGGCGCCGACGATGCGCGACGTGTCGCGCCTCGCCGGCGTCTCGCCGATGACGGTCTCGCGCACGCTGGCCGCGCCCGCCCGCGTCTCGCAGGAGACGCGGGCGCGGGTGCTGGCGGCGGTGGACCGGCTCGGCTACGTGCCGGACCGCGGCGCCGGGAGCCTGTCGTCGCGGCGCACCGGCTTCGTCGCCCTGATCGTCCCGACCCTGACCAACCCGAACTTCGCCGACACCGCCGCCGGCCTCACCGCCGTGCTGCGCCCGCGCGGCTACCAGCCGCTGATCGGGGTCACCGGCTACTCGGTCGCGGAGGAGGAGGCGGTCCTGCGCGCGATGCTGTCGCGCCGCCCGGACGCGATCGTGGTGTCGGGGATGCACCGCTCGTCGCGCGCCCGCGACCTCCTCGCCCGGGCCGGCGTGCCGGTGGTGGAGATCTGGGACCGGCCGGAGGCGCCGATCGACCGGGCGGTGGGCTTCTCGAACTACGAGGTCGGACGGCTGGCGGCAGAGACCCTCGCGGGTCTCGGCGCCGCCCGCATCGCCGGCCTCGGGCCGGAGCGCACCGGCGAGGTCCGGGATTTCCGCGGCGAGGAGCGCCTGCGCGGCTTTCGCGACGGCCTCGCCGAGGCGGGCCGTCCGGACGACCTGGTCCTGCATCACGGCCGCGCGGCCGGCGCCTTCGCGCACGGGGCCGAGGCGCTGGCGGAACTCGTCGCCCGCGGCGGCGCCGAGGCGGTCTTCCTCGTCTCCGACATCTCGGCCTTCGGGGCCCTGATGGAGTGCCAGCGCCGCGGGATCCGGGTGCCGCAGGACGTGAGGCTCCTGGGCTTCGGCGATTTCGAGATCGGCCGCCAAAGCGTGCCGCGCCTCTCCACCATCGCGGTCGATCCCGACGAGATCGGCCGGCGCACCGGCGCGCTGCTGCTCGGGCTCCTCGACGGCGGGGCGGGCGAGCCGGCGGTGATCGACCTCGGGTTCAGGCTGCTCCTGCGGGAGAGCACCGGGTAGGGTTGGCGATGGGCGCCGAGGTCGCGGCCCTCGCGGATCAGGCCAGGCGCGGCCGGGGCGCCGGGCGGGGCCGCAGCACCGGGGCGACGGCGTCGTGCTCCTCGTCCGCCGGGCTGCGTTGGGCGGCCCGGGGCTGCTCGACCAGCGGAAACAGGTCCTGCAACCCGCGCGAGACGCCGGCGAGCACCGGCGCGAAGGGACCGGCGAACGGGGAGGGGGCCGTGTCGGCCTTGACGAAACGGGAGCTGGACATGTCGCACTGCAAACCTGTGGGTGAGCGTTAACGCGCCGCAACACGATTTGGTTCAACGCGCAGGCCCGACGATCGCCGGGCCGGCCTTCAGCGGCTCGGCGTCGGGGCGATCAAGGTCTCGGCGGCGCCGGCCGGATCCATGCCGATGCGGCCCCAGCCCGGGAGCTTCAGGGCCGGGCGGCGCAGGTCCAGTCCCGCCACCGCGCCGAGCACGTTGACCTCGAACCCCTCGACCCAGCCGAGGGTCAGGCCGAGATAGCCCCGGGCCGAGAGCTGCAGGCCGGTGCGGCTCGGCGTCCAGGCGACGGTGCGCTCCGAGAAGTCCTTGCCGAGGGCCGTCGGCGGCAGCGCGACGGCGAGGTCGGGCACGGCGCGCAGGACATGGGCCACGAAGGTGTTGGAGTTCGGCCCCGGCCAGGCGCTGTAGCTGCCCGCCGCCCGGTGCGGGTAGGTCGCGACGGCGGCGTGGATCCGCGGCACCGCGGCGGCCGCCGCCTCGCCGTCGAGGGCGAGCACGACCTGCGGCGGGTTGCCGAACCAGCGCGCATCCGCCGCGTAGGCGTCCTTGCGCACCGGCAGGCCCCAGCCGACCACGTCGTAGCGGGTGTAGCGCGGGGCGCCGGCCTCCTTGACCACGATCCAGGTGTGATGGGCGAAGATGCCCCGCCAGCGCCCGACCCGGGCGGCGTAGATCCGCACCAGGGCCTCTGGCGCCGCGGCGGGTGCGGGCAGGAGCCGCGCGCTCGACCAGTCGGCGGTGGCCCAGTCGGGGGCGAGGTCGTCGCGGCTCCACCACCACAGGGCGTGGGCGGCGAGCGGCAGCAGGAACAGGAGGACGAGCGCCAGCACCAGGGTGCGCGCACACCAGGCCAGGGCGAGCAGCATGACGTGAAGATGGTCGTCGGAGCGGGGCGGCGCAACCGCGGCCGGGTGAGACCGTTGTCGGCCTGCAACGAGTACTGCGGACGGGTACGGGAGAACGCGATGGCCGAGGTGAAGCGGGTGCTGGACGCCCTGGTGCGCAGCCGCAGCGGCGGGCTCGCGGCGGCCTCCGCCCTCGGCGGTCTGGCGCTCATCGCCGGCCTCGCCGTGCGGGCGACGCAGCGCGGCGAGCCCGGGGCGGAGCCGGCGCGAGGGGCGGGAGCCCCGCAGGCCCCGGACACGGTCCGCGCCCCGGCCGCGACGCCCTTCGAGGCCGGCGCGCTCAGCGACGACGAGGCGACGCTGTGCCTGCGGATCATGGTGGCGGCCTCCGCCGCCGACGGGGTGATCGACGCCCGCGAGCGCGAGCGGCTGGACGCCGCGGTCGCCGAATCCGGTCTCGACCTCGCCGGCCGCCAGTGGCTCGCCCGCGAACTCGAGGATCCGGCGACCATCGACGAGATCGCCGACCGGGTCGCCACTCCCGAAGCCGGCGCCCGGGTCTACGCCGCGGCCCGCCTCGCCATCGATCCCGACACGATGCAGGAGCGCGCCTTCCTGCGCATGCTGGCCGACGCCCTCGACCTCGACGACGACGCGGTCGCCCGGGTCGAATCCGGCCTCGCGGCCTGATCGGCAACCCCGATGCGCCTCGACGGCCGGCAAGCCCTCGAACTGCTCGCCCGCCTCGGCTACGGCGCCCGCGGGGTCACCTACTGCCTCGTCGGCGGCCTCGCGGTGCTGGCGGCCATCGGCGTCGGCGGCCAGACCGGGGGCAGCCGCAGCGCCCTGCTGATCCTGCTGGAGCGGCCGTTCGGCTGGATCCTGCTCGGCGTCGTGGCCCTCGGGCTCGCCGCCTTCGCGCTGTGGCGCGTGGTCGAGGCGGTGACCGACGCCGACCGCTACGGCCGCTCGGCCAAGGGACTGGCGACCCGGGCCGGGCACCTCGTCAGCGGCGTGACCTATGGCGGCCTCGGCCTCTCGATGATGACGGCGGCGCTCGGCCGCGGCACGGCGCGCCAGGCCGAGGACCAGGGCGCCCGCGACTGGACCGCCTGGCTGCTGCAGCAGCCCTTCGGCCAGTGGCTCGTCGGCGCGGTCGGCCTCGTGGTGATCGGCGCGGGCCTCGCCTTCGCGGCCAAGGCCTGGAAGGGCGACGTGTGCAAGCGTCTCTCGGTACCGCACGACGCCCGCGACTGGGTCCGGCATGTCGGCCGCTTCGGCTACGCCGCCCGGGCGCTGACCTTCGGGCTGATCGGCGGCTTCCTGATCGCGGCCGCGGTCGAGAGCCGGTCGAGCGACGTGAAGGGCCTCGGCGGCGCCCTCCAGGCCCTGCGCGACGAGCCCTACGGCTGGGTGCTCCTCGGGCTGACCGCGGCCGGCCTCGCGGCCTTCGGGATGTTCGGCCTCGTCCAGGCCCGCTACCGCCACATCGACCCGCCGGACCTCGACGCCGCGCGTCGGGCCGTGACGGAGATCGCGCGATAAGCAGATTTCGCCGAAGTGGTGACCGGTTCGGCGCAGAAAATCTGCGTCAGACCAACAGCCTGAGCGGGCGAAGCGCTGGCCTGCCAACGCAAGTCCGCTTGGGACCGAGGGCGGATGCCGGAGCCCGATCGATCCGAGTCGAGGACCTCGTTCCACGCTCGACCTCGCCTTTCGAGGTCGATCCAGCTCCGATCGCCAACGGCTCAGGACGAGGTCGAGGAGGGATGGAGGAACGATCGAAAACCTGGTTTTTGCGGCGAACGAGCCCTCAATGGTCGTGCCCGTGCTCCGGCAGCGTCAGGCCGAAATGCGCCACCAGGTCCTGGACCTGGGCCGGGGTCAGGTGGCGCGGGTTGAGGTTGCGCAGGAGCAGGTAGAGCTTGGCGGTCTCCTCCAGCTCCTCGGTGGCGAAGACCGCGGCTTCCAGGGTGTCGCCGGCCACCACCGGGCCGTGATTGGCGAGCAGCACCGAGGAATATTGCCCGGCGAGCCCCCGGATCGCGTCGGCCACCGCCGGGTCGCCGGGGCGGAAATAGGGCACTAGCGCCACCGCGCCGGCCCGCATCAGGCTGTAGGGGGTGAGCGGCGGCAGTACGGCGCGGGGGTCGATCTCCGGCAGCATCGAGACCGCGACGGCATGGGTCGAGTGCAGGTGGACGATCGCCCGGGCCGACGAGCGGCTGTCGTAGAGAGCGCCGTGGAGCGGGATCTCCTTCGTCGGCTTGTCGCCCGACAGGAGCTTGCCGTCGCGGTCGAGGCGCGAGATCCGGGCTGGGTCGAGGAAGCCGAGCGAGGCGTTGGTCGGCGTCACCAGCCAGCCGCCGTCGTCGAGCCGCAGCGAGATGTTGCCCGACGAGCCGGGCGTCAGGCCGCGCTCGAACAGCGAGCGCCCGAACCGGCAGATCGCCTCGCGCAGGGCGGACTCGCCCATGGTCGACACGTCCGTCACGCGGTCGCTCCCTCGATCAGTTCGAAGCCGAGATCCACCACCGCCGCCGGGCTCCCCGTGCAGAGCAGCCGCGCCGCCGTGGCGCCGGCCTCGACCCGCGGGGTGCGGATGGTGGCGAGCGGCTGCGGCATCAGCCGGCCGACGTCGAGGCCGTTATAGCCGAACAGGGCGAGCCGCCCCGGCACCGCGATGCCGTGGGCCAGGCAGTGGAAATAGCCGCCGAGCGCCATGTCGTCGTTCGAGAAATAGGCCGCGTCGAGGTCCGGCACCCGCTCCAGCAGGGCGGCGAGACCCTGCCGCCCGGCCTCGACCGAGGATGGGCTCGCCACCCGTTCCTCGCCGGCCGGCCCCATTCCGGTCTCGCGCAGGGCATCGCGAAAGCCCGCGTAGCGCTTGGCGGCGCGCCGGTCCTTGGTCAGGTCGTGGCCGATATAGCCGATGCGGCGGTAGCCGCGGCCGACGAGGTGGCGGGCGCTCGCCTCGCCGGCGGCGCGGTTCGAATAGCCGACCACGATGTCGAGGCCCGGCCCGTCGGTGTCAAGGAGCTCGGCCACCCGCACGCCGCTCGCCGCGAGGCGCCGCCGCGTGCCGGGATTGTGCTCGAGCCCGGTGACGATCAGCCCGGCCGGACGCCAGCTCAGGAGCGAGCCGACCACCGCCTCCTCGCGGTCCTGGTCGTAGTCGGTCACCGCGATGACCGACTGGAAGCCCTCCTGCTCCAGGGCCGCGGTCGCGCCGCGCAGGAGGTCGGGAAACACGATGTTGGTGAGCGACGGGATGACGATGCCGATCAGCCGCGAGCCGGTCGAGGCGAGGGTGCCGGCGATCCGGTTCGGTACGTAGCCGAGGCGCGCCACCGCCGCCTCGACGCGGGCCCGGGTCTTCTCCGAGAACGAGCCGTGGCTGCGCAGGACCCGCGACACCGTGCTCTCGCCGACCCGCGCCTCGCGGGCGACGTCCGCGAGGGTGATCGGGCGCCGGCCGGCCCCGTCGAACGGCTCCATGTCCCCCGTCACAGAGTCTCCCTTCCCGAAGTCCCCCCTCGCGAAGGCCTCGTTGCCTCCCTCGTCCATCCCTCGTCCCCCGACGCGCCGCGTCTTGTCATCGCCGCGCGGCAGCGCCACGATGTCATGGTTCCCGGGCCGGCTCAACGGATCGTTGGTCCGTATTGGCAGCGCTGCCAATACGGTGCTAGAGCCTGGGACGAGGGCGCGGCGCCAGATCGCGCGGGACAGCGGATCGCTGGATCGATCCGCAGGAGGAAACGGCATGAGCGACACACCCGCCCGCGTCGCGGTGATCGGCCTCGGCTCGATGGGCTACGGCATGGCCCAGGCCCTGCGGCGCGCCGGCCTCGACGTCGCCGGCAGCGACGTCTCGTCCGAGAGCGTCGCGCGCTTCGCCGCCGAGGGCGGCCGGGGGGCCGAGAGCCCGGCCCGGGCCGCCGCGGATGCCGGCATCGTGGTCTGCGTCGTCGTCAATGCCGCCCAGACCGAGGCGGTCCTGTTCGGGCCCGACGGCGTCGCCGCCGCCATGCCCGAGGGCGCGGTCTTCGTCTCCTGCGCCACCATGGACCCGGAGGTCGCCCGGCGGCTGGCCGCCCGGCTCGAAGCCACCGGCCGGCACTACCTCGACGCACCGATCAGCGGCGGCGCCCAGCGCGCCGCGCAAGGGGAGCTGACGATCCTGGCCTCGGGCAGCCCGGCGGCCTTCGCCCGGGCCAAGCCCGCCCTCGACGCCATGGCGGCCAAGCTCTACGAGCTCGGCGACGCCGCCGGCGCGGGCGCGGCCTTCAAGATGATCAACCAGCTGCTCGCCGGCGTCCACATCGCGGCGGCGAGCGAGGCGATGGCCTTCGCGGCCCGCCAGGGGCTCGATCTGAGGCGCGTCTACGAGGTGATCACCGCCTCGGCCGGCAATTCCTGGATGTTCGAGAACCGGATGCCGCACGTCCTCGACGGCGACTACGCGCCGCGCAGCGCCGTCGACATCTTCGTGAAAGATCTCGGCATCGTGCAGGACATGGCCCGCACGCAGAAATTCCCGGTGCCGGTGGCGGCGGCGGCCCTGCAGATGTTCCTGATGGCCTCCGGCGCCGGCATGGGCCGGGACGACGACGCCTCGGTGGCGCGGATCTACGCCCAGGTGACCGGGACCACGCTGCCGGGCGGGGCGGGGTGACTGTCGGCTCCCATCCACCGAAATGACATCCACCGGGTCGTTCCGGGCTCCGCTTCGCAGCCCCGGGATGGCCCCGAGAGGTGGTGATGCGAGTGGCCGCTGGACCGGCTTTGCCGGCCTGCCAGGATAAGCCCATCAAGACGCCCGGGAGGGAGAACCTTCATGCCGCGCTTTGCCGCGAACCTGACCCTGATGTTCACCGAAGTCCCGTTCCTCGACCGGTTCGCCGAGGCCGCGGAGGCCGGGTTCGAGGCGGTCGAGTTCCTGTTTCCCTACGAGCATCCGCCCGAGGCGATCGGCGAGCGCCTGAGGGCGAACGGCCTGACCCAGGCCCTGTTCAACCTGCCCCCGGGCGACTGGGCGGCGGGCGAGCGGGGCTTGGCGGCCCTGCCCGACCGGTTCGAGGAGCTGAAGGCCGGCGTCGAGACGGCGCTCGCCTACGCCCGCGCCACCGGCGTGAAGCGCCTGCACCTGATGGCCGGCATGGCCGACCGCAACGATGCCGCGGCGCGGGATTCCTACCGCCGCGCCGTCGCCTGGGCGGCGGAGCGGGTCGGCCGCGAGGGGCTCGACCTCGTGCTCGAGCCGATCAACGCCCGCAACATGCCGGGCTACTTCCTCGACGATTTCGATTATGCCGCCGACCTGATCCGCGCGCTGGCGCTGCCGAACCTGAAGCTGCAGTTCGACCTCTACCACTGCCAGATCCTGCACGGCGACGTGACCATGCGGCTGCGGGCCCTGATGCCGATGGTCGGCCACGTCCAGACCGCGAGCGTGCCCGAGCGGCACGAGCCCGGCAGCGGCGAGATGAACGACGCCTTCCTGTTCGCCGAGCTCGACCGCCTCGGCTACGACGGCTTCGTCGGCTGCGAGTACAACCCGCGCGCCGGCACCCGCGAGGGCCTGGGCTGGTTCGACGCCTACAAGTCCGACGCCTCCAAGGGAGCCCGCGCATGACCCTGGCACTGGGCTGCATCGCCGACGACTATACCGGCGCCTCCGACCTCGCCAACACCCTGACCAAGGCGGGCCTGCGCACGGTCCAGACCATCGGGGTGCCGGCGGACGATCTCGCGCTGCCCGAGGTCGACGCCGTGGTGGTCTCGCTCAAGAGCCGGTCGATCCCCGCCGGGGAGGCGGTGGCCCGCTCGCGCGAGGCCGCCGCGTGGCTGAACGCCCGGGGCGCCGGCCACCTGCTGTTCAAGGTCTGCTCGACCTTCGATTCGACCGATGCCGGCAATATCGGCCCGGTTACCGACGCCCTGCGCGAGGATGCCGGCGAGGCCATCGCGCTCGTCACCCCGGCCTTCCCGGAGACGGCGCGCACGGTCTATCTCGGCCACCTCTTCGTCGGCATGGTCCCGCTCGCCGAGAGCCCGCTCAAGGACCATCCCCTCAACCCGATGCGGGATTCGAACCTCGTGCGGGTGCTGGCGCGCCAGAGCCGGGCGGAGGTGGGCCTCATCGACCTCGCCACGGTGGCGCAGGGCGCCGAGGCGGTGGGCGCCCGGCTCGACGCGCTCGCCCGCGAGGGCAAGGGGGCGGCCATCGCCGATGCGGTGCTCGACCGCGACCTCGCGGTGCTGGGCGCCGCGGCGCTCACCCGCAAGGTCTCGACGGGCGCCTCGGGCCTCGGGCTGGGGCTCGCCCGCGCCCTGGTGGCGGCCGGGCGCGTCGCGCCCGCCGCCACGGCGGCCGATCTCGGCGGGCCGATCGGCGGCCCGGCGGCCTGCCTCGCCGGCAGCTGCTCGCAGGCGACCCTCGGCCAGATCGCCCGGGCCGAGGCCGCGATGCCGGTGCGCCGCCTCGATCCGGCGCGGCTGCTCGCCGGCGAGGACGAGGCCGGGGCGGCGCTGACCTGGGCGATGGAGCGGATCGGCGACGGCCCGGTCCTGATCGCCAGCAGCGCCGGCCCCGACGAGGTGGCGGCGGTCCAGGCGCGCTACGGCCGCGACGCCGCCGGCCACGCCATCGAGGCCGCCATGGCGCGGATCGCCGAGGGGCTGGTGGCCCACGGGGTGCGCCGCCTCGTGGTGGCGGGCGGCGAGACCTCGGGCGCGGTGGTCGACCGCCTCGGGCTGCCGGCCTTCCGGGTCGGCCCCGAGATCGCCGCCGGCGTGCCGGTCCTGCGCACCACCGACCGCGACATGTGGCTGGCGCTCAAGTCGGGCAATTTCGGCGGGCCGGACTTCTTTGCCGACGCGCTGCGGCTGATGCCGTGACCCGTCCTGGCCGGACGCCGCCCGGTCAGGACGCGCGCGCCTCCGGGCGGCGGGGCCGGACCACCAGCCTCACCTCCAGGTCGCCGTCGAGCTTGTCCAGAATCGTCATCAGGCGGTCGAGGGTGAAGCGCCGTAGCTGCGCGTTGCGGATGCGGGAGAACTCGCTGTGCGCCACCCCGGTCGCCGCCTCGGCGTCGCGGGTGGTCAGGCCGCGCGCATCGAGCGACCGCACGATCTGTGCGGCGACGAGCGCGCGCGCCTGCGCGAGATCCGCGTGCGGCCGTTTCAGGTCGCGATAGACGTTGCCGCTTCCATGGACGAGGTCGAGATCGTCGTCGCTCATCGCAAGGCCTCCTGCACCCTCTTCAGACGCTGCTTGATCCGTTCGACGTCGACCTGCGGCGTTTTGATCCCGCGAGTCGACTTCTTCTGGAACGCATCGATGACCCAGACCGCATCGGCGATTTGGACGGCGTAGATCGAGCGATAGGCGTCGCCGCGGTGCCGTATCGCGATCTCGAAGACACCGCTGCCCACACCTTTGAACGGCTTTGCCGTATCCGGCAGTCCACCGTCGGCCACGAGGGTCAGCGCGTCCAGGATCTCGTCCTGCACGGCGGTCGGAAATCCCTCGAACGCCTTCAGCGCTCCCTTCACCCACGAGATCGGCCGCGTGTCACGCATGAGGCGGGCGATGACGAACTTGTCAACGTGACGCAAGGGAACGATGCGGCGTCAGGGCTCCGCTCCCGCCTCCGCCTCGTCGCCCTCCGGCGCGGGTGGGGGCGACGGGGCAGCGGGCGTGGTCGGCCCCGGCGCGGCGGGCACCGGCTTCGCGGGCGCCTTCGCCGGTCGCCACGGCCGCGTCTCCCCCGGCCGCTTGGCGGTCTCGACCGCCGGGCCCTCCGGTGTGAAGCGCAGGGTGGTCGCGCCGTGCGCCGCCAGGAAGGTGCGGTCGAGGACGTGCTTGGCCGCACAGCCCGGCGGCGCCTCGAGACGGCTCACCACCACGTCGGCGCGGGCGCAATCCTCCGGGAAGGCGCGCTTGTCGCGCACCAGCGCCACGCTGATCCCCCGCGGCCCGCGGCCGACGCAGCCGAGCTTGTCGCAGCGGGCTTGCGTGCCCAGCCCGGGATCGTCGCGGGAGCGGCCGTCGCCGTCGGCCTTGAGCCACTGCTCCAGCACGAAGCCGGGGGGCTTGCCCAGCACCACGAGGCGCCCGTCGGCCCCGCGCAGGGCCGCGCCGCCGCCCTCGCGGTCGACGTAGAGGTCGGGCCGCACCGGTGCGGCCGCGAGCGCCACGCCGAGGAGGCCGGGGGCGAGGCCGAGCCAGCGCAGGCCGGAGACCGGCAGCACCAGAAGCAGGAGGGCCACCGTCATCAGCCCGAGCGCGCCGGGTCCGAAGGCCGGCAGCACCACGGTCGCGCGGTCGAAGCCCTCGATCCAGGCCGAGATGTCGAGCATGCCGCGCACCGCCAGCCCCATCGCCCACCAGACCGGCCGGTCGAGGGCGAAGGGATGGGCCAGCATGCCGAGCACCGCCGCCGGCATCACCACCAGCGAGACGAGCGGCAGGGTGAGTGCGTTGCCGACGACGCCGAAGGGCTGGACGGTCTGGAAATGGTAGGTGGCGAAGGGCGCGGTGGCGATCTGGGCGACCAGCGTGGTGGCGAGCGTGCCGACCACCGTCGCGAGGCCCCAGGCGAGCGCCCGGGTCATCGGCCCGCCGCCCTCCGGGTTCCACAGCCGCCCCTCGATCAGCCGGGCGCAGGCGACGAGCCCGGCCACCGCCCCGAACGACATCTGGAAGCTCGGGCCCAAGAGCCCTTCCGGCTCGCGGACGAGCGAGATCAGCGCCGCCAGCGCCAGGTTGCGCAGGCTGAGCGCCGGCCGGTCGACCAGGACCGCGCCGAGCATCACCAGGGTCATGACGAGCGAGCGCTCGGCCGCGAGGTCCCAGCCCGAGAAGGCGCAGTAGCCGGTGACCGCGATCATCGCCAGGAAGGCCGCGATCTTCTTGATCGGCCAGGCCAGCGCCAGGCCCGGGACGAGGGCGAGCAGCGCCCGCACGAGCCAGAACACCACCCCGGCCGCCAGCACCATGTGGAGGCCCGAGATCGAGACGACGTGATAGATCCCGGCCGCCCGCAGGGTGTCGTTGGTGTCCTGGTCGATGAGCCCGCGCTTGCCGGTGACGAGGGCCGCCGCCACCGCGCCGGCCTGGGTGACGCCGCCCTTGTCGCCGTTCGATTCGGCGATGCGCCGCGTCAGCGCGTTGCGGGCGTCGTCGAGGCCGGCGGCGAGCCGCAGGCTCCAGGGCGCCGGCTCGGGCGGCGGCTTGACGGCGGCGGCGCCGAGCAGCGAGCCCACCGCGCCGATGCCGCGAAAATACGCGTCGCGGGCGAAATCGTAGCCGCCGGGCCGCGCCGGCTCGGGTGGGGGCAGCAGGCGCGCCTTGGCCTCGATGTAGTCGCCCGGCCGCAGCGCGTCGCCGCGGCGGTAGGAGACGCGCACCCGCACCGGGCGCTCGGCCGCCGGCATCTCGCCGAGGCGCAGGACCCGCACCACCAGCCGCGCGCCCTCCTCCCGCTCCTCCAGCGCCTCGACGAAGCCGTGCAGCGGCGCGATCACCGTGCGGGCGAGGACCGGCGCGGCGACGCTCGTCGTGCGGTAGGCGGCGGCCGCGAAGCCCAGGAAGACGAAGGACGCCGCGAGCAACAGGGCCGGCGCGACCGCCCTGGCCCGCAGCGCCACCGCGCCGCCCGCCAGCGCGAGCCCGGCGCCCAGCGGGGCGGCGAGGACGACCGGCCCGTCCGCGACGGTGAGGAACAGGAGCGCGCCGGCGCCGAAGGCCACCGCCAGCCAGGGAAACAGCCGGCGCTGCGCGGCCTCCGCGGCGAGGCAGCCGGCGATCCGGGCGCCGAGCGCGGGCAAGAGCAGCACGGGCGCCGGCAGCGCGCCGGCGGCGCGTGCCACGATCCCCGTTCCTGCGCCCGGCCCCGCCATCGCCCCGCCCCGACGAGGCTGCGCGCAACCGCCGCTCCCCCGGGCCCCGGGCGTGAGCCCGGCCCCGATGACGGTTTCTTAACGGCTCGTCTCGCGCATGCTACAGGACCCGGCGCCGGCGGGTCGACTCGCCCGACCCTGCCCCGACGGCCCCGGCCACATCGTTTTTTTTCGCTCTCACCCCGGTTCTCGAAGCGCATGTCCTCCGTCGTCACCCGCTTTGCCCCGTCGCCCACGGGCTTCCTCCACATCGGCGGGGGTCGCACGGCTTTGTTCAACTGGCTCTACGCGCGCCGGCACGGCGGCCGGATGCTGCTGCGCATCGAGGACACCGACCGCGAGCGCTCGACGCAGGGCGCCATCGACGCGATCCTCGACGGGCTGGCCTGGCTCGGCCTCGATTGGGACGGCGACGTGGTCTACCAGTTCGCCCGGGCAGGCCGGCACCGCGAGGTGGCCGAGGGCCTGCTCGCAACGGGTCGGGCCTATCACTGCTACGCCACGCCCGAGGAACTGACCGAGATGCGCGAGAGCGCGCGTCGCGAGGGCCGGCCGATCCGCTACGACGGCCGCTGGCGCGACCGCGATCCGTCCGAGGCGCCGGCCGGCGTCAAGCCGGTCATTCGCCTGCGCGCGCCGACCGACGGCGAGACCGTGGTCGAGGACGCGGTGCAGGGCCGGGTGGTCTGGCAGAACAAGGACCTCGACGACCTCGTCCTGCTGCGCTCGGACGGCACGCCGACCTACATGCTGGCGGTGGTGGTGGACGACCACGACATGGGCGTGACCCACATCATCCGCGGCGACGACCACCTGACCAACGGCGCCCGCCAGACCCAGATCTACCAGGCGCTGGGCTGGGACGTGCCGAACATGTCGCACATCCCGCTGATCCACGGGCCGGACGGGGCCAAGCTCTCCAAGCGCCACGGCGCCCTCGGCGTCGATGCCTACCGCGACCTCGGCTACCTGCCGGCGGCGCTCCGCAACTACCTCGTGCGCCTCGGCTGGAGCCACGGCGACCAGGAGATTTTTTCTACCGACGAGATGGTCGCGGCCTTCGACCTCGCCCAGGTCGGCCGCTCGCCGGCCCGGTTCGACTTCGCCAAGCTCGAGAACCTGAACGGCCACTACATCCGCTCGTCCTCGAACGAGGCGCTGGTCGAGGCGATCGAGGCGATCCTGCCGACGCAAGGCGCGCGCTGGGGCCTCTCCGCGCCGCTGTCCCCGGAGATCCGCGAGAAGTTCATCGCCGCGATGCCGGGGCTGAAGGAGCGGGCCAAGACCCTGATCGAGCTCGTCGACAGCGCCTACTACCTCTACGCGCCGCGCCCGCTCGCCCTCGACGAGAAGGCCTCGGGCCTCCTCGGCAACGGCGGGCGCGAGCGGCTCGCCGGGGCGCTGCCGCACCTCGAGGCGCTGACCGAGTGGTCCGCCGCCTCGACCGAGGGTGCGGTGCGGCACTTCGCGGAGAGCGCCGGGGTCAAGCTCGGGCAGGTCGCCCAGCCCCTGCGTGCCGCGCTGACCGGCCGGGCGACCTCGCCGCCGCTCTTCGACGTGATGGCGGTGCTCGGCCGCCAGGAGAGCCTGGAGCGCCTGCGCGAGCAGGCCGCCTGAGGCGCAACCAGGCCGATACTCCCGCGAGCCCGGTTCGCGGGGGATTCGCCGGCCCGACCCGACGACCCCTGAACAGAATCTGAATTCTGTCATCCGGGCGGGGACGTGTGGTTGATGCCGGTGCGGTGATCCGCTAACCCGGACGGCGAGTGAGCACCCGCAGCAAAGTCGCCGCCTGCCCCCGGGGCGCCGCGGTCGAGGCTCCGACGCTCGGTCACGTTGATGGAAAGGGTCCGCAACCCCATGAGCCTCCCCACCAGCACCCTCACGGTGAACGGTCGCACGGTCGAGCTGCCCACCAAGGCCGGCACGGTCGGCCCGGGTGTCGTCGACATCAGCAAGCTCTACGCGCAGACCGGACAGTTCACCTACGACCCGGGCTTCACCTCGACGGCGTCCTGCGAGTCCAAGATCACCTATATCGACGGTGACGAGGGCGTGCTCCTCTATCGCGGTTACCCGATCGAGCAGCTGGCCGAGCACGGCGACTTCCTCGAGACCTGCTACCTGCTGCTGTACGGCGAGCTGCCGACCGCGGCCCAGAAGGCCGATTTCGACTACCGCGTCACGCGCCACACCATGGTGCATGACCAGATGAACCGCTTCTTCCAGGGCTTCCGCCGCGACGCCCACCCGATGGCGGTGATGGTGGCCTGCGTCGGCGCGCTCTCGGCGTTCTATCACGACTCGACCGACATCACGGACGAGAAGCAGCGCATGGTCGCCTCCATGCGCATGATCGCCAAGATGCCGACGCTCGCGGCCATGGCCTACAAGTACTCGATCGGCCAGCCGTTCGTGTACCCGAAGAACGACCTCGACTACACCTCGAACTTCCTGCGGATGTGCTTCGCGGTGCCGTGCGAGGAGTACCAGCCGAACCCCGTGCTGTCGCGCGCGCTCGACCGGATCTTCATCCTGCACGCCGACCACGAGCAGAACGCCTCGACCTCGACGGTGCGTCTGGCCGGCTCCTCGGGCGCCAACCCCTTCGCCTGCATCGCCGCCGGCATCGCCTGCCTGTGGGGCCCCGCCCATGGCGGCGCCAACGAGGCGGCGCTGAAGATGCTGGCCGAGATCGGCACGCCCGAGCGCGTCGGCGAGTACGTCGCCAAGGCCAAGGACAAGAACGATCCCTTCCGCCTGATGGGCTTCGGTCACCGGGTCTACAAGAACTACGACCCGCGCGCCCGCATCATGCAGAAGACCACGCACGAGGTGCTGAGCGAGCTCGGCATCAAGGACGATCCGCTGCTCGACGTCGCGATGGAGCTGGAGCAGATCGCCCTCAAGGACGAGTACTTCATCGAGAAGAAGCTCTACCCGAACATCGACTTCTACTCGGGCATCACGCTCAAGGCGATGGGCTTCCCGACCTCGATGTTCACGGTCCTGTTCGCGCTTGCCCGCACCGTCGGCTGGATCAGCCAGTGGGCCGAGATGATCGAGGACCCGTCCCAGAAGATCGGCCGCCCGCGCCAGCTCTACACCGGCGCTCCGAAGCGCGACTACGTGACGACGGCCCAGCGCGGCTGAGGCTGCCAATCAGCGACATGAGAACGGGCGGCACGCGAGTGCCGCCCGTTTCTTTTTGTGCTTCGCAGGGTTTGCAGGTCTGGCGCGGGTTGCGCCTCTCCCCGCGGGGCGGGGCTGTCCGGGGAAAGAAGTGGCGCGGCTCCCCTCTCCCGTGTGGGAGAGGGGCAGGGGGTGAGGGTGCTACGGTTCTGTGTCTGGCTCTGAAGGTCCAGCTACTAGCACCACGCTCTTCGCTTCAAACGGAGACGTGTCACCCTCGCGCGATCTTCGATCGCCCCTACCCCTCTCCCACACGGGAGAGGGAATCCCGCGCTTGATTCTTAAAGAGATTTCCCCCGGACAGCCCTGCCTCTGCGGGGGAGGGTGGCGAGCGCAAGAGAGCCGGGAGAGGGGACGCCGCTTCCGGAGATATCGTGACCGTGGTGACGGGCGCTCCCTGGATCAGCGTCGCGCTGCCCCTCTCCCGCCCGGCGCACGAGTGCTTCGCACTCGCAGCCGGGCACCCTCCCCCGCAGAGGGGGGAGGGGAAAGCCCGTGCCTCGTCTTCTCGAGAAAGAGAGCCCCTTACGCCGGCACCTTCCCGCCCAGCTCGTCCTCGATATGCGCCCGCACGATGGCATCGAAGTCGGGCTCGGCCCGGAAGCCCAGCTCCAGCGCCCGCCGGGCGTCGAAGGTGCGGGGCCAGCCGGCGACGATGCGCTCGATGGTGGGGTCGGGCTCGCGGCGGATGCGGGCGACCGCCGCGTCGCCGGCGGCGCGGCGCAGGGCCTCGATCTGCTCGGCGACGGTCGCGCCGACACCCGGCATGGTCAGGTTGCGGCGGTCGCCGAGGCGCTTGGTGTCGATCGTCGCGGCGTGGATCAGGAAGCCGACCGCCGAGCGCGGCGAGGCGTGCCAGTGGCGGACCTGGTCGGAGACCGGGAGGACGGCGTCCTGGCCGGCGAGCGGCTCGCGGATGATGCCCGAGAAGAAGCCCGAGGCCGCCTTGTTGGGCTTGCCCGGCCGCACGCAGATGGTCGGCAGCCGGATGCCGACGCCGTCGAAGATGCCCCGGCGCGAGTAGTCGGAGAGCAGCAATTCGCCGATCGCCTTCTGGGTGCCGTAGCTGGTGAGCGGCGCCGTCAGGTACTCGTCGGGGATCGGCTCGGGCATCGGCGCGCCGAACACCGCCACCGACGAGGTGAAGACGAAGCGTGGCTTGTAGCCCTCGCCGATCGCCCGCACGGCGTCGTAGAGGCGGCGGGTGCCGTCGAGGTTGATTCGGTAGCCCTTGTCGAAATCGGCCTCGGCCTCGCCGGACACGATGGCCGCGAGGTGGAAGATCACGTCCGGCCGGCCGGCGACCAGGCGCTCGGCCTCGCCGGGCTCGGAGAAGTCGGAGGCCGAGAGCGCGACCGGGATCGCGGTGCCGGGCGGGGCTTCCGGCGGCACCACGTCGTGCAGGGTCAGGCGCGAGATGGTCTCGCCGCCCAAGCTGCCGTCCTGGACGAGCCGCGCCAGGAGCTTGCGGCCGACCATGCCGGCGGCGCCGAGGATGAGGATATGCATCGAACCGTCTCCCTCAGAGCGTGAAGCCGCCGTCGGCGACGTGGGTCTGGCCGGTGGTGAAGCGCGACTCGTCGGAGGCGAGGTAGACGGCGAGCGCCCCCATCTCCGCGGTGGTGCCGAGCCGGCCCATCGGCTGGCGGTCGATGAAGGCCTGGCGGGCGGCCTCGACCGAGGTCTTGTTCATCTCCGCGAGCGCCGCGATGCGCTCGTCGAGGGACGGCGACTGGATCGTGCCGGGGCAGATCGCGTTGGCCCGCACGCCGCTGCGGATGAAGTCCCGCGCCACCGCCTTGGTGAGACCCACCACCGCCGCCTTCGAGGCGCCGTAGACGTAGCGGTTCGGCGCCGTGGCATCGGCACCGACCGCCGACGCGATGTTGACGATCGAGCCGTTGCCGCGCTCCAGCATGCCGGGCAGGAAGGCCCGGATGGTGCGGTGCATCGAGCGTACGTTGAGGTCGAACGCCAGTTCCCACTCGGCATCGGTGCAGTCGAGGATGGTGCCGTGATGGACGAAGCCCGCCGCGTTCACCAGCACGTCGACCCGCCCGGCTCGTCCCGCGAACTCCGCCACCGCCGCGTCCGAGCGCACGTCGAGGGAGGAGGGGAGGGCGCCCGCCAGCCCGTCGAGCTTGCCCGCGTCGAGGTCGGTCGCCAGCACCTCGGCGCCCTCGGCCAGGAACGCCGCCGCGATGGCGCGGCCGATCCCCTGTCCCGCCGCCGTCACGACCGCGCGCTTGCCCGTCAGCCGTCCCGCCATGTCTCATCCTCCCGTCGTGTCGTGCCCTGCTCGTCCGGCGGGGCTTGGTGTCGTGCTCAGCCGAGGCGCTTGTGCATGTGCACCAGGCGCCGGTCGGGCAGGGTCTCGACCCGCGCCGTGGCGTAGCCCCGCCGGGCGTACCAGTCGATGTTCCGCGCGAGCCTGTCCCCGGTGTAGAGGCGCAGCTCTGTCAGGTCGAGGTCCCGCGCCCGGCTCTCGGCCGCCGCCAGCAGGGCGTTGCCGAGGCCCGAGCCCTGATGCGCCGGATCGACCGCGACGCTCCAGATCATCAGGTGATCGGGCCGCGGATCGAGCACCAGGGCGCCGGCTGGGGCGCCTTCATGGTCGGCGAGCCAGACCTCGTAGCGCGCGAGCACCTCGGCGGCGGGGGTGAGGAGCGGCACCGGCTCGACGCCGAGGAGCGGACGGTTCGGCGCGTAGGCGGCCTCCTGCAGGGCCGCGAGGGCGCCCTCGTCGGCGGCGGTCGCCCGGCGCAAGCCGTGCCCCGGGATCGTCGCCCGGTTGAGCGCGCCGAGGCGCAGGGACTGGCCTCCCTCGAGGTTTTCGGGCGAGAGCCAGCGGTCGAAGCCCTGGCGGATCTGCGGCCACTCGCCGTCGAGCATCGAGAACCAGGCCGTGTCGCGGTTGCGGCCCTTCACGATCATCGCCTGGCGAAACAGCCCCTCGTAGGAGAAGCCGAGGCGTTGCGCGGCGCCGCGCGACGGCGCGTTGAGGGCGTTGCACTTCCACTCGTAGCGGCGATAGCCGAGGTCGAAGGCGTACCCGGCCAGGAGCCGCATCGCCTCGGTGGCGCCGGGGGTCCGCTGGAGCGCCGGGGTGTAGAGAATGTTGCCGACCTCGATCACCCGGTTCGCCCGGTCGATCCGCATCAGCGAGGCGTAGCCGAGCGCCCGGCCCGTCCGCGCGTCGAGGATGGCGAAGAACAGCGGATCGGCGGAGGCCGCGCAGGCCGCGAGATACGTCCGGAAGCCGGCGCGGTCGGGAAACGGGCCGGCGGCCATGTACTGCCACAGGGCCTCCCGGCCCGGCCCGACCGCGCCCTCCGCGAGGTCGTCCGCGTGGGCGCCCGCATCGAGCGGGACGAGCGTGACGTGGCGCCCCTCCAGCCGCAGGCGCTCCGGCGCGGGGGCCGGGCCGGTCGCGGCGATGGGGCTGCCGATCGGCAGGCCGGTGACGGGATCGCGGTCGGGGCTCATGCGGGATCCCGTTCCTTAAGGTCCTTGCGGAAGAAGCCGTTGATCTCCGAGAAGCTGACGGAGCCGTCGAAGCCGCCGAAGCTGCCTTCGTCGTGGATGCGCCTGGCCGCACGGATGAAGCCGGTCCAGGCCGCCCGCGCCAGGGACGAGCCGACGCTGATCCGGCGCACGCCGAGCGCTTCGAGGTCGGCGACCTTGAGGCCCGGATTGGTGCTCATCAGGATGTTGACCGGTACCGGCGCCAGGGCCTCGACGAGGGTGCGGATCTCCTCGCGGCGCTTCGGCCCCGGCGCGTAGACCACGTCGGCGCCGGCCTCGGCATAGGCCTGGAGCCGGCGGATCGCCTCCGGCAGCGGCTCGGCATGGCCGGTAAGGTAGCACTCGGCCCGGCCGGTCAGCATCACGTCGGCGCCCGCGGCGTCGATCGCCGCGCGGGCGGCGCGGATGCGCTCGGCGCCCTCGGCGATGTCGTAGAGCGGCCGGGCGGGATCGCCGGTGGCATCCTCGATCGACAGGCCGGCGACCCCGGTGGCGACGCAGGCCGCCACGTTGCGGGCGACGCCCTCGGGGTCGTGCGCGTAGCCGGATTCGAAGTCGGCGTTCACCGGCAGGTCGGTGGCGGCGACGATCTCGGCGACGTGGGCCAGCATCGCGTCGACCGGCACCGCCCAGTCGGTGTCCGGGAGCGCCCGGGTGAAGGCGAAGCCCGAGCTGGTGGTGGCGAGCGCCGGGAACCCCATCGCCACGAGGTAGCGGGTGGTGCCGATGTCCCACGGGTTCGGCATCACGAAGCAGCCGGAGTCGTGGAGCCGCCGGAAGGCGGCGCGGCGTGCGGCGAGATCGGTCATCGGGGCTCCCCTCCGGGTTCCGGATTCTTCCTCACACGCCGCGAGCGCGGCTGTAAATCGCCTGGGCGGGCGAAATCGGTCCTGCCGGCTTTCGGGGCGGACCGCGATCCGAGCCGGCCGGATGAGGTACGGAAAGATCTCCTCTCCCCGCCGGGCGGGGAGAGGCCTTCACCCCCCTCGTCGGGGGTGAAGGTAGCCCGAAGGGCGAGGGTGAGGGGGGATTTCCGGAAGAGGCTTATCCGGAGCCGCCCCCTCACCCTCGGCTGCCGCCTCGCTTCGGTAACGGCAAGGTCACCAAAGCCTTCTCCCCGCCCGCGGGGAGAGGGGGAGATGCGCACCCGCCGGCGGGATCCGGGAACCGGACGTCTTAGAGCACTTCACGATCGCGCTGCAATCGCGAAGCTCTCTAAGCACTTGTTTTTGCCGCATTTTCTGCGACGAACCGGTATCCACTTCGTCGGCAAATGCTCTAGTGGTTGTCGCGCGGCACGCCGTGGGTCTGGGCGATGCGCTGGAAGGCCTCGGAGCCCTTGAGGATCATGCCCTCGGAGAGCTGGTCGACCATCGCGCGCTGGATCGCCTGCCAGGGGGTCTGGCTCGCCGGGTAGGCGTAGCCGCCCCGGGCCGCCAGGTCCTCGCGGCGGCGTGCGATCTCCTCCGCGGGGAGCAGGATGTCGGCGGTGCGCTTGTTGAGGTCGATCCGGACCCGGTCGCCGTTCTGGAGCAAGGCGAGGCCGCCGCCGGCCGCGGCTTCCGGCGAGGCGTTGAGGATCGAGGGCGTGCCCGAGGTGCCGGACTGGCGCCCGTCGCCGATGCAGGGCAGCGACAGCACGCCCCTGCGGATCAGCTCGCCCGGGGGCTGCATGTTCACGACCTCGGCCGCGCCCGGATAGCCGATCGGGCCGGCGCCGCGCATGATCAGCACCGTGTGCTCGTCGATCTCCAGTGCGGGATCGTCGATGCGGTGGTGGTAGTCCTCCGGCCCGTCGAACACCACGACCCGGCCCTCGAAGGCGTAGGGGTCCTCGGGGTTGGCGAGGTAGCGGTCGTAGAACTCGCGGCTGATCACGCTGGTCTTCATGATCGCGGAATCGAACAGCGAGCCCTTGAGGTTGAGGAAGCCGGCGCGCTCGCGCATCGGCTCGCCGTAGGGCTTGATGACGTCGCGGTCCCAGGTGTGGGCGCCCTGGCAGTTCTCCGCCACGGTGCGGCCGTTGCAGGTCAGCGCCTCGCCGTGGAGCTTGCCGGCCTCGAGCAGCTCCGACATCACCGCCGGCAGGCCGCCGGCGCGATAATATTCCTCGCCGAGATACTGGCCGGCGGGCTGCATGTTGACGAGGAGCGGGATGTCGTAGCCGACACGCTCCCAGTCGTCGCAGGAGAGCGGCACCCCGATCAGCTTGGCGATGGCGTTGATGTGGATCGGCGCGTTGGTCGAGCCGCCGATGGCGGTGTTGGCGACGATCGCGTTCTCGAACGCCTCGCGGGTCAGGATGTCGGAGGGCTTCAGGTCCTCCCACACCATGTCGACGATGCGCTGGCCGGTGGCGTAGGCGGCCTGGCCCCGCTCGCGGTAGGGCGCGGGGATCGCCGCCGAGCCCGGCAGCGCCATGCCGAGCGCTTCCGCCAGCGCGTTCATGGTCGAGGCGGTGCCCATCGTGTTGCAATGCCCGGTCGAGGGCGCCGAGGAGGCCACGATGTCGAGGAACTGCTGGTAGTCGATGTCGCCGGCGGCGTGGCGCTCGCGGGCCTTCCACACCACGGTGCCCGAGCCCGTGCGCTCGCCGCGGCTCCAGCCGTTCAGCATCGGGCCGACGTTGAGCGAGATCGTCGGGATGTTCACGGTAGCGGCCGCCATCAGGCAGGCCGGCATGGTCTTGTCGCAGCCGGTGAGCAGCACGACCCCGTCGAGGGGATAGCCGTACAGCACCTCGACCAGCGACAGGTAGGCGAGGTTGCGGTCGAGGGACGCCGTCGGCCGCTTGCCGGTCTCCTGGATCGGATGGCACGGGAACTCGAACGCCACGCCGCCGGCCGCCGTGATGCCCTCGCGCACGCGCTTGGCGAGCTCGAGGTGGTGGCGGTTGCAGGGTGACAGGTCGGAGCCGGTCTGGGCGATGCCGATCAGCGGCTTGCCGCCGCGCAGCTCGCCGACGGTCAGGCCGAAATTGAGGTAGCGCTCGAGGTAGAGCGCGGTCATGCCCGGGTTGTCCGGGTTGTCGAACCAGAGGCGCGAACGCAGGCGGCTGGCGTCGATGCGGGGGCGCGGCGTCTGGGCCATGGCGGGGTCGTCCTTCCCGAAGTCCGTTCTTGTCGAGAACCGTTCTCGGGAAGCTATGGACCCGCCCGGTGCAGGAAGGCAACACCGCCGCGTGCATGCCCGGGCCCCCGCGTCCTGCGACCCCGACGAGCCTAAAGTTTGTCACGCGGCCGCTGTCGCAACGCCGTCGAGCGGTGCTATGAGGCCGGCTGAACCATACCGCTCGATCGTTCGGGGGAGCCGCCCAATGAGCCAAGAGAAGACGTCCAACCCGCTGGTGCCGATCGCCATCGTGGTGTCGATCCCGGTCCTCGTCTGCCTGATCATCATGCTGACCGACCAGGGCATCGAGCGCTCGCTGCTCTGGGCCGCGATCAAGACCGGCATCATCCTGATCGTGCTCGGCGGCGCGCTGTCGTTCGGCGTCAGCCGGCTCTCCGAGCGCAACGGCTCGCGCTGAGCGGATTTCGCCGAAGCGGTTGCCGGTTCGACACCGAGAATCTGCGACGGAACAAGAACTTGAGCGGGCGAGGCGTCGGCCTGCCAGCGCAACTCTGCTTACGGCCCGGACGATCCGTCCCGACGGCACGGGAAGGCCGCGGGACCCTGACGACGCCGCGGCGGCGGGGCCCGATCCCGCCGCACCGGGCGTCCTTCGAGGAAACGAGAGAAGCCCATGCCCGTCGTCGTTCCCGCCTTCTCGCGCATCGGGGAGGAGAACGCCTTCGCGGTCCTCGCCCGCGCCACGGCGCTGGCCCAGGCCGGCCGCGACGTGATCAATCTCGGCATCGGCCAGCCCGACATGCCGACCCCGCCCCACGTCGTCGAGGCGGCGGTGAAGGCGCTGCAGGACGGGCACCACGGCTACACTCCGGCGACCGGCATCCTGCCTTTACGCGAGGCAGTGTCGCGCGACCTCGACCGGCGCTTGGGCGTCCAGGTCTCGCCCGACAGCGTGATGATCGTGCCGGGCGGCAAGGTCACCATGTTCATGGCGATCCTGATGTTCGGCGAGCCGGGGGCCGAGATCCTGTACCCGGATCCGGGCTTCCCGATCTACCGCTCGATGATCGAGTTCACCGGCGCGACGCCGGTGCCGGTGCCGATCCGCGAGGCGAACGGGTTCGCCTTCTCGGCCGAGGAGACCCTGGGGCTGATCACCCCGCGCACCCGCCTGCTGATCCTCAACTCTCCCGCCAACCCGACCGGCGGCGTGACCCCGAAGGCCGAGATCGACACGCTCGTCGCCGGCCTCGCGGCGCACCCGAACGTCGCGATTATGTCGGACGAGATCTACGGCACGATGACCTATGACGGCGAGCGCCACCACACGCTGCTCGCCTATCCGGAGATTCGCGACCGCCTGATCTACCTCGACGGCGCCTCGAAGACCTACGCGATGACCGGCTGGCGCCTCGGCTGGTCGGTGTGGCCGGCCCCGCTCTACGACGCCGCCCGCAAGCTCGCGGTGAACTCGTTCTCCTGCGTCAACGCCGCGACGCAATGGGCCGGCATCGCCGCCCTCGACGGGCCGCAGGACTGCGTCGCCGCGATGATGGCCGAGTTCGACCGCCGCCGCCTCCTGGTGGTCGAGGGGCTGAACCGGCTGCCGGGCGTCTCCTGCATCACCCCGAAAGGCGCCTTCTACGCCTTTCCGAACATCGGGCAGACCGGCTGGAAGGCCAAGGCGCTCGCCTCGGCGCTCCTGGAGGAGGCCGGCGTCGCGACGATCGGCGGGCCGGATTTCGGCGTCCACGGCGAGGGCTACCTGCGCCTGTCCTACGCCAACTCGGCGGAGAACATCTCTCGGGCCCTGGAGCGGATCGGGGCGTTCCTGGAGCAAAACCGGCGCTGAGAGCCCGGTCGACAGGCGCGACGACGGTTCGAGATCGGGAGACGCCGACCTGTGGGCGCACGCAGGATTTCCGCCTGCTTCGCCCCGGGACGAACAAAGCCCGGGATCCCCTCTCCCACACGGGAGAGGCGCCTTGTCTTTTTTCGGATGAATCGAGCCGAAGCCGTCACAGCCGATCGCGAGCGTCCCGGAGCGAGGCTGCAAGTCCGGCGAATACTGGCGGAAACGCGCATGGCTCGCGCAGGACGCAGTAAAGCAGCAACGGCACGACAACGATGGCGGCTGAGAAAGATGGCTGCCGATGAGGCCGTCGTCACCCCGAAGGATGGAATGGCGCTCCCAAGGGGACTCGAACCCCTGTTTTCGCCGTGAGAGGGCGACGTCCTAGACCGCTAGACGATGGGAGCTGACCGGCCGGACCACGGAGAACAGGTCTTCGCGAGGAAAACCGGAACTTCATCCGTCGTCAGGAAACCCGTGGCGCTCCCAAGGGGACTCGAACCCCTGTTTTCGCCGTGAGAGGGCGACGTCCTGGACCGCTAGACGATGGGAGCTTGCCGGCGGGATGGCGGCGGTATAGCGACGGGCCTGGACGGGCACAAGCCCGAAATCGTATCCCGGCGGCGTTTCCGGAGACGCGACGGGAGAGATGGGTTTGAGCGACGGCGAAGTGCGGGAGGACGTGATCCCGCCGGGGGAGGGGAGCGAGCGCCTGGACCGGGCCCTGGCGCGGTTGTGGCCGGACCTGTCGCGCAGCCGCCTGCAGGCGCTGATCCGCGAGGGCCAGGTGAGGCTGGACGCGGCCCCTGCGGGCGATCCCTCCGCCAAGGTCGTGGGCGGCCAGCGCGTCGCCGTGACGGTGCCGGCGCCGCGACCGGCCGAGCCGGAGCCGGAGGCCCGCGACCTCGCGGTGGCGTACGAGGACGACGACCTGATCGTCATCGACAAGCCGGCCGGCCTCGTGGTGCATCCGGGCGCGGGCAACGACAGCGGCACCCTGGTCAACGCGCTGCTGGCGCATTGCGGCGCCAGCCTGTCGGGCATCGGCGGCGTCGCGCGGCCGGGCATCGTCCACCGCCTCGACAAGGACACGACCGGCCTGATGGTCGTGGCCAAGACCGACCTCGCCCACCAGGACCTCTCGGCGCAGTTCGCCGATCACGGCCGCACCGGCCCGCTGGAGCGGGCCTACCTGGCGCTGGTCTGGGGCGTGCCCGACCCCGCCAACGGCACGATCGACGCGGCGCTCGCCCGCTCGGAGCGCAACCGGGAAAAGATCGCGGTGGTGCGCGAGGGCCGCGGGCGCCACGCGATCACCCATTACCGCACCGAAGACGTGCTCGGCGCGCGCGAGGCGGTCGGCCTGGTGCGCTGCCGGCTCGAGACCGGGCGCACCCACCAGATCCGCGTCCACCTCGCCCATCGCGGCCATCCGCTGCTCGGCGACGCGGTCTACGGCGCGGCGTTCCTCACCAAGGCCAACCGCCTGGAGCCGGAGGCCCGCCAGGCCCTCGCCGATCTCGGGCGCCAGGCGCTGCACGCCGCGCTCCTCGGCTTCCGCCATCCCCGCAGCGGCGAGACGCTGCGGTTCGAGAGCCCGCCGCCGGCCGACATGGCCCGGCTCATCGCCGCGCTGACACCGTAGGACCGTCGTAGGACAGGCGTCGCGCCCGGCGACGGGGACGAAAGCCTCTGCTCGTACGTTCTATAGTCAAGGATGCCCGGCAGGGACGGCGCCCGCCTCGTCCGGAGCGTGCGGGACCGCACGCGGCGAACCGCCACGGCCGCACCAAACGGCCCCTCGCGCGTTAGTGGCGACACCCGTCGCTACCCGGCTGTGCCGCGCTCTGCTAAGAAGGCGGATCGAACGGCCGGCCAACGGGAGGCCGTTCGCGCTCGCCTGACCGAGGGGAGCTTTGAGGAGGTTGGAATGGCTGCTGCACTTCCCGTGCTCGCCAATGAAGGGGGCCTGTCGCGCTACCTGGACGAGATCCGCCGGTTTCCGATGCTGGAGCCGACGGAAGAGTACATGCTCGCCAAGAGCTGGCGCGAACATGGCGACCGCGACGCCGCCCACAAGCTCGTGACCTCCCACCTGCGGCTCGTGGCCAAGATCGCCATGGGCTATCGCGGCTACGGCCTGCCGATCGGCGAGGTGGTGTCCGAGGGCAATGTCGGCCTGATGCAGGCCGTCAAGCGCTTCGACCCCGACAAGGGCTTCCGCCTCGCCACCTACGCGATGTGGTGGATCAAGGCGGCGATTCAAGAATACATCCTGCGCTCGTGGTCGCTCGTGAAGATGGGCACGACCGCGAACCAGAAGAAGCTGTTCTTCAACCTGCGCAAGGCCAAGGGCCGGATCTCCGCCCTCGACGAGGGCGACCTGCGCCCCGATCAGGTCAAGCAGATCGCCACCCGCCTCGGCGTGCCCGAGCAGGACGTGATCGACATGAATCGTCGCCTCGGCGGCGACGCGTCGCTCAACTCCCCCTTGCGCGAGGAGGGCGAGGGCGAGTGGCAGGACTGGCTCGTCGACGACAGCCCGACCCAGGAGACGGTGCTCGCCCGCGAGCAGGAGGGGCAGAACCGCCTCGCCGCCCTCAAGGACGCGCTGGGCGTGCTCAACCCGCGCGAGCGCCGGATCTTCGAGGCGAGGCGGCTGGCCGACGACCCGATCACGCTCGAGGACCTGTCGAGCGAGTTCGGCGTCTCCCGCGAGCGGGTGCGGCAGATCGAGGTGCGGGCCTTCGAGAAGGTGCAGGACGCGGTCAAGCGCAACCTCGCCTCCCGCGAGGCGCCGCGGGCGGGGGTGCCGGCCTGAAAGCCGGCACCGGCCATCGGGACCTGCCCGGCCCGCATGGGCCGGCCCCGATCTGCAGGATCGGCCTCATCCCATCGGCACGAAGGCCGAGAGGCCGATCAGCACCAGCGGCATCGCCACGAGCGCCAGCACGGTCTGCACCGCCGTGATGCCGGCCATTAGCGGGGCATCGCCGCCGAGCTGGCGGGCCAGAATGTAGGCCGAGGATGCGGTCGGCAGCACCTGGAACAGCACGGCCGTGGTCAGCGCCGGCCCGTGCAGCCCGAGGCCGTACGCCACCAGCACGGTCGCGGCCGGCATCGCCAGGAACTTCATCGCCGAAGCCGACAGCACCGGTCCGACCCAGCGCCGCGCTCCCGAGAAATCGAGGGCGCCGCCGACGCAGAGCAGGCCGATCGGTAGCGAGGCGGCGCCGAGGCTGCGCAGAGCGGGCTCCAGCCCCGGCGGCAGGCCCCCGCCGAGGAGCTGGACCGCCATGCCGGCGAGCGACGACACGATCAGCGGGTTCGTCGCCAACTGCCGGGCGACGGCGCGCGGCGTCAGCCGCGCCGCGCCGTGGCGTGCGAAGACCAGCACGCACAGGACGTTGACGGTGGGCACGATCGCCGCGTTGCAGATCGCCGCGAGCGCGATGCCCTTCGGCCCGAACAGCCCGGCGGCGAGCGTCAACCCGACGTAGTTGTTGAAGCGCACGCTGCCCTGGAACACCGAGGTGAAGGCCGGCCCGTCGACCCGGAGGACCGGCCGCAGGGCGACGGCGAGGCCCGCGACAAGGAGCGTCGAGAGGATGAGCGTCAGGGCCAGCGCCCCCACCGGTACCGCCTCGACCCGGGCGGTGGCGAGGCTGTGGAAGAACAGGCTCGGCAGCAGCACGAAGTAGCCCAGCCGCTCGGCCTGCGGCCAGAACGCGTCGGCGAGGAAGCGCCGGCGGCGCAGGGCGAAGCCGAGGGCGGTGAGGAGGACGACCGGCAGGAGGGCCAGCAGGACGGCGCCGGTCATGAGGGGAGCGTCAATGCAGGGCTGCCTTCGGCGGGAGGGGCGGCCGGTCGTCCGGCGTCACCGCAGGCTTAGCCCGGTCGGGCGCGGTCTCCCAGACGGGCGCAGAGCAGGCGGCCATGCGCTCCCGGTGGGCGATCCGCCGCGGGCGTCGTGCGAACCGCCACCGGACGCGGTCGGGCCCGCCTGCACAGGCCGGTCATGCCGCCGTGCGACCGGCCTAGGTCGAACGACCGGCGTGTAATTCGATTGAGCATAAATTGTTCATCCGAGTTTTGTTCCTGCATGACCGACGATCTCGCGGCTTTCGGTGTCGAAAGAGATCGATGTCGCTGCCAGTTATCCATCGTTAGGAATTTTTTAGACGATGAAAATTATGCGGGCTGGATCCCACGGAGCGGAATCATGGCCGGCCTGCACAACATCAAGATCCTGCACAAGCTGGTAGGGGTGATCGCGCTGATCGGGGCCATCGTCGGCGGCTGCATCTGGTACGCGCAGGCGCGCATGACCGACATCGACGACGCCTACAGCCTGTTCCTCGTGCGGGAGGCCCGCGCCGTCGCCACCGCACGGCGCCTCAACCGCGTCGTCTTCGAGCTCAACTACAACGTCTACCGGATCATCGCCGAGACCGATGCGCAGGAGATGCGGCAGGCCGATGCGGCCTTCGAGGCCGCCCTGCCCGAAATCGACCAGATGCTCGGCGACCTGCGCCGGGAAGCCCCGACCTTCACGACCCGGAGCGACGAGCAGGCCGCGCGCATCGCCCGCTTCGTCGAGACCGTCGCAGAGGTACGCCGCCTCGGCCTCGCCAAGCGGAACGCCGAGGCCCTCGCCCTCGTGCACCGGGAGGTCGACCCGACCTTCAGGGCGATGGTCGCGGGCGCCACCCAGCTGTCCGAGGACATCCGGGTCTACATGGAGAAGCGTTCGGACGACCTGACCGACGAGACCAACGCCACCCGCCGCAGCCTGATGGCCTTCAGCGCCGCGGGCCTGTTCGTCGGGCTCCTGGCGGCGCTCCTCGTCAGCCTGTTCGGCATCACCCGTCCGCTCGGGCGGCTCGTCGCGGTGCTGCAGCGCATGGCCGGCGGCGACGCCGAGGCCGAGATCGCGGAGGCGGCGCGCGGCGACGAGATCGGCGCCGTCGGCCGCGCCGTGCAGGACATCAAGGCGATGGTGGCCCGCAAGGCGGCCGAGCAGGCCGAGATCGAGCGCATCGCCGAGGAGGCGGCCGCCCGCGAGCGCAAGCGCACGATGGTCGAGCTCGCCGACGGGTTCGAGCGTGCGGTGGGCGGCATCGTCGGCGTCGTCTCCTCCTCCGCCACCGAGCTGCAGGCGACCGCCCAGCAGATGACCTCGACCGCCGCCGAGACCGCGTCCCAGTCGACCACGGTCGCGGCCGCCGCCGAGGAGGCCGCCGCCAACGTCAACACCGTGGCGGCCGCGGCGGAGGAACTCGGCGCCGCCGTGCAGGAGATCGGCCGCCAGGTCGCCGGCTCGGCCGATCTCGCCCGGTCCGCCGTGACCGAGGCCGACCGGACCGCGCAGCTGGTGCAGGAGCTCAGTCGCGCCGCCGAGCAGATCGGCGCCATGGTGGGCATGATCTCCGGCATCGCCGGGCAGACCAATCTGCTCGCGCTCAACGCCACCATCGAGGCGGCGCGGGCCGGCGAGGCGGGGCGCGGCTTCGCGGTCGTCGCCGCCGAGGTCAAGGAACTCGCCAGCCAGACCGCCAAGGCGACCGAGGAGATCGGCCAGCGCATCGGACAGGTGCAGGGCGTGACCGCCCAGGCCGTCGGCGCCATCGGCAGCATCGCCGGGCGGATCGAGGAGATCTCGGGCGTCGCGGCCTCGATCGCCGCGGCGGTGGAGCAGCAGGGCGCCGCGACCCAGGAGATCGTCCGCAACGTCAGCCAGGCCGCGAGCGGCACGAGCGAGGTCACCGGCAACATCGCGGGCGTCGCCCGCGCCTCCGAGGATACCGGCGCGGCCGCCACGCAGGTCCTCGCCTCGGCCTCCGAGCTGTCGCGCCAGTCCGAGCAGCTCTCGGCGGAGGTCCACCGCTTCCTCGATACCGTGCGGGCGGCGTAGGCCCTCCGCCTCGTCGCGGCGATTGCACGATGAAGGGCCGGCCGGTCGGGCCGGCCCTTCATCGCATGACGGCGCGCATATGCGCGACGCGCTCCGCGGCCGGGAGCATCCGCGTCTCGACGGCGACCTGCTGGATCAGGAGCTGCCCGGCGCCGACGAACGTCCCGATATAGACGGTGACCGGATGGCCGCCCGCGCCGGTGCAGACGATCCGGATGCGACCCGTCTTGCCGTCCTTGGCTTCGCATTCCGCGCCCCCGGCCGTGATGCGCCGGAAGAAGGCCGGGGTTTCGCCGATGCCCACCTTCTCGTCGGCGCCGTCGGTCGCCGCGACCTGCAGCGGCCGCCCGGCCTCCGTCAGGAGGTCGTGCCGGCTCCATTCGACGGCCTGCGCCGCGACGGGCTGGAGCACGAGGGCGAGGCCGGCCAGCGCGTGTCGGAACGTCATGCTCGGTCCTTCGCAGGGGCGCTGCCGAGGTATCGGTGCGCGCGTCGTCGCGAGCCTGCCGGGCGGAGAGACGCCCCGCAAATGGAAAGTGCGTCACCAGTTTTTATTATATTATTATAGATTTATCATAATCTTATTATGATAAGATTGTCGGATCTGTTATGTCTCGAATTGTTGCAAGAAAGAAAATCGCGGTGATATCGTCCGTTTAAGGCGCCTCAAGCGGCGCCAGCCGGCGGAGACACGTCCGGCCGACGAGACGACAGGGAGGATAGAATGCGCGAGAACCGCATAAGTCGGGCATGATCGCGTGTGCGACGCACATATTTCTTGAACTCATCATGTTGCGCTGCGGGGTCGAGGCCGCGACGACCGTGCGTCCATTGACGCGCGCCGTGCCGGGCGACCGCACGCTGATGCGGGGCCGAGGCCCTTCCCCGACATGTCCTGCGCGGAGAGAGGACCCATGACCGACGAGACGACGCAGGAGCCGTGCGCGGGCGGATGCACCGGGGCGCCGTTGCCGCGCCGAAGCCTCCTCACGGCGGGGCTCGCGCTGCTCCTCGCCCCCGCCGACGCCCTCGCCGCCGGAGAGCCGGCCGGCGGCCAAGTCCCGGCCGCCAACGCATCGACCGTCAAGGCGCCGAATCCCAAGGCGATGCGCCCGCAGCCCGGCGATACCTTCGCGTATCTCAGCGGCGAGGCCAAGGACCAGAAGGTCATGGCGGCCGACCTCAAGGTCGGCGATCCGCCGCGCCTCGTCTATCCGGTCGATCCGGCGACGGGGACGATCCGCAGCGGTTCGCGGGTCAACCAGATCCTGCTGATCCGCACCGATCCCGCCGCCCTGACCGCGGCCACGGCGCCGCGCGGGGCTGACGGCCTCGTCGCCTATTCGGCGATCTGCACCCACAACGGCTGCCCGATCACGCTCCTCAACGAGGACGGCCGGTCGGTGGTCTGCACCTGCCACGGCTCGCGCTTCGATCTCGCCGACAACGGCACCGTGCTGACCGGCCCGGCCACCCGCCGCCTCGCCGGACTGCCGATCGCCGTGACCGACGGGGCGGTCACGGTCGCGGGCGGGTTCGTCGGCGCCCTCGGCGCGGCCCCGTCGCAGCAATAACCGGTCGCGAGAACCGGACAGACGCCTTCGCCACAACGACGCTTCTGGGAGATCGACGCCATGATCAAGACCCTGTCCGCGGCCCTGCTCGGCTCCGTCCTCGTGCCCGCCCTCGCCGTGGCGGCGCCGCTGAAGACCTATTCGACGGTCACCCAGGAACGGCTCTCCAACCCGGAGCCCGAGAACTGGCTGATGGCCAAGGGCAACTATGCCGGCTGGAGCTATACGCCGCTCGATCAGGTCAATGCCGGCAACGTCAAGTCGCTGCGGCCGGTCTGGAGCTACTCCACCGGCGTGACCTCCGGCCACGAGGCGCCGCCGATCGTCAACAACGGCGTCATGTATGTCGCCACGCCCTACAACCAGGTCATCGCCATGGATGCGAAGACCGGCGAGTCGGTCTGGCGCTACAAGCGCGACTTCCCCGAGGGCTTCAGCGCCTTCCACTACACCAATCGCGGCGTCGCCCTGTGGGGCGACAAGGTCTACGTCGCCGGCCTCGATTGCCGGCTCGTCGCCCTCGACGCGAAGACCGGCAAGGTGGCGTGGGAGGCCGAGGTCTGCGACTGGACGCAGGGCGCCTACATCACCTCGGCCCCGGTCGCGGTGAACGGCAAGATCATGATCGGCCCGTCCGGGGGCGAGTTCGGCGTGCGCGGCTTCCTGAAGGCCTTCGACGCGGAGACCGGCAAGGAGGACTGGACCTTCTGGGCCGTGCCGGCTCCCGGCCAGCCGGGCTCCGAGACCTGGCCGAAGGAGGGCCGCTGGAAGGACGCCTGGAAGATCGGCGGAGGCACGATGTGGATGCCGGGCAACTACGACGCCAAGAATGGGGTGCTGTACTGGGGCGTCGGCAACGGCTCGCCCTGGCTCGGCGACCAGCGGCCCGGCGACAACCTCTATGTCGCCTCGGTCGTCGCGCTGAACCCGGCGGACGGCACGATCAAGAGCCACTTCCAGTACCACTGGAACGATTCCTGGGACTGGGCCGCGATGAACGCCCCGACCCTGATCGAGCTCGACCGCGACGGCAAAAAGGTGCCGGCGATGATCAGCGCCCAGCGCAACGGCTATCTCTACCGTCTCGGCCGCACCGATGGCGGCCAGATCAGCTTCCTGGACGCCCGGCCCTTCGTGAAGAACACGGTCTTTTCTAGCGTCGACCCGAAGACCGGCCGGCCGACCTACAACCAGGCCGGCGTGCCCGGCACCGGCCGGGCCGGCACCTACTGCCCGAGCGTGTGGGGCGGCAAGGACTGGCCCTACGAGTCCTTCAACCCGAAGACCGGGATGCTCTACGTCCCGTTCAACGACAACCACTGCATGACCTACGAGGGCAAGGTCCAGGAGCGGGTCCCCGGCCAGTGGTCGGCCGGCGTCGACATCACCGACATCAAGCTCCTGATCGACAAGGACGTGAAATATATCGGCGGCATCCAGGCCATCGACGTCAACACCAACAAGGAGGTCTGGCGCGACACCTACGCGAAGTCGTGGATGTGGGGCTCGATCCTGTCGACGGCCACCGACCTGATCTTCACCGGCGGCACCAGCGACCGGATGTTCCGGGCCTACGACGCCAAGTCCGGCAAGGAGCTGTGGAGCTTCAAGACCAATTCCGGGATCATCTCGCCGCCGATCAGCTACGCCATCGACGGCAAGCAGTACATCGCGGTCGTCTCGGGCTGGGGCGTCGATTCCGCCCTGGTCCAGGGCATCATGGCCGACGAGCACGGCTGGGAGAAGGACATCCCCCAGGGCGGGACGGTCTGGGTCTTCGCCGTCGACGACGAGAAGGCGCCGGAGAAGCGGGCCGAGGCCGGGTCGTCCACCCGGTAGTCCGGCGCGGTATCCCGGAGACGTGAGACGCGCGGACCTCCTGCTCTCCCCGTACGGCCTCGCGCCCGCGGGGAGAGCGGAGGCCGGCGCCTTTTTTCTTCGCCCGGGGCCGGCCCCCGGTCCCCGTGGCGGGCCGCCCCGGCGTGCGGATTGCAGAGAAAGCCCGCCCGCCGGACTGCCTTGGCGAAGCCGTCGATCGTCGACCGACCCGGGCCCGCGCGAGGGCGGAATCGAGGCCGGCTCGGGACGGATCCCCGGAACCCGCGACGGCGCTGCCGCTCGTTGCCTTGGAACGGTGGCGGGCGCGCGATCAGGCGCGCCGGTGCCTCACGGCTGCCACTGCTCGAACGCCTCGCGCATCACCTTCTCGCCGGCATTGCCCTTCTCGAAGGTCAGGATCGCCCGGTTGCCGTTGGCGTAGCGGATCGGCAGGTCGATCCAGTTGCGCTTGAGCAGCAGGTCGGTGTTGCGCTCGATGTCGGCCTTCAGGTTCGACAGGCCGATCAGGAACAGGTTGTCGCGCACCGGCACCGGCAGGCCGGAGACCGGCGAGCCGCGGCCGGTCTCGTCGTCCTTGAACTGGATCAGCCCGACGTCGCGCACCGTGCGGTTGGCGTCGCTCGCCGTGAAGGTCAGCTCGATGATGTGCGAGGCCGGCAGGGTCGCGTCGGTGTTGCGGCGCAGGACCAGGGCGAGGTTCAGGCCCGCCTCCGGCACGTCGATCGTCGCCCGCACCACGGTCTGGAGCGGCTGGCCCTGGCCGGCATTGACGGCATCCAGGCGCCAGACCACCCGGGCCTGCGTCGCCTTCGGGGCCGAGCCCTGCGGGCCGTTCTCCTCGTAGAGCGTGCCGCGCTGCGCCACCGCGATGTCAGGCGTCGGCGCGGGCCGGGCAGCCCCGCCCTGCGGCGCGGCCGGTGGGGAAGTGGGCGCCTGGGCGGCCCGATCGCCCCCGACCCGGTCGGCGAACTTCGAATCCTGGTTCTCGGCCGGCCGGTTGGGGCCGTTCTCGGCAAAGCCCGTCGGCAGGGCGGCCGGGTTGTCGCGCAGGGACCAGGCGGTGACCGCGATGGCGCCGACCACCGCCGCCAGCACCGCCGCCACGATGCCGTTGCGCACCAGCCGCGAGCGGTCGCGCTTGGGCGCCACCACGTCGAGGCGCGGGCGCTGCGGGCCGGAGCCGGCGGCCTCGCCGGCCGGGTCCTCGGCGGCCGGCTCGGGCGTGCGCGGGCGGGACGGCGGCAGCTTCAGCTCGACCGGGGGGCCGGCCTCCGGCAGGGCGTCGGCGGTGAAGGGGGCGGGCGGCGCGACCGGGGGAGCGGGGAGCGGCGCGGGCGGCGTGGCGCGGGGCAGGCCGTTCGCCTCCGCCGCCGCCGGCGGGGTCGCCTGCGCGGCGACCGGCTCGGGGTCGCGCGGGGGTTCCTTCGCGGCCTCCTTCGGGGGCTCCGGGAGGGCGGGCTCCGGCTGGCCGCCATGCTCGGTCTCGAGCCGGGCAATCGCCCGGTCGAGCGAGACCCGCTCGGCCTCGATGTCGGCCTCCGACAGCGGCGGGTCGAGGGAGCGGAGCTGGCCGATCAGCGCCGCGCGGGCGCGCTCGTAGACCGTGTGCCGCAAATCGGGCGAACGGTCCGGCAGGGCCTCGAGGGCGCGGGCGAGCAGGGGGTAATAGTCGGCCATGGTCGCCGCATGCCTTGTCGTGCGGGGCGGCGGGCGTCAAGCTTCGCCCGCCGGGATGCGCGCGGGATTCCGCTCAATCCTCGAAGGGGTTGTGGACCAGGATGGTGTCGTCCCGCTCCGGCGAGGTCGAGAGCAGCGCCACCGGCGCGCCGATCAGCTCCTCGATGCGGCGCACGTACTTGATCGCCTGGGCCGGCAGGTCTGCCCAGGAGCGGCCGCCCGCGGTGGTCTCGCTCCAGCCCTCGAAGGCCTCGTAGATCGGCTCGACCCGGGCCTGGTCGGCCTGGCTCGCCGGCAGGTGGTCGATCACGCGGCCGTCGAGGCGGTAGCCGGTACAGATCTGGATCGTCTCGAAGCCGTCGAGGATGTCGAGCTTGGTGAGCGCGATGCCGTTGATCCCGGAGGTCCGCACGGTCTGGCGCACCAGGGCGGCATCGAACCAGCCGCAGCGGCGCTTGCGCCCGGTGACGACGCCGAACTCGCGGCCGCGCTCGCCGATCCGCTCGCCGATCGCGTCGGTGAGCTCGGTCGGGAACGGGCCCTCGCCGACCCGGGTGGTGTAGGCCTTGACGATGCCGAGCACGTAGCCGATCGCGCCCGGGCCGAGGCCCGACCCCGTCGCCGCCTGCGCGGCCACGATGTTGGAGGAGGTCACGTACGGGTAGGTGCCGTGGTCGACGTCGAGGAGCGCTCCTTGAGCGCCCTCGAACAGGATGCGCTTGCCGGCGCGGCGGGCGTCGTCGAGGAGCGACCACACCGTGTCGGCGAAGGGCAGGATCTTGGGGGCGATAGCGAGCAGCTCGGCCTTCAGCGCCGCGCCGTCGATCTCGTCGATGCCGAGGCCCCGGCGCAGGGCGTTGTGGTGGGCCAGCAGCCGGCCGATCTTGGCGTCGAGCATCTCGGCGTCGGCGAGGTCGACGACGCGGATCGCCCGGCGGCCGACCTTGTCCTCGTAGGCCGGGCCGATGCCGCGCTTGGTGGTGCCGATCTTGAGCACCGCGTTCGAGGTCTCGCGGAAGTGGTCGAGCTCACGGTGCAGCGGCAGGATCAGGGTCGCGTTGTCGGCGATGCGCAGGTTCTCGGGCGTGATCGCCACGCCCTGCTGGCCGATCTTGGCGATCTCCTCGACGAGGTGCCAGGGATCGACCACGACGCCGTTGCCGATGACCGACAGCGTGCCGCCGCGCACCACGCCCGACGGCAGCAGCGACAGCTTGTAGGTCACGCCGTCGATGACGAGGGTATGGCCGGCATTGTGCCCGCCCTGGAAGCGCACCACGACGTCGGCCTGCTCGGAGAGCCAGTCGACGATCTTGCCCTTGCCCTCGTCGCCCCACTGGGCGCCCACGACGACGACGTTCGCCATATCAAAAACCCGTCCCTGCCCCGCCACGCGAAAAGCCCCGGCGCGTGGTAGGCGCGGGGCTGATCGGCTTGCGGATGGTGTCACGCGTCTGCGCTCTTCGGCGATCCGGGCCTGGAAATCAAGCTGGGCCCGGGAGATGCCCCGGATGCGCGGCGCGAGGCGCTACTTCGCCTCGGTGCCCGGGCCCTGGCCCGGCAGCTCGCCGGGCTTGATCACCGGGGTCGAGTTCGGGGTCGGCTCCGGGGGCTTCACCGCCATGTCGGGCGTGCCGGTGGCCGGCGGCTTGATCACGCCGTCCGAGCGCTGGAGCTTGTCGCTCAGCGTCGAGCCGGTGGTGTCGGACTTGTCGGCGTTCGAGGTCGCGTCGCCGGGCCGGACCTTCTCGGGGATGGTCTGGTTCAGCGGCGGCAGGTTCGGGTCGCGGTCGCGTCCCTTCAGGGGTACTTCGGGCGACTGGGCGAGGGCGGCGGTGGCGCCGGCGACGATCGCCAGCGCGGCGAGCCCGCCACGCATCAGCTTGGACATCGGGTTTCTCCTGCGAGTGGAGTCTCCCGAAGGAAACCGGGCCGGCTCCCGAGGGTTCCGGCCGCGCTTGGTCTCGGCCGTCCTAGCCGTCAGCCGGCCCTGGCCATCTCGAGGTAGAGGTCGCGCAGGCGCCGGGTCATCGGGCCGGGCTGGCCGCCGCCGACGCGCGTCCCGTCGATCTCGATCACCGGCATCACGAAGGCCGAGGCCGAGGTGAAGAACGCCTCGGCGGCGGCTTGCGCCTCCGCCACCGTGAACGCGCGCTCCTCGACCGTGAGCCCGTTCTCCTCGGCGAGCCGCATCACCGCCCGGCGGGTGATGCCGGGCAGGAGCGCGGTCGAGAGCGGCCGGGTGACGATGCGGCCGTCCTCGGTGATGATGAAGGCGGTCGAGGAGCCGCCCTCGGTCACGAAGCCGTCCTCGTGCATCCAGGCTTCCGCCACGCCGGCGGCGGCGGCCTGCTGCTTGGCCAGCACCTGGGCGAGCAGGGCCACCGACTTGATGTCCCGGCGCTTCCAGCGCAGGTCCTCGACGGTGATGACCTTGGCGCCGCGCTCGGCCAGCGGGTTCGCCGAGACGGTCTTGGCTTGCGTGAACATCACCACGGTCGGCGGCGTGCCCTCGGGCGGGAAGGCGAAGTCGCGCTCGGCGACGCCGCGGGTCACCTCCATGTAGACGAGGCCTTCCTCGAGGCCGTTGCGGGTGACCAGCTCCTCCTCGAGCCTCGTCCACTCGGCGATGCCGTAGGGGTTGCGGATGCCGATCTCGGAGAGCGATCGGTCGAGGCGGGCGAGGTGGGCCTCGTTGTCGACGAGGCGCCCGTCGAGCACCGCGCTCACCTCGTAGATCCCGTCGGCGAACAGGAACCCGCGGTCCATGATCGGGATCGTCGCCTCCTCGAAGGGCACGAAGCGGCCGTTGACGTAGACGATGCGGGACATGGCGGGCCTTCCTCTCGCGGGGCCGACGGCGCGGCCGTGCACGAACAAGAGGTCCTTGAAGCATCAGCCGGCGCTCGGCGGCAAGCGCGATTCCGGCCGGCCCGCCCTGCACGATTCGGGCGGGCTCCCGGCCCGCGCGGCGGTTGCGCTCGGTTGCGCGCGCGACCTATCGTCCGTCGACACGGAGAGGACACGACATGCGGCTCACCCCCGACGCGAAGGGCGTTTTCCCCATCGCCCCGACCCCGTTCCACCCGGACGGCCGCATCGACGAGGCCTCGATCGACCGGATGACCGATTTCTACGGCGAGATCGGCGCGACCGGCCTCACCGTGCTCGGCATGATGGGCGAGGCGCCCAAGCTCGACGGCGCCGAGGCGATCGCGGTCGCCTCCCGGGTGATCCGGCGCACCAAGCTTCCCGTCATCATCGGCGTCTCGGCCCCGGGCTTCGCCGCCATGGGCTCGCTCACCCGCGCGGTGATGGAGGCGGGCGCCGCCGGCGTGATGATCGCGCCGCCGCCGTCCTTGCGCACCGACGACCAGATCGTCGGCTACTACGCCCAGGCCGCCGAGGTGATCGGCCCCGACGTGCCGTTCGTGATCCAGGACTACCCGCTGACCCTGAGCGTGGTGATGACGCCCGGCGTGATCCGCCGCATCGTCGCCGACAACGCCAATTGCGTGATGCTCAAGCACGAGGACTGGCCGGGCCTCGAGAAGATCTCCGCGCTGCGCGCCTTCCAGCGCGACGGGTCGATGCGGCCGATCTCGATTCTGTGCGGCAACGGCGGCCTCTTCCTCGACTTCGAGTGCGAGCGCGGCGCCGACGGCGCCAATACCGGCTACGCCTTCCCGGAGATGCTGGTGGACGTCGTGCGCCTCTCGGCGGCCGGCGAGCGCGCGCAGGCGCACGACATCTTCGACGCCCACCTGCCGCTCCTGCGCTACGAGCAGCAGCCCGGCGTCGGCCTCGCGGTGCGCAAGTACGTGCTGATGCGCCGGGGCATCCTCGCCTCGGACGCCCAGCGCAAGCCGGCCGGCGGCCTGTCGGCGGCGGCCCGCGCCGAGGTGGACTTTCTGCTGGAGCGCCTGGGGCGGCACGACCCGCGGGCGCGGGTCTGACCGCCCGCTCGTCCCGGGGCCTCCGCAAAAAGAGCCCCGGGACGTGTTCGGCGATCAGGACTCGCCAAACACCCGCCGGAAGATCGTGTCGACGTGCTTGAGGTGGTAGCCGAGGTCGAAGCACTCGGCGATGGCCTCGGGCTTCAGCGCCGCGGTTACCTCCTGGTCGGCCTGGAGCAGGGTGAGGAAGTCGCCCTCGCCGCGCCAGACCGGCATCGCGTTGCGCTGGACCAGCCGATAGGCGTCCTCGCGCGACACGCCGGCTTGCGTGAGCGCCAGCAGCACCCGCTGCGAGTGGACGAGGCCGCCGAGCCGGTCGAGGTTGCGCTGCATCTGCTCGGGGTAGACCAGCAGCTTGTCGACCACGCCGGTGAGGCGGGCGAGCGCGAAGTCGAGGGTGACGGTGGCGTCCGGGCCGATCATCCGCTCGACCGAGGAATGCGAGATGTCGCGCTCGTGCCAGAGCGCCACGTTCTCCATCGCCGGGAGCGCGTAGGACCGCACCATGCGGGCAAGGCCCGTCAGGTTCTCGGTCAGCACCGGGTTGCGCTTGTGCGGCATCGCCGAGGAGCCCTTCTGGCCCTCGGAGAAGTACTCTTCCGCCTCCAGCACCTCGGTGCGCTGCAGGTGACGCACCTCGATCGACAGCCGCTCGATCGACGAGGCGACGACGCCGAGCACCGCGAAGAACATCGCGTGGCGGTCGCGCGGGATGACCTGGGTCGAGACCGGCTCGACCGTGAGGCCCATCTGGGCGGCGACGTATTCCTCGACCCGCGGATCGATGTTGGCGAAGGTGCCGACGGCGCCCGAGATGGCGCAGGTGGCGATCTCGGCGCGGGCCGCGACGAGGCGGGCACGCGCCCGCTCGAACTCGGCATAGGCTTGAGCGAGCTTGAGCCCGAAGGTCACCGGCTCGGCGTGGATGCCGTGCGAGCGGCCGATGGTCGGGGTGAGCTTGTGCTCGAAGGCCCGGCGCTTGAGGGCGGCCAAGAGCCCGTCGATGTCGGCGATGAGCAGGTCGGCGGCGCGGGCGAGCTGCACGTTGAGGCAGGTGTCGAGCACGTCCGACGAGGTCATGCCCTGGTGGACGAACCGCGCCTCGGGCCCGACGATCTCGGCGAGGTGGGTCAGGAACGCGATCACGTCGTGCTTGGTGACCCGCTCGATCTCGTCGATGCGCGCGACGTCGAACACCGCGTCGCGCCCCTTCTCCCACACCTTGGCGGCGGCCTCCTTCGGCACCACGCCGAGGTCGGCCAGCGCGGTCGTGGCATGGGCCTCGATCTCGAACCAGATCCGGAAACGCGCTTCCGGCGACCAGATCGCCGTCATCTCGGGCCGGCTGTAGCGGGGGATCATCGTCGGGGCTCCTAGCTCGGGGCGGGGGGTGATGCCGCGACGGCTAGGGGAAGCGGTGCGAGAAGGCAAGGAAGGGGAGGGCGGTGGTCACAGCACCCTTCGCCTGCGGCCCGGGCCACCGGGCCACCCCGCGCTTTCGGGTCAAGCTTTCCCACCCACGCCCTCGGGATGAGGTCGTGGGTGGGAAAGGCTGGTCCTGCACCCGAGCGGTCGCGTCGTATGCCGCGGTCGTGAGGCGCGCGCTCAGAACCGCATCGTCAGCCCGCCATTCACCGCGTACCCGTCCCCGCCCGTCCGAGCGAAGGTGGTGCCGCCGGTGAGCGTCAGGCTCACGCCCGGCGTCACGTCGGCGGCAAGGCCCGCCTCGACGAGGCCGTAGGTGCCCCGCGCCCCGCGGCCGAGCGGGGTGAGGATCGGCAGGAGCGGCGTCGAGGTGAAGGAGGTCACCAGCGTGCGGCCGCCGTCCAAAAATTCGTGCTCGGCGGTGACGTTGACGAAGGCGCGGACCGGCAGGCCGACGAGGTGGAAGGGCGCGGCGCGGACCTGCACTCCGGCCCGGCCGACGAGCGACTCGAGGCCGGTGGCGCCGACCGATTGCGTCAGCACCGGGTCGCCCCGCTCGGTATAGGCGCCGACCCGGGTGGTGGCGTAGGTCAGGCCGACGATCGGGCCGAGGCGCACGGGACCGAACGTGTCGAACAGGTAGCCGGCCTTCGCCGCCACCGCGACGCTGTCGCCGCCGGTGGCGCCGTTGAGCGGATCGACCACTCCGGGGCGGGTCACCGCATAGTCGTGGCGGCCGTAGGCCAGCACCGCGTCGGCGAAGAGGTTCGTGCCGGTGAACGAGCCGTAGGCGGCAAAGCCGTAGCTGTCGACGTCGATCGCGCCTGCGCCGCCGCGCAGGTTGGCGTGCGGGTTGGCGTAGTTGAAGGCGAAGCCGAAGCGCACGCCCGGCATCGGCGTGGCCTCGAGGCCGATCGTGCCGCTCGGGCTGTCGTAGTCGTAGCCGGTGGCGAATCCCCGGCTGGCGCGGCTGCCGCCGGCATAGCCCCCCTGGCCCCACACGATGAGCGGGCTCGCCGGGGCACCGAGCGGCGCGACGCCGGTGGTGCCGAGGGCGCCGGTCGTCGCGCCGGGAGCGGGGGCGAAGAGCCGGTAGGCGTCGAGGCGCTGGAGCAGGGCACCCGCGAAGCTGGTGGTGCCGATCTGGCCGAGCTCGGCCTGGGCGGCGATGCCGTTCGGCGCGGCGAGCGCGTTCGCCATGTAGCGCGACAGGACGAGGTAGCCGCCCTCGGTCAGGTGCACGCCGTCGAGGGAGAGGAAGGTGTTCTGCACCGCTTTCGGGGCGCCGATGCAGGCGGCGACGAGGGCGCAGGGCGTGGTGGTGTTGGTAAAGCCGTAGCGGCCCGGATCGGCGATGATGCGCTGGAAGATCTGGCCGTTGTCGAGGAGGAAGATCCGGGTGCCGGCGGCGGAATACGGCGCGAGGCCGGTCTGCAGCCCGTCGAAATAGGTGCGGGCGAAGAGGTCGGCCGCCGGGGCGTTGCCCGAGGCGGCCACCCGCGGCAGGCCGTTCAGGGTGGTGAAGCCGTTGAACACGATCGTCTGCGCGCCGGCGCCGACGAGCTGCCCGACGCTGCCGACGGCGTTCGTCGCTGAGATCCGGCCGAGCAGCGGCGCCTGGGCGGCGGTGAGCCCGGAGAGCGCCGCGCCGATGCCGTCGTTGCCGCCGATGTTGATGGCGACGAGATCGCCGGCGCCGAGGCGCTGGCCGCGGGCCAGGAACGCCGCCACCTCCTGGGTCAGGCCGGGCAGCAGGGCCGAGCCGACATTGCCGGTGCCGGTCTGGGCGCCGCCGACGGCGTAGTTCGTCACCGCGGCATCCGGCAGGCCGTAGATCGCCTGCAGCCCGTCGACGAAGTTGGCGCCGTTGGAGTAGCGGCCGTTGACATAGGGAAAGCCGAGGGGGCGGCCGGTGAGGCGCACGACGTTGCCGGTATCGGCGTAGCTGTCGCCGAACACGGTGAGCCCGGTCACGCCCTGCGCGCTCGCACCCTCGGCGCCCGCGAGCGCCGTGCCGGCGAGCCACGCGGCGATCAGACCTGTCCGGCGCAGCCGCCCGAAATCCTTACCCATCCGTCGTCTCCCCCGGGGCCTGCGGCGTCGTGGCACCGCTTCGGCACGAGGATGGGGCAGGGCCGGACGAATTCGGTCAAGCTTCGTCCGGGCGGGTTACGAAGGCGAAAAAGAAAAGGCCCGGTCCTGTGGCCGGGCGGCGACAGGGATGGGCCGCTCAGGTCTCCTCGACCCGGGCCCAGCCGTTCGGCATCAGCCGTTCCTGGGGTGTGAACTTGGCCTTGTACTGCATCTTGCGCGAGCCCTCGACCCAGTAGCCGAGATACAGGTACGGCAGGCCGAGGCTGCGGGCGCGCTCGATGTGGTCGAGGATCATGAAGGTGCCGAGGGAGCGGTCGGCCTCCACGGGGTCGTAGAACGAGTAGACCATCGACAGCCCGTCGGAGAGCACGTCGGTGAGGCAGACCGCGACCGGCCCGCCGACGCCGCGGCCGTTGATGGCGGTGTCGGGGCCGCGCCTGCGGTAGACCACCAGGTGGGTGTCGACGTGGCTGTCCTCGATCATCATGGCGTAGTCGAGCACGGTCATGTCGACCATGCCGCCGTCGCCGTGGCGGGCGTCGAGGTAGCGGCGGAAGAGCGCGTACTGCTCCGAGGCCGGGCGGTTGGGCTGGATCTGCCCGACGAGGTCGCGGCTGCGCCGCACCACCCGGCGCTGGCTGTCGCTCGGGCGGAAATCGTCCACCAGCACCCGCACCGAGATGCAGGCGCGGCAGGTCTCGCAGGCCGGCCGGTAGGCGATGGTCTGCGACCGCCGGAAGCCCCCCTGCGTCAGGATCTCGTTGAGGTCGCGGGCGCGCCGTCCGACGAGATGCGTGAAGACCTTCCGCTCCTGCTGCCCCGGCAGGTACGGGCAGGGCGAGGGCGCCGTGAGATAGAACTGCGGTGCGTCCCGCGGATGGCTGGTCACGCTTCGTCGTGCTCGCAGGCAAGGACCGGCGCCGGCGCCGGGAGGGCCAGGATAGCACCGGCGCGGCCCGCCTCAACAGGCGGGTGGCGCGCCGGCGCCGATTCCCGGGATTTAAGCGCGGCAGGGCCCGGAAGGTTGCAGCCCGCGGGGCGCGGGTGCGGCCTCAGACGTCGCGCACCACCGCGAGGTCGATGACGAGGTCGTGGCCCATCCGCCGGTCGGCCCGTAGCACGCCGATGCCGATGTCGAGGAGCCAGAGCAGGAAGGTCGAGAGCGCGACGTAGAACAGCAGCGCGTGGACCGCCGCGGTGATCCAGTCCACCGGCCCGCCGGTCGTCGCCCGCACCGCCCGCAGGCCGAGCATCCGCATGCCGAGCGTGCTCTGGCGCGGCCCGCCGACCGTAATGGCGCTGTAGAGGATGCCGCTCGCCGGCAGGATCGCGTAGAGCACCCAGGCGACCCCGAAGGTGATGACGCCGAGGAACGAGATCGCCAGCCACAGCAGGCAGCTGAAGCCGAAGATGAACACGATGTCGAGCAGGTAGGCCATGAAGCGCCGCGACAGCGAGCCGTGCGCCACCATCACCGGCGGCCCGCCCCAGCCCGCCCCGGCCGGCGGGTATCCGCCCGGATAGGGCCCGCCATAGGAGCCCGCCTGGGGCCCGGTCTGCCAGGAATTCGCCATCGCATCCGTCTCCGCGCTTCGCCCGGTCGCATTGTCCTCGGCGATAAGGTGGGCGCGGCCCGAGCCGGTCTCAAGAGCCGGTCCCTCCGTGCCGGCCCCTGCCGGTCCCCGGTTCAACCCCACGGAGCGATCTCGCAGCTGCGTCATCCCGGAAATTCCCGGATCTCGGCGCCCGACGTGCCGCCGCGCACATTGCCGTAGATGATGCGGGATTAATCTATAGTGATTACAGGTGTGTGCGGGCACACATCCGCGATGTTCGTCGTCTTACAAGATCTCGATATCGCAGATGGCCGCCTCCGGCAGCGGAAGGTATTCTTCCCGGGAAGACAGTCTTCCCATGCGGAGGCCGCCTCGACATCGAGGATCGACCCCATGAAGACGCTCGCGCTCTCCAAGCTCGCCGCCGTCACGATGGCGGCGCCCCTCCTCGTCGGCACGGCCCGGGCCGATGGCGGCGGCGACGGACGCATGCCGGCGGGCGGCGCCCACATGAGCAGCTACGTCCACCATCCCTACCACGATCCGCGCTCCTCCCATTCGCAGGTGCGCGGCACCGGGCAGCTCCTCGGCGCCCCGATGGTGGCGGAGCGGCCGGCGACCGGCCCGGCCCTGCGGGATTCCGGCACGCGCCGCTGGGCGGTGCAGCCGCCGCGCCGCTGAGGCGGCGAACCTCGGCAACCGACCCCGACCGCAGGGGAAACGCGGAAAAGCGACGGGTCCCAACGCATGCAAGAATGAAAAACCCTCCGTCGCTCGTTCATCGATAAAACAACGGGAGGACGATCCGTGGCAGCAGACCCCATCGGAAGGACGCGTCCGGGCGGCAAGGAACGGGTCCGCGCCGCGACGTACGGCGCGATCCTTGCGGCATCCTGCCTCGTCGCGGCGCCCGGGCCCGCCCGGGCCGGCTCCGCGGCGCAGCCCGGCCAGTCGCTCGGGCTGCCGGTCGGCGCGCAGATCCCGCACGGCGTGTACTGGATCACCACGACGAATTTCGGCGTCCGCGACACCGGCCCCGGGGTGACGCCGCTCAACGTGAACGCCACGACCCTAGCCTGGGCGACGCCCTGGGACATCCTCGGCGGCCGGCTGCAGCTCTTCGCTGCCGGCTCGTACTCGGCGGTCAGGCCGCAGGACAGCGACTGGCAGAGCGGCCTCGGCCAGCCGCTGCTCGCCGCCCAGCTCGCCTGGGACCTCGGCAACGATTTCGGTTTCAGCTACCTGCTCGGCGGCTACCTGCCGAGCCAGACGGGCTTTGCGACCCAGACCTCGTCCCTGACGCACCGCTTCGCGCTGAGCTACGTCGGCAACGACTGGAACCTGACCGGCCACCTGTTCTACGGCCAGTTCCTCGACACCACATCGAAGTCGGGCGTCGTCTATCCCGATTACATGAACCTCGACCTGACCGCGACGAAGAAGTTCGGCAAGTGGCAGGTCGGAGGCGTCGCCTTCGCGTCCACCGACCTGCCGACCGGCGTGGCCGGCGCCCGGCCGCAGGGTCAGATCGCGGTCGGCGGGCTGATCGGCTACAATTTCGGCCCGGTGAACCTCCAGGCCTACGTCACCCGCGACCTGATCGACCGCAACTACGGCGGCCGGGACACCCGGGCGTGGCTGCGGGCGGTGGTGCCGCTCTACCAGGACAAGCAGGAGGCCGCGCCCGGTCGCACCCTGGTGACGCGCGAGCAGTCGCGCTGAAGCCCCCCGCGGCGTCGGGTCAGCCGCCCGTCGCCGCGGTCCCGAGCGGGCCGATCCGCCGCGGCTCCAGCCCCTCCTCGCGCAGGGTGTGGAGGATCTCGGCGGTGTGGCCGGGGCCGCGGGTCTCGATCGTCACGTCGATCGAGACGCTCTTGGCCGGCACGTCGAGGTGCAGGCGGCCGTGCGAGACCTCCAGGATGTTGGCGCCGAGCTCGCCGAGCCGCCCCGCCACCTGGCCGAGCACGCCGGGCCGGTCGCTCGCGGTCATGCGGAACGAGATGATCCGGTCCGCGCGCTCCAGTTCGCGCACCATCACGGAGGCCAGCAGCCGCGCGTCGATGTTGCCGCCGCACAGCACCAGCCCGACGGTGCGGCCGGCGAACAGGTCGGGCCGGGCGAGCAGGGCCGCGAGGCCGGCGGCGCCCGCTCCCTCGGCGAGGCTGCGCTGGAGCGTGGCGTAGTCGTGCACCGCCCGCTCGATCTGCGGCTCGTCGACGAGGACGATCTCGCGCACGAAGTCGCGGATGATCGGCAGGGTCAGGCGGCCGACGGTCTTGACGGCGATGCCCTCGGCGAGCGTCGGCCCGCCGATCGGGCGGTCCTGCCCGTCGATGGCGTTCAGGAAGGAGGGGTAGAGCGCCGCCTCGACGCCGGTGAGCGCCACCCGCGGCCGCAGGCTCGCACCAACCGCAATGCCGCTCATCAGCCCGCCGCCGCCGATCGGCACGACGAGACAGTCGAGGTCGGGCGCATCCTCCAGCATCTCCAGCGCGATGGTGCCCTGGCCGGCCATCACCAGGGGATCGTCGTAAGGGTGGACCAGCACGAAGCCGTGCGCCTCGACGAGGCGGTCGACCGCCGCCGCCGATTCGACCAGGGTCTCGCCCTCCAGCACCACGGTGGCGCCGTGGGCCCGGGTATTCTCCACCTTCACCAGCGGCGTCGTCGCCGGCATCACGATGGTGGCCGGGATGCCGAGGCGCCGGGCGTGGTAGGCCACGGCCTGGGCGTGGTTGCCGGCCGACATCGCCACCACGCCGCGGCGGCGCTCGGACGCGGTCAGCGCGCTCAGGCGGTTGACCGCGCCGCGCTCCTTGAAGGCCCCGGTCGCCTGCATGTTCTCGTGCTTGACCAGCACCCGTGCCCCGGTGAGCTCCGACAGGCGCGGCGCCGGCACAAGCGGCGTGCGCAGCACGTGGCCGCGGATGGTGTGGGCCGCCCGGACGACGTCGTCCGGGGTGATGGCGTAGGGCTGGCTCACGCGGGGGCTCTCTCCGGGGAAGCGGCACTGTAGGGCCGGCGGCGCCCCGCGTCAGCCCGGCCCCGGATCGGCGAGCGCGGCGTCCGGTGTGTCGAGATAATAGTGCTTGAGCAGGTAGAGCGCCGCGCCGCCGACCGGGCCGCGGTCGCTCGTCAGGCCCGAGAGGTCGGTACGGCTTAATCCCGAGAACTCGCAGACCGCGTAGCGCGGCAGCGGGCTGCGGCCCTCGCGCTCCTGCGAGAAGTCGACCCGGATGCTGCGCTCCTGCGGGCCCGGCGCGGTACGCAGGACGGTGATGCGGGCGCCGGCCGGTACCAGGGTCGGCAGGGCCCGCCGGCAGGTCCGGGCCTGCTCGGCATCCGGGCTGCCGGCGCAGGCGGCGAGGCCCATGAGCGCCGCGAGCGCCGCGAGCCTCGGCCTCACCCCCGACGCGATCACCCTTGCCGCTGTCACCCTCGCCGCTGTCACCCCTGCCGCAGCCGCTCGGCGACCCGCGGGGCGAAGTAGGTGAAGATGCCGTCGGCGCCGGCGCGCTTGAAGGCGGCCAGGCTCTCCATCATGGCGCGCTCGCCGTCGAGCCAGCCGTTCTGGGCGGCGGCGGCGATCATCGCGTACTCGCCCGAGACCTGGTAGGCGAAGGTCGGGACCGAGAAGGTCTCCTTCACCCGGCGGATCACGTCGAGATAGGGCATCCCGGGCTTGACCATCACCGAGTCGGCGCCCTCGTCGAGGTCGAGGGCGACCTCGCGCAGGGCCTCGTCGGTGTTGCCGGCATCCATCTGGTAGGTGCGCTTGTCGCCGACCAGCGTGGCGCTGGTGCCGATCGCGTCGCGGAACGGGCCGTAGAAGGCGCTGGCGTACTTCGCCGCGTAGGTCATGATCTGCACGTCGCGAAAACCCGCCCGATCGAGCCCGGTCCGGATCGCGCCGACGCGGCCGTCCATCATGTCGGAGGGGGCGATCACGTCGGTGCCAGCCTCGGCCTGGATCAGGCTCTGCTCGACGAGGAGCGCCACCGTCTCGTCGTTGACGATCACCCCGTCCTCCAGGAGGCCGTCATGGCCGTGGCTGGTATAGGGGTCGAGGGCGACGTCGGTGATGACGCCAATCTCCGGCACCGCCCGCTTCACCGCCCGCACGGCGCGGCAGACGAGGTTGTTGCGGTTGAGCGCCTCGGACCCGGTCGCGTCGCGCAGGTGCGGCTCGACGAAGGGGAAGAACGAGATCGCGGGGATGCGCAGGGAGGCGGCCTTCTCGGCCGCCCGCACCGCCTCGTCGACGGTCAGGCGCTCGACGCCCGGCATCGAGGCGACGGGATCGCGCCGGCCCTCGCCCTCGATCAGGAAGATCGGCCAGATCAGGTCGTCGACGGTCAGCGTCGTCTCGCGCACCAGGCGGCGCGACCATTCGGCCTTGCGGTTGCGCCGCGGGCGCTGGGTCAATCCCAGGGAGGCCGGCTCGGTCCGGGCAGCTTCCCGGGCGAGCGGCCGGGGCATCGGCTGGATCTGCGACATCCGGGGTCGGGCCTCCTCGCGGCCCGCTCCAGGTCGGGCCTGATCTTCGTCGAATTCGTCCAATCCGCAGGTAGCACGTTCCGGGCGGCGCCAGAACCCGGGGGTGGCCGCATGGCAGGGCCGCAGGCGCCCGGCGGGGGCACGGAGACGGGTGGTGGCGTTGACGCGACGGGCCCCGGGCGGTTAACCGCCCTTAACCGGGGGAGCGAGGCACCATGGGCGACGCGGGCGGGACGGCGGACGACACGGTGCTGGTCGAGCGGCGGGGGGCGGCGGGCTTCCTCACCCTCAACCGGCCGAAGGCGCTGAACGCGCTCACCCTCGAGATGGTGCGCGCCTTGCGCGCCGCCCTCGACGCCTGGGCGGCGGACCCGGCGGTGACCCGGGTGGTGATCCAGGGCGCCGGCGAGCGCGCCTTCTGCGCCGGCGGCGACATCCGCCGCATCCACGAGGAGGGGAGCGCCGGGCGCCATGCCGAGGCCGAGACCTTCTTTCGCGAGGAATACGAGCTCAACGCGCTGATCCAGCGCTACCCCAAGCCCTACGTCGCCTTGATCGACGGCATCGTGATGGGCGGCGGCGTCGGCGTGTCGCTGCACGGCTCGCACCGGGTCGCGGCGGAGCGCACCGCCTTCGCGATGCCGGAGACCGGAATCGGCTTCTTCCCCGATGTCGGCGCCACCTACGCGCTGCCGCGCCTGCCGGGCTTCGTCGGCACCTATCTGGCGCTCACCGGCGAGCGGATCGCCCAGGGCGACGTCGTCGCCTTCGGCCTCGCGACCCACGCCGCTCCGGCCGCGGCGTTTCCGGCGATCCGCGACGCGCTCGCCGAGGGCCGGCCGGTCGAGGCGGCGATCGGCACCCACGCGGTGCCGCCTCCCGGCCCGCTCCACGCCGAGCGGGCGCTCGTCGAGGCCTGCTTCTCGGCCGATACCGTGGCCGAGGTGCTCTCCCGCCTCGACGCCGCCGGGTCCGAGTTCGCGAAGAAGGCCGCCGCGACGATCCGCACCCGCTCGCCTACCAGCCTGCGCCTGGCGCTGGCGCAGATGCGGCGCGGCGCCGCCCTGTCCTTCCCGGAGGCGATGCGGCTCGAATACCGCATCCTGTGCCGGATCCTGCGCGGGCACGACTTCTACGAGGGCGTCCGCTCGGTCCTGATCGACCGCGACGGCAAGCCGGATTGGCGCCCCGCCACCCTGGAGGCCGTCACGGCCGAGGACATCGAAGCCCATCTCGCGCCGATGCCCGGCGAGCCGAGCTTCACCTAGGCCATGCGCTCCCTCAGCAAGGTCCGGGGCGGTCCCCGGCGGGCGGGCCCCGAGGACACGGCCGACCGCATCGAGCGCCGGGCGCCGCGGCCCGAGACACGCTGGGACGTGGTCCTGGTCTGGCTGATGCGGGTCGTGGCGGTGGTCTGGATGGTCAAGGGCCTGAGCGCCTGGGCCGAGATCCTCGGCGCCCGCCCCAACGCCGCGCCGTTCGAGGCCGCGCCGATCGGCCGGCAGGCGGTGATCGTCTATTTCGGCGTCATCAACCTGCTGGCGGCGGTGGGCCTGTGGCTCGCCACCGCCTGGGGCGGGGTGGTCTGGCTGCTCGCCGCCACCTCGGCGATGGTGCTCGCCCTGCTGGCGCCGCAGCTCCTGCCGATGTCGCTCCCCAGCCTCGCCTTCGACGGCATGATCATCCTGGTCTACTTCGTCGTATCCTGGCTGGCGTCGCGCGAACTACGCTGATCCTCAACCTTTCTCGAAAGTGAATGATCGGGTTCATCTTCGGTTTACCGACAGAGGTAAATCGAGAATTTATCCTGTCGTTTAAACTCACATTCACGGGGTGCGCCTAATTTGAACCCATAAGCGGAGCGGGACACACCGCCGAGCACCCCCGTACAGAGTGAGGCGTTCCCATGAAGACCCAGGCGACGAAGGTGGCGCAGACGATCTCCGCTCCCGAGACCGAGACCGCGGTGCGTCCCCACTACCTCGAGGCCCTCCACCTGGTGGAGCGCCTGCACCGCCGCCTTCTCGACGTGATCAAGGACGAGTTCGAGCGCCGCGGCCGCGAGGACGTCAACAGCGTCCAGGCGCTGCTGCTCTACAACATCGGCGACAAGGAGCTGACCGCGAGCGAGCTGCGCACCCGCGGCTACTACCTGGGCTCCAACGTCTCGTACAACGTCAAGAAGCTGGTCGAGACCGGCTACCTGCACCACGCCCGCTCGAAGACCGACCGGCGCTCGGTCCGCATCAGCCTGACCGACAAGGGCCGCGAGGTCCACGAGATCGTCCGCGGCCTCTACGACAAACACGCCAAGACGATCCAGCCGATCGGCGGCATCTCCGAGGACGATTTCGGCCGCCTCAACGTGGCGCTCGCCCGGCTGGAGCGCTTCTGGACCGACCAGATCCGCTACCGCCTCTGATCGGACCGAGCGACGATCGATCCCGGGGGCCGCGCAAGGCCCCGGGATGGAACGAGGTTCCGGGCGGTCTCGCGGATCCCGCCGCCGGGAGGAGATCGACGGTGGCCGCGCAGCCGGCCCGCGCCACGGGACCCCGCGTTTTTCGCGCACGATCTTTGCCGATCGTTGACCCTGGCGGTGGACCGGGGCATTGCGCAAGCCGGCGAGGCGGGTTCCATCTTGATTAAAAAATATTTTCAAAATATAATTTGCTAAATACCTAAGTAATTGTACGGAAAAACGATGACGGCAGAGAATTCACGGAAGGTCGCGCTCATCACCGGCGTGACGGGGCAGGACGGCGCCTACCTGTCGGAGCTGCTGCTGCGCAAGGGCTACGTCGTCCACGGCATCAAGCGCCGGTCGTCGTCGTTCAATACGGGGCGCATCGAGCACCTGTACCAGGACCCCCACGTCGTCGATCAGCGGTTCGTGCTGCATTACGGCGACATGACCGATTCCACGAACCTGATCCGGGTCATCCAGCAGGTCCAGCCGCACGAGATCTACAATCTCGCGGCGCAGAGCCACGTCCAGGTCAGCTTCGAGACGCCGGAATACACCGCCAATGCCGACGGCATCGGGACGTTGCGGATCCTGGAGGCGATCCGCATCCTCGGCCTGACCCAGCATACCCGCTTCTACCAGGCCTCGACCTCCGAGCTCTACGGGCTCGTCCAGCAGGTGCCGCAGAGCGAGACGACGCCGTTCTACCCGCGCAGCCCCTACGCGGCGGCCAAGCTCTACGCCTACTGGATCACGGTGAACTACCGCGAGGCCTACGGGATGCACGCCTCGAACGGCATCCTGTTCAACCATGAGAGCCCGTTGCGCGGCGAGACCTTCGTCACCCGCAAGATCACCCGGGCGGTCGCGGCGATCCGGCACGGGCAGCAGGACACGCTCTATCTCGGCAACCTCGACGCCCGCCGCGACTGGGGCCATGCCCGCGAATACGCCCGCGGCATGTGGCTGATGCTGCAGCAGGACCAGCCCGACGACTACGTGCTGGCGACCGGCGAGACGACCCTGGTGCGCGACTTCGTGACCGCCGCCTTCGCGGAGGCCGGGATCGGGCTCGAATGGGCGGGCAGGGGGGTCGAGGAGACCGCGCGCTGCACCCGCACCGGCCGGGTCCTCGTCGAGGTCGACCCGCGCTACTTCCGGCCGACCGAGGTCGACCTGCTGATCGGCGACCCGACCAAGGCGCGCGAGAAGCTCGGCTGGGTCCACGAGACCAAGTGGCAGGACCTCTGCGCCGAGATGGTGCGCCACGACCTCGCGACCGTCGCCCGGGAGCAGCCGCGCCATGCCGACTGAAACCATGCCGAGTGAGACGATACCGAGTGAGACGATGCCGAGCGAGCTCCTCTACCCGCTCGCCGGCAAGCGCGTCTGGGTCGCCGGGCACCGGGGCATGGTCGGGAGCGCGGTGGTGCGGCGCCTGGCGGGCGAGGGCTGCGAGGTCCTGACCGCCGACCGCCGCACGGTCGACCTCACGCGCCAGGCCGAGACCGAGGCCTGGATGGCGGCGGCCCGCCCCGACGCCGTGGTGCTGGCGGCCGCCCGCGTCGGCGGCATCCTGGCCAACGCCACCTATCCGGCCGATTTCCTGTACGACAACCTGATGATCGAGGCGAACGTCGTCGAGGCGGCCCGCCGCACCGGCGTCGAGAAGCTGCTCTTTCTCGGCTCGAGCTGCATCTACCCGAAATTCGCGCCCCAGCCGATCGCCGAGGATGCCCTGCTGACCGGGCCGCTCGAGCCCACGAACGAGTGGTACGCGATCGCCAAGATCGCCGGGATCAAGCTCGCCGAGGCCTATCGCCGCCAGCACGGCTGCGACTTCATCTCGGCGATGCCGACCAACCTCTACGGCCCTGAGGACAATTTCGACCTCGCCGGCAGCCACGTCCTGCCGGCCCTGATCCGCAAGGCGCACGAGGCCAAGCGGCGCGGCGACGAGGAACTGGTGATCTGGGGCACCGGCACGCCCCGGCGCGAATTCCTGCACGTCGACGACTGCGCCGATGCCCTGGTGTTTCTGCTCCAGCGCTACACGGGCGAGGCGCACGTCAATGTCGGGTCGGGCACCGACATCGCGATCTACGACCTCGCCGAGATGGTGGCGGAGGTCGTGGGCTTTCGCGGGCGGATCGCCCGGGACACGAGCAAGCCGGACGGCACGCCCCGCAAGCTGATGAGCGCCGAGCGGCTCCGGGCGATGGGTTGGAGCCCGCGCATCCCGCTCCCCGAGGGGATCCGCGCCGTCTACGACTGGTTCCTGCAGAACTGGACGCAGACGCGCGCCTGAGCGCCCGCGCGGCCGGCCCGACCCTGCGTCGGGCCGGCCGCGTTGGCCGGGGTCACCGCTCCTGCAGGGCCAGCCGGATGCCGAGCCCGAGATAGATCGCGCCGACGACCCGGCCCTGCCAGCGGCCGATGCGACGGTGGCGCGCGAGCCAGCCGGCGACCTGCCCGGCCGCGAGCGCGACCAGCGCCGTGTAGACCACGCTCATGCCGACGAAGACGAGCCCGAGGACGACGAGCTGCGCCGGGACGGAGCCCTGCCCGGGACGGACGAATTGCGGCAGGAACGCGAGGAAGAACAACGCCGTCTTGGGGTTCAGCACCTCGGCCAGCACCGCCTGCCGGAAGGCGAGGCGGGTATCGACCAGTCGGGCGGGGCCGAGGGACAGCTCGCCGCCGCGTTCGGCCAGTGCGCGCAGGCCGAGAACGATCAGGTAGGCGGCGCCGGCATACTTCACGAGGCTGAAGGCGAGCGCCGAGGTCATCAGCACCGCGGACAGGCCGACCACGGCCATCGCCGTGTGCAGGAGGTCGCCCGCCGCGATTCCCAGGCCGGTCGCGATGCCGACGCGGCGACCGCCGACGGAGGCGCGGGCGAGGACGAGGAGCACCGCCGGGCCGGGGATCAGGAACAGGCCGAGGACCACGGCGGCGTAGGTCAGGAGCGTATCGGGATCGGGCATCGGTCTCGTCCTCCCCGGCTGCGACGGCGCGCCGGCCGGGGTAATCAAGCCCGGATGATCCGCCCCGTGCAACCGCCCGGGCCGGGTCCCGCCGTGCAGCGGTCCAAGCGGACCTGCGTTGGCTTGCCCACGGTACACGACACTGAGATCCTGTTTGACCGATAGATATACTCTATCCAATAAGCAACCTCATCCTGAGGTGTTAGTCGATCTGTGATCGGCTGACCTCGAAGGAGGGCTTCAGAAGTCTCCGAGATCACTGGATCCCTCCTTCGAGGCTCACTGCGTTCGCACCTCAGGATGAGGTGGAGGGTAGGATAGAAAATCCCCTCGCGATCGTGTCGTCGTAAGTCAAACAAGGTCTGAGATTGTGGAGGCCGTCCGAGGGCGTTCCGAGGAGGCTCGCCCCCTTTCCCGGACGACTGGAGCCTCGGCGCAGGGAGATCCGGGACCCGGCACAGGTGTGCCGCGAAGCGGCTCGGCATGCTGCACCGTCGCGGACGCACGGACGCTTCGCGGCTTGTCGCGCTGGATCCCGGATCTCCTTGCGCTTCGCTGCAGTCGTGCAGGCCCGTACCGGGCCCGGAAAGGGGTTGGCCGACGATGAGCCGGGGAGCCCGGCCAGGGCCAGTGTCGTGTCCCGTGGGCAGGCCACGCTTCGCCCGCTCAGGTTCTTGTTTCGTCGCGGATTTCCGGCGCCGAACCGGTCACCACTTCGGCGAAATCGGCTTAGTTCACGAAGGCCCGGCTGCGGCTGTCGCGCGCCCGCACGCTCGTCAGCGGCAGCCGGAAGACCCGGCGCTGATCCTGATCCTCGACCCGGACGGAGCTGTGGGTCCAGTCGCACGCCACCTCGCTGTCGTCGAGCAGGCCGGCCGCGAGCTTCGCCGCCACCTCCAGGGCATCGGCCGGGCTCGCCAGCTCGACCCCTTCGGGGTCCAGGATCAGGCGACGCCCGGCCTGGAAGTGGAAATAGTAGACGGTCATGGCAGGCTCGGCGACGATTCTCCTCCCGTATGCCATACGGCACGGCGAGAGGGGATTGTACCTGCGTCAAACTTGTATTTTTTGTGCGTGTTTGAAGTCGTCGGCTTTCCGAATTGTCCCGTCGACTTGTAAAATTATCGATTGTCGACAGCGAGACCTTCGCGAAAAGTTCGGGTGCGGCTTTCGCTTGCGCCCAAAAAGAAAGCCGCCCGAAGGCGGCTCTCGTCGTTCGTTTCGGTCGTCCGGGGCCGCGGGGCGGGCCGGAACCTCAGGCCTGCAGGCGGGTGCGGACCTCGCCGAGGCTGCGGCGCACCAGGTCCTGGGCGGCCTCGCCGCTGACCTTCTCCCGCAGGATGGTCTCGGAGACCCGCACGGCGGCTTCCGCCGCGGCGGCCCGCACCTCGGCGGTGGCCTGGGCCTCGGCCTGGGCGATCTTGGTCTCGGCCGCCTTGGTGCGGCGTGCGACGAACTCGTTCAGCCGGGCATGGCCCTCGGCCGCGGCGGCCTCGGCCTCGGCGCGGGCGTTGGCGACGATCTCGGCGGCCTCGCGCTCGGCATCCGAGCGGCGGCGCTTGTAGTCCGCCAGGACGGCCTCGGCCTCCTCGCGCAGGCGACGGGCCTCGTCGAGCTCCTTGCGCACGCGGGCGCCGCGCTTGTCGAGCCCGCCGATGATCTGGTCGAACAGACCCATCTTCCAGGCGATGCCGCAGAACACCACGAAGGCGACCGCGACCCAGAACTCCGCATCGAACAGCATGTCGGTGATCTCCTGCGGCTCAGTGCGCGGTCTGGGGCCGGGTGCGGTCGTAGGCCGCCTCGACGGCGCTGCGGTCCGGCGCGTGGCCGGTCAGGCGCTCGACGATCGCGGTCGCGGCGTCGGCGGCCACCTCGCGCACGCTGCCCATGGCGGTGGCGGTGCGGCTGCGGATCTGGCCTTCGGCCTCGGCGAGCTTGGTCGCGAGGTCGGCCTCGAGGGACTTGCGGCGCGTTTCGGCCTCGGAGGCGAGCTGCTCGCGGGTCGCCTGGGCGATGCCCTTGGCCTTGTCCTGGGCGTCCTTGAGGGCGCGCTCGTAGGTGTCGCGGGCGCCGTCGGCCTCGGACTTGGCGCGGGCGGCCTGGTCGAGGTCGCCGGAGAGGCGGGCCTGCCGGTCGTGCAGGATGCCGGCGATCTGCGGCAGGGCGATCTTCGACATCAGGTAGTAGAGCAGGCCGAACGAGAGCGCGAGCCAGAGGGTCTGCGCGACGAACGTGCTGCTCTCGAACGGCGGGAAGCCGCCGCCATGCTCGGAGGCCGGCACTTGAATCATCCCCTCGGTGTTGGGAGCGGGTGCATGTGGCTGCGCCATGGTGTCGTCCGGGTGTGGGGGAGACGAAGCGCTCCCGCCGAGCGCTCGGCCGGGCCGGCCGTCGCGCCGCCACACCTTGAGCAGGGGCGGCGGCTGCACGAAATTGTCCGAGGCAGTCCTTCCATCACGCGCGCGCACCGGAGCCTCGTGTGAAGCCCGGTGCGCGGGTGGACCACCTCTTGGAGGGTAATCCTCGCCGGATTAGACGGCGAACAGCAGCAGCAGCGCAACGAGCAGCGAGAAGATGCCCAGCGCCTCGGTCAGCGCGAAGCCGAGGAGCAGGTTGGCGCGCTGGCCGTCGGCCGCGGAGGGGTTGCGCAGGGCGCCGGCGAAGAACTGGCCGAACAGGTTGCCGAGGCCCATGGCGGCGCCCGCCATGCCGAGGCAGGCGAGGCCGGCGCCGATGTACTTCGCAGCAACGGGATCCATCGTGATGCTCCTAAGGTCGTCTAGTCGTCTGGCGGGTGGTATCCGGCCGCGACACGGCGAACCGGGGTGGGAAGCTCGGGGGTTGCAGGTCCGGGGGGCGAGGCCTCGCGCGGAGGCCTCGTGCCATTAGTGGCCCGGATGCAGGGCGTCGCTGAGGTAGATCGAGGTCAGCGTCGCGAAGACGTAGGCCTGCAGCACCGCGACCAGCATCTCCAGCGCGGTGACCGCGACCGAGAGGGCGAGGGGCAGGGGCGAGAGGATGCCCCAGACGCCGGCGGCGAGCAGGGCCGGGACGAAGCCCGCGAAGATCTTCAGCGCGATGTGGCCCGCCAGCATGTTGGCGAACAGACGCACCGAGAGGCTGATCGGGCGGGAGATGAACGACACGACCTCGATCACCACGATCAAGGGCTTGAGCCAGCCGGGCACGCCGGGGGGCACGAACAGGCCGAGGAAGTGGGTGCCGTGGGCCATGAAGCCGTAGATCACCACGGTGAGGATCACCACCAGCGCCAGCATGAAGGTGACGATGATGTGGCTGGTCACCGCGAAGGCGTAGGGGATCATCCCGAACAGGTTCAGCAGCAGCACGAACATGAACAGGGAGAAGACCAGCGGCACGAAGCGCTCGCTGCCGTGGCCGGCCGACTGGTGCACGGTCTGGCCGATGAACTCGTAGAACACCTCGGCCAGGGACTGCGCCCGGCCCGGCACCACCGCGCGGCTCTTCGTCGCCCAGATCGTCAGCAGGGCGATGAGCCCCACCGCCAGGAACATGTACAGCGCCGACTGGGTGAAGGCGATGTTCTGGTGGCCGATATGCCCGAACGAAACCAGCGGCTTCAGCTCGAACTGGTGGATCGGATCCATCTTGACGGCCATGCCGGTCCCGCCCCCTCGTGTATCGCTGCCGCGGGCTTGTCCCGCCGCGCTGCCAATCCGTGCAGGCGGATGCACGGCATCCACCGGATGATCAAGACCCTGGCGGGCCTTTCTTCGTGTCCGCGACCGGAAAAAATCCGGAAACGCGCATCACGTTGTAGATTCCGGCTCCGAAGCCCAGGACGAGCAGGACGATCAGGCCCCAGGGCTTGGTGCCCAGGAGACGATCGCAGCCCCAGCCGAGGAGGCCGCCCGCCAGGACGCCGGCCACGAATTCCGTGGACAGCCGCATGGCGACGCCGAGGGACGAGGGCTGGCCGCGGTCGTGACGCGACGAAGGATCGGGAGCCGCCGCGGGGCGCTTCCGGTCGATCTGCATCTCGAGACGCTTGAGCCTCGCGGAGAGGTCGTCGTCGGGGGAGGAGCCCTCACCGGTACCATCCTTCCCCCGCGGGTCGTTGCCGTTCATGGCGAAACCTCGCGCGTGAAGAGATGAGGAGATCCGGTCCGGCTACCCCCGTCGAGCGGGCGCACCATAGTTTCGCCCACCTTGGGAGTCAAGGCGCCCGGGACCGACGTTAAGTCATTGGACTTTCGGTGTATTTTGCACCGCGCGCATGGCCCCCGTCAAACCGCCTCGGCCAGCCGCTCGGCGGTCGCGAGATCGACCGAGACGAGCTGCGACACGCCCCGTTCGACCATGGTCACGCCGAACAGCCGGTCCATCCGCGCCATGGTGATCGGGTTGTGGGTGATGACGATGAAGCGGGTGTCGGTGTCGCGCGCCATCGCGGCCAGAAGGTCGCAGTAGCGCTCGACGTTGGCGTCGTCGAGGGGCGCGTCGACCTCGTCGAGGACGCAGACCGGCGACGGGTTGGTGAGGAACACCGCGAAGATCAGGGCGGTCGCCGTCAGGGCCTGCTCGCCGCCCGAGAGCAGCGTCATCGTCTGGGGCTTCTTGCCCGGCGGCCGGGCCAGGATGTCGAGGCCCGCCTCCAGGGGATCGTCGGAATCGACCAGCGTCAGCTCGGCGGTGCCGCCGTTGAACAGCGTCGTGAACAGGCGCTCGAAATGCCCGTTCACCGCCGTGAAGGCGGCGAGCAGGCGCTCGCGCCCCTCGCGGTTGAGGCTCTGGATCGCGCCGCGCAGCCGCCGGATCGCCTCGATCAGCTCGTCGCGCTCGCGCCCCAGCTCGTCGCGCCGTCCTTCCGTCTCGCGCAGCTCCTCCTCGGCCCGCAGGTTCACGGCGCCGAGCCGGTCGCGGTCGGCCTTGAAGGCGGAGAGCCTGCCCTCGACCGTCGCGGGTTCCGGCAGGGGATCGCCCGGGGTCGCGCCGGCGAGGCCGTACAGGCCCTCGGGGGTGGTCTCGAGCCCGTCGGCGATGGCCCGCACCACCTCGGCGAGGCGGCGCGTCAGGGCCTCGTGGGCGGCCGCCGCCGCGCCCCGCGCCTCGCGGGCCCCCGCGAAGGCGTCGAGGGCCCGGCGCGCCCGCGCCTCGGCCTCGGCGAGGGTCGTCTCCCCGGCGGCCAGGCGCTCGCCCGCTTGCCCACGGGCCACCTGCGCGGCCTCGGTGGCCCGGGTGAGCCGGCGGCGCTCCTCGGCGAAGGTTTCCGGCGCTTCCGCCAGCTCCTCCTGCTCCTCCTCGGCGGCGCTCAGCCGTTCGTCCAGCTCGTCGAGGATCGCCTCGGCCCGCTCGGCCCGCTCCTGCCAGCGCACCCGGTCGGCCGCCAGCGCCGCGCGGCGGGCGGCCGCCTCCTCGGCGGCGCGGGCGAGCGACAGGCGGGCGGCGCGCGCCTCGGCGGCGGCGCGGCGGCGCTCCTCCGCCTCGCAGCGGGCTTCTTCCAGTCGGGCGGCAAGATCGTCCGGCTCGTCGAGGGCGGCGAGCGCTTCCTCGGCGGCCTCGACCCGGGCCGCCGCCTCCTCGGCGTCGAGGGCGATGCGGCCCTCCGCCTCGGCCAGCGCCCTGCGACGGGCGCCGGCTTCGGCCTCCCGGCGCTCGGCCTGAGCCAGGGTCTCGCGGGCGCCGTCGAGGGTGCGCCGGGCGAGCCGCGCTCCGTCGGCCGCCCGGGCCTCGGCGGCGCTCGCCTCCTGCACCCGCGCCTGGAGCGCGTCGTGCGTCTCGCGCGCAGTCTCCGCCGCCTCGCGGGCGAGGGCCGCGGCCTCGGTCAGCGCCTCCAGGCGGTTGCGCTCGGACAGGCGTCGCGCCGCCGGCCGCGGGGCCTCCGCGGCGGCTTTCAGCCCGTCCCAGCGCCAGAGGTCGCCCTGACGGGTGACGAGGCGCTGGCCGGGGCCGAGCGCGTCGCGCAGGGAGGCGGCCTCCTCCCGCGTCACCACGCCGACCTGGCGCAGGCGGCGCGTCAGCGCCGGCGGTCCGGCGACGAACGCCAGCAGCGGCCGCGCTCCCCCCGGCAGGGGGGCGTCGGTCCCGGGATCGGGCGGCTCGGCCCAGTGGGTCGGTGCCTCGGGGTCGGTGGCGGCGTCGAGGTCGTCGCCGAGCGCCGCCGCCAGGGCGGCCTCGTAGCCCGGCTCCACCGCCAGGGCGTCGAGGACCGGCGGGAAGCGCGCCTCCGCGGCCGGCGCCACCAGCCGGGCGAGGGTGCGGGCCTCGGTGTCGAGCCGTGCCGCCTCGCGCTCCGCCGCCGCCAGGACCGGCCGGCCCCGGCTCTCGGCGTCCCGAGCCCCGGCCACGGCGTCGCGGGCGGAGGTCGCCGCTTCCTCGGCGCCCTCGGCCACCTCCCTCGCCTCGTCGAACAGCGCCCGCAGGGCGGCGAGCCGTTCGGTCTCGGCATCGCCGGCCGCCGCGGCCTCTCGGGCGAGCCGCGCGCGCTCCGTCGCCAGGCGTCCGGCCCGGGCGCGCTCCTCGGTCGCCGCCCGCATCAGGGCGCCGCGCCGCGCCGTGTGCTCGGCTTGCGCGCCTTGCGCGGCCGACAGCGCCGCCTCGGCGCCCGCGAGGCGCGCGTCGGCCTCGGCGGCGAGCGCGTCGGCCTCCGCCCGTGCCGCCTCGCCGTCGTCGGCCGCAGCCAGGGCGGCGGCCTCGCGATCGAGGCGTTCCAGCGTCGCCCGTGCGTCGTCCCGGGAGGCGGCTTCGCGGGCGAGGTCGCGGCGCAGGTCGGCGATCCGGCGGGCGAGGTCGCGCAGGCGCTCGGCGCCGCGGCGCTCCTGCGCCTCCAGCTCGGCCGCGGCCAGCACCAGACGCTGCAGCGCGGCCGCCGCCTCGGCTTCCGCCTCGCGCAGCCGCGGCAGCGCGGCGGCCGCGAGCCCCTGCGCGGTGGCCGATTCGACCTGCTCGGTCTCGGCTCGCGCCAGCTGCGCCAGGGCCGCGGCCAGGGCGGCTTCGGCGGCCAGGGATTCCCGGCGGGCGCCCGCATGGGCGATGAGGAGCAGCAGGGCCTCGTGCCGGCGGATCTCGCCGGCGATCGCCCGGTAGCGCTGGGCCGAGCGGGCCTGGCGGCGCAGCGAATCGACCCCGGCGGTGATCGCCGTCAGCACGTCCTCGACGCGCGACAGGTTCTCCTCCGCCCCGCGCAGGCGCAGCTCGGCCTCGTGCCGGCGGGCATGCAGGCCGCCGATGCCGGCGGCATCCTCCAGGATGCGGCGGCGCGCCTGGGGCTTGGCGGCGATCAGCTCGGCCACCTGGCCCTGGCGCACCATGGCGGGGGAGCGCGCGCCGGTCGCTGCGTCGGCGAACATCAGCTGCACGTCGCGGGCCCGGACCTCGCGGCCGTTGACGCGATAAGTCGAGCCGGCGCCCCGGTCGATCCGGCGCGACACCTCCAGGGCGTCGGCGGCGTTGAAGGCGGCGGGCGCCGTGCGGGCGCTGTTGTCGAGCGCCAGCGTCACTTCGGCGTGCGAGCGGCCGGCGCGCCCCCCGGAGCCGGAGAAGATCACGTCGTCCATGCCGGAGGCCCGCATGCTCTTGTGCGAGCTCTCGCCCATCACCCAGCGCAGGGCCTCGACGAGGTTCGACTTGCCGCAGCCGTTCGGGCCGATCACCCCGGTCAGCCCGGGCTCGATCAGGAACTCGCTCGGCTCGACGAAGGTCTTGAAGCCGACGATGCGCAGGCGCGTGAATTTCATGGGTGGCGCGGTGCGCGGGGTCTGCGTTTGCCTCCCCACAAGGGGCAGGGCTGTCCGGGGAAAAACGGGCGCGGGATTTTCCCTCCCCCCTCTGCGGGGGAGGGTGGCGAGTGGAGCGAGCTGGGAGAGGGGACGCCGCTTCCGGAGAAGTCGCGCGCTTCGTGACGGGCGCCCCCTGAATCAGCGTCGCGCTGCCCCTCTCCCGCCCGGCGCACGAGTGCTCCGCACTCGCAGCCGGGCACCCTCCCCCGCAGAGGGGGGAGGGGGAGGCCCGCGCCATTCCTTTCTCCGGACAGCCCGCCTCTTGCCGTTACGCCCCCACGATCGGCTTGATCACCTTCTCCATGCCGTCGATCGTCATCTCGCCCTGGTACTTCTGGCCGTTGATGAAGAAGGTCGGCGTGGCGTTGACCTTGAAGGTGGTCATCGCCTTCTCCTTCACGGCGTTGACCGCGTCGTAGAGCGTCTGGTCCTTCAGGGTCGCCTCGAACTTCTCCTTCGAGAAGCCGGCCTGGCGCATCATCTGCTCGAGGGCGTCGAGGGGCTTGGGCACGAAGGCCCAGTTCGCCTGCTGGTCGAACAGCATGTCGGTGATCGGGTAGTAGCGCGCCGCGTTGTCGGCCCGGGCCAGCATGAAGGCCGCGGTGGCGAGCGGATCGAGGGGGAACTCGCGCAGGGTGAAGCGGACCTTGCCGGTATCGACCCAGCGCTCCTTGAGCGCCGGCCAGGTGGACTTGTGGAACGCGGCGCAGTGCGAGCAGGTCATCGAGGCGTACTCGATGATCGTGCAGCGGGCATTGTCCGGCCCGAGCCAGACGTCGCCGAGGGGGCCGGGCTGCATCAGGCCGTCGACCGCCGGGCCCTGGGCCAGGGCGGAGAGCGGCAGGGCGGGGGCGAGCAGCGCCGCGCCGAGGGCCGAGCCGGTGAGTGTCAGGGCCTCGCGACGGGTGAGCATGGCAGGCGTCCTCGTAAGGCGGGTGCGGAAGGGTCCGCGGTCGTCAGTGCGGTAGAATCCCGGCCGCCTCGTGGCAAGCGGCCGGCGCATCAACTTCCTTTGTGCCATCGCGTGCCGCGCCGGCGTCCGGCAAACGGGTGCCGGCGCCCGGTCGGGCTCGCCCCGGGGCCCGCGGTCCCGACGGAGGCGCGCGTCAGCGCGGGCGCTGCGCGCCCAGCACCGCGAGGCCGAGGCGGTCGAGGGCGTCGCGGAGCGCCGCCTCGCCCACGCTCGACACCGCGAGCGCCACCTCGCCGCGGCGCACCGGGTCGAGGGGCGGGGGCGCGGCCTTGCGGCGCTGGGCCTGGGCGACCCGGTCCTGGCGCATGCGGATCTTGCCGACGCAGGCCCAGCCGTAATGGCGGTTGATGCGCTCGATCACCAGCGGCCCGAGGTGCTGCAGTTCGAGGGCGAAGGCGCCCTCGACCCGCACCGTCAGGGTGCCGGGCTCCGGCCGCTGCTCGCGCGAGGCCCCGCGCCGGCGCGACCATTCGAGCTTTTCCGGCTGGCAGGCCCGGGCCAGCCGCTCGCCGACGATCTCGCCCCAGGAGGCCAGGATGTCGGTCGAGGCAAAGCCCTGGGCCGCGAAGACGGGGCCGAGGGACCGCTCGATCAGCTCGCTCAAGGGTTTGGGCCGCGCCATCGCCCGTCCGTCCTGCAAGGTCGCCGTATCCGGCATGAAGCCCCGACCGATAGGGTTTTCGTGTGAGGGAACTCTTAACCCTCGGGCCCTCGGCCGCCAGGGCGGTCGTTCGGCGATCGCTCCCGAAAACCCGCTCCCGCCGCGGCCGAAAACCCGCTAAGGCGGGCCGCATGGTAGCGCCCGCCGCGTCGCACTCAAGGCCGGAAGCCGCCGACCTCCTGGTCTGGTACGACCGCCATCGCCGCGTGCTGCCCTGGCGCGCGCTGCCCGGCGTCGCGCCCGATCCGTACCGGGTCTGGCTGTCCGAGATCATGCTGCAGCAGACCACCGTCGCTGCGGTGAAGCCCTATTTCGCCCGCTTCCTGGAGCGCTTCCCCACCGTCGCGGCCCTGGCGGCGGCGCCGGAGGAGGCGGTGATGGGGGCCTGGGCGGGCCTCGGCTACTATTCCCGCGCCCGCAACCTGCATGCCTGCGCGAAGGCGGTGGCGGAGGCCGGCGGCTTTCCCGACACGGTCGACGGCCTGAGGAAGCTGCCCGGCATCGGCGCCTACACGGCCGGCGCCATCGCGGCGATCGCCTTCGACCGGCCGGCCGCGGCGGTGGACGGCAACGTCGAGCGGGTGGTGTCGCGCCTCTACGCGATCGAGACGCCGATCCCGGCGGCGCGGGCGGAGATCCGCCGCCTCGCGGAAAGCCTGGTGCCGCAGCGGCGCCCCGGCGATTTCGCCCAAGCCGTGATGGATCTCGGCGCCACGCTCTGCACCCCGAAGCGCCCGGCCTGCGCGCTCTGCCCCTGGATGCGGCCCTGCCGCGCCCGGGCCGAGGGCCTGCAGGAGACCTTTCCGCGCAAGGTGAAGAAGGTGGCGGGCGCGCTGCGGCGCGGCGCCGCCTTCGTGGTGCTGCGGGCCGGCGACGAGGCGGTGCTGCTGCGCACCCGCCCGCCGGAGGGCCTGCTCGGGTCGATGGCCGAGCCGCCGACGAGCGAGTGGCGGGCCGATTACGACCCGGCCCAGGCGCTGCTCGACGCGCCCCTCGATGCGCGCTGGAAGCGGCTGCCCGGCATCGTGCGCCACGTCTTCACGCATTTTCCGCTCGAACTGACGGTCTTCCTCGCCCGGGTCGCCCCCGGCACGCCGGCGCCCGACGGCATGCGCTTCACGCCGCGGGCCGGCCTCGAGGCCGAGCCGCTGCCCGGCGCGATGAAGAAGGTGCTGGCCCACGCCCTGGAGCAGAAGCTCGCCGCCCCCCCGCCCGCCCCGGTGCCCGCGCCGGAGCCCGACCTCGCGACGCTCCCCGAGCCCGAGCCGCCGCCGCGTCGCGCGCCCCTGCCGAAGACGCTGTCGCGCCGCCCGGCCGCGGCGGCGCCGGTGGTGAAGACGACCCCCGGGCGGGGACGGCCGAAGCTGCGCTGAGCGGGACCGGCCCGCGACCGCGCGCGGCGGACGCCGCTTGTTTCCGGGCCGCCGGCACCGCCCTGTCCATCGTCACGGATTGCCGGTCGCGACGGGCAGCGCGCGGCCCTCCGAAAGCCGTGCGGTTCACGCCCCGGCCGTCAGCCAGTTCCTGAAGCGGCGCGCGAAGTCGTTGGCGGCGCGGTCGTACAGGTCGTCCATGCCGCCGGCGGTCAGGGCGCCGTCGACCACCACGCCGAGCACGCCCTGGCCCGCCGGTTGGATGCCCTGGTCGCCGCTATAGGTGGTCAGGACCGCGCCGGTCCGGGCATCGACGATCTCGATGTTGGCGCGGATGGTCGGGGCGCCACCGGCGAGGATGCGTCGCGCCGCGGACGGGATGTCGACCCGGACCAGGGTGACGACGAGCCGGACCGGGCGGGCGCCCTCGGGCCGGGCGGCCAGAGCCCGCTCCAGGGCTGCCTTCAGGCGTCGCGCCGCCAGGTCGCGGATGAAGCCCTGTGCCTCCGGCGTCCGTACCAGCGCCGGGTCGGTGAGCGAGAGGTTGCGGCCGCGCAGGTACTCGTCCTCCGCCGACGTCCAGTCGATCGCCGCGCCGGTGCTCCGCACCTCGATCGCGGCGAAGCGCAGGTTCGCCGTGTCGGCCAGCGACAGGCGGTTGGGGGCGACGGTGTTGCACGCCGCCACGCACAGGCTCGCCAGCACGGCGAGCATCCACGACCATCGACCCCAAGACCACCGACCCCAAGACCATCGACCCATCGTCGGACCCTTCCCCTCCCTGCGCCGCCCGTGCGGTCGCGGAGAACGGGAAGTGTCTGACGATGGGTCAACCGGCAAGGGAAGTGTTTCGGTTCCGTGACTGGCGTGGAGGCCCGTGGCCGCGGGGCCACAGGCTGGTCGGTCAGGCGGCCGAGCCCATCCCGGCCCGCATGGTGCCGCGGAAGTCGTCGATGCAGACGAGGCGCCCGCCGCGCTCGGCGTGCCAGAAGGTCCAGCCGTTGCAGGCCGGCAGGCCCTGGACCAGGGCGCCGATCTTGTGGATCGAGCCCGAGGCCGGGCCGACGCCGAGCGTGCCGTCGGGGCGCACCAGCGCCTTGTGGCGGCGGCGCTCGTCGGTGAGCGTCTCGCCGGCCCGGACGTGGCCGGCTTCCAGCAGGCTCAGGAAGGGCACCCGCGGCTCGGCGCGCTTCGTCGGCGCGGTGAGGAGGGCGGCGCGCGACAGGGGCTCGATGCCGGCGATGCGCTCGCGCGCCGCCGCCGCGTAGGCCGGCTCCTGCTCGATGCCGATGAAGTGGCGGCCGAGCCGCTTGGCCACCGCACCGGTGGTGCCGGTACCGAAGAACGGGTCGAGCACCACGTCGCCGGGGTTCGACGACGACAGGATGGTGCGGGCGAGCAGCGCCTCGGGCTTCTGGGTCGGGTGCAATTTGCGCCCGTCGTCGCCCTTCAGGCGCTCGTCGCCGGTGCAGAGCGGGATGAACCAGTCCGAGCGCATCTGGACGTCGTCGTTGCCGCCCTTCAGCGCCTCGTAGTGGAAGGTGTAGCCCTTCTGGTCGCTGCGCGAGGCCCAGATCAGGGTCTCGTGGGCGTTGGTGAAGCGCTTGCCGCGGAAATTCGGCATCGGGTTGGCCTTGCGCCATACGATGTCGTTGAGGATCCAGAAACCAAGATCCTGCAAGGCGCTGCCGACGCGGAAGATGTTGTGGTAGGACCCGATCACCCAGAGGGTCGCGGTCGGCTTCATCACCCGGCGGCAGGCCGAGAGCCAGGCGCGGGTGAAAGTGTCGTAGGCCTCGAAGCTCGAGAACTGGTCCCAGTCGTCGTCGACGGCGTCGACGGTGCTCTGGTCCGGGCGCAAAAGGGCGCCGGTTCCGAGCTGGAGGTTGTAGGGCGGGTCGGCGAAGACCAGGTCGACGCTCGCCGGCGGCAGCCGGTCGAGGGCGGTGAGGCAATCCCCGAGGATGACTTCGTCCAGGGGAAGGCGCTGTGCGGGGGTAACGAGACCCATCCGCGGCGCCGACACCACTCGCCCGGTACGCGAGACTTGATTCCGGGCGGCGGCGCCGGCGACCGCGGTACGCGGGGAAGCCATGGCAAACACCGGTTACGCGACTGACCACCAGACATTGCCGCCGCTACGGTAAAGGTCACGTTTCCCGCAGACATGAATTGCGTCTCGAAATGGGGCTGCATTTCTTGCCTAGTCGTCGGACGGACCCACTCATCCGTTAATGAAGCGCTACCGGCAGCGAGGATGGTTGCGGCCTCGTCGTTGTGCGCCGATGTCGGCCATTCATGTGACACCATCGGAGAAGGGCGAGGCTCCGCCTTCTCTTCTCCCCGCCCGCGGGCAGAGCGGGAGGCCGGCGCCATTTTTCCGGACAGCACCGCCCGGAGGGGTGCCTCGGCACCGCCGCAGCCGCCCGCGCCGCGCCGGCCCCGCTTCTTCCGAATGCTGAAAACCCGAGTGAAGCCGGCCGCGCCTGTCAGTCACCAGTAAGATTTCGCTCTCATGCATGACTTGAAAATCCAAAACTTAACGAAATGCAAGACATCGGCCGGGAATGCGGCATGATCTGCCGCAAATCGGGCGGTCATATTTTCGTCCTGTTTGGTCTCGATTGACGCTGTCATCAGTAACCACCTAGGACAGTGGAATGAACAGCGCCCAGCCTGCGCGTCGGTCGAACGCGGCCCGCATCGTGGCTTTCGCGGGGGGCTTAGCCCTCGCCGGATTCGGGAGCCTCGCGGGGGTGTCGACGGCGCAGGCCCAGAGCGGCAAGGCCTCCTGGTACGCGTCCGGCCACCGCACCGCGAGCGGCGAGCGGTTCAACCCCAACGGCCTCACGGCGGCGCATCGCAGCCTGCCCTTCGGCACCCGGGTGCGGGTCACCAACCAGTCCAACGGCCGCTCGGTGGTGGTGCGCATCAACGACCGCGGGCCCTTCGCGCATGGCCGAATCATCGATCTCGCCCGCGGCGCCGGCCGGGCCATCGGCATGAGCGGCGTCGCCCGCGTCGCCGTCGCGGTGGTGGACTGATCCGGTCCCCCGATCCGGGGTTCCGGCGTTGCCGTCGGGCCAAGCCTCCCCACATCAGGCTCCATCGTGCGAGCGGAGCGTGACGTGATGGCAAAGCCCCTGGTTGTCGTGATTCCCCACCAGCTCGGCCGGGCCGAGGCCCGCCGCCGGCTCGAGAACGGGATCGGCCAGGCCAAGGAGATGCTGCAGAAGGCGGGCCTCAGCATGGCCGACGCGACCTGGAGCGGCGACCGGCTCTCGTTCCTCGTCGCCGCCATGAACCAGCGCGTCGACGGCGACATCGACGTCGAGGACGATGCGGTGCGGGTCGAGGTGCGGATGCCGCTCCTGCTCTCGATCTTCGCCCACAAGATCCAGCAGATCGTCAGCCAGAACGGCGCCAAGCTGCTGACCAAGCAGTAGGCGGATCCGATCCGGCCCGGCCGCGACCCGGACGGTCGCGGCGAACCGGCCTCCCCGATCCCGGCCTTTCCCGGATCGGGGAGGCCGTCGCTTCTCGATCCGCCCGGAAGACGTGCCGTTCCCAGGGTGGAACCGCCGGCCGGGATGCGGCCCAAATCCCGGACCGTTCCGGCGAATGTCTCCCAAGGCCGCTGTGGACGGTTCCACGACGCCGCCTCGCCAAAAGGTGGAGGCTAAGCCGCCGCCGCGGCCCGAATCCATCGCTTTCCCCGCGGCGCGCCCGTGCCGCGGACGGAACGCCGTCCCGGCCCCGCACGGCATCGGCTCCCGGCGGTATCACCCTGTCCGGATGCCCTGAGGGTATCCGCTAGTTTTATCGATAGTCCTATGACATGAGTTTTGGCGCGCGGTCTATGCCAATGACATCACGCCGTCGGAACGGGCATTCCGCTCGTCAGCGATGATAGATCGATAAGATCGGGGCGATCATACCGGTGTTCTACACAAGGTAAAATCGCGCATGGACGCCGCCGAGGCGGCGCAGGCGATCCTCGAGCTCGATCTCGATGGGAAGATCGCCGCAGCCAATGCGCGTTTCCTGTCCGTCATGGGGTACGGACTGGAGGAGCTTCTCGGGCGGCATCACTCCCTCCTCGTCGACCACGCCGACCGCGAGAATCCCGCCTACACCCGGTTCTGGGAGGCGCTGCGCCGCGGCGAGCCCCAGCAGGGCGAGTTCCGGCGCCTCGGCAAGGGCGGCCGCGAGATCTGGATCCAGGCGACCTGCAACCCGGTGCGCGACGCCTCCGGCCGGGTGGCCAAGGCGGTCAAGTTCGCCACCGACATCACCCGGGCGGTGGCGGAGCGGCTGCGGCGGGCCGAGCTCCAGCGCGCCATCGACGTCGACCTCGACGGCATGGCCTCCTCGATCTCGCAGGCCTCCGAGCAGGCCGTCGGCGCGGCGAGCGCCGCCGAGCAGGCCTCGTGCAACACCCAGAACGTCGCGGCCGGCTCGGAGGAACTGGCGACCTCGGTCGGCGAGATCAGCCAGCAGGTCGGCCGGGCCCTCGAGGTGACCATGCGCGCCGTCGAGCAGGCGAACGTGACCTCGACGGTGGTGGCAGGGCTGGCCTCGGCCGCCCAGCGGATCGGCGCGGTCGTCGAGACGATCGACAAGATCGCCTCCCAGACCAACCTGCTTGCCCTCAACGCCACCATCGAGGCGGCCCGCGCCGGCCAGGCCGGCCGGGGCTTCGCGGTCGTCGCCGCCGAGGTGAAGGACCTGGCGACGCAGACCGCCAAGGCGATCGAGAGCATCGGCCGCCAGATCGCCGAGACCCAATCGGCCGCGAGCCAGGCCGCCGCGGCCATCGCGGGCATCGGCGCCACGGTGGGGCAGGTGAACGAGATCTCCTCGGCGATCTAGGAGCAGAGCGTCGTCGCCCAGGAGATGTCGGTCAACATGCAGGCGATGACCCAGGCGGTCTCCGAGATCAGCCGCAACATCACGCTGATCGCGAGCCATACCCGGGAGGTGGACCACTCCGCCCGCCAGGTGCGGGAATGCTCGCGGCGCATGGTCGGCTGACCCCCGCCCCGTCCGGCCCGAACGGGATCGGGGCGTGGAACCGGGGCCTCCCGGCCCGGTTTGGGTTCGACGCGAGAGAGGAGCGCCCGATGTCGAATCCCGGCCCGATTCCGGACCAGCCCTACGATCCCGTGCCGCCGACCCCCGGCCCCGATACGCCGAACCCCGGCGGGCCCGACGTGCCGAGCGAGGCCCCGGGCGAGCGGCCGGTCGAGATCCCGGTGAACGATCCCGGCAATTCCCCGGCGATCACCCCCGACCCGTCCCCGACCGGTCCGGCCAACCCGACGATGTAGCGAGCGCTACCGCCCCGCGGCGTAGGCCTGCATGCCGCGGGGATTGGCGGCGGCGCGCAGGCGCCGCCCGTCGCGGCTCGCCGCGGTGAGCCGCCCCTCCGACCAGTTCGACCCGACCTCGACGACGTGGCCGCGCCGGCGCAGCTCGGCGATCGTCTCCGGGGCGATCCTGTCCTCGACCACCACGACCCCCGGCCGCGCCGTGCGGGGCCAGAACGACGACGGGAAGTGCTCGGTGTGCCAGGCCGGCGCGTCGATCGATTCCTGCAGGTTCATGCCGGCATGGACGTGGCGCAGGAAGAATTGCGGGATCCACTGGTCCTGCTGGTCGCCCCCCGGCGAGCCCCAGGCGAGGTAGGGTTGTCCGTCGCGAAGCGCCATCGTCGGCGAGAGCGTCGAGCGCGGCCGCTTGCCGGGCGCGAGCGCCGCCGGGTGGCCCTCGTCGAGCACGAACATCTGCGCCCGGGTGCCGAGGCAGAAGCCGAGGGCCGGGATTACCGGCGAGGATTGCAGCCAGCCGCCGGAGGGCGTCGCGGCGATCATGTTGCCGTACCGGTCGATGATGTCGAAATGCACCGTGTCGCCGCGCACCACGCCCGCGCGGGCGTCGTCCGGCGGCACCGTCGCCCCGATCCTGCCGACCGTGGGTTCTCCCGCGCCGGACGAGCCCACGGCTGTCCGCGCGCCCTCGCTCACCCGGGCGTCGAGGGCCTTGCCGTAACCGGGGATCGTGCCCGGCCGCTGCTCCAGCGAGGCGGTCTCGCCGACGAGCCGGCGGCGCTCGGCGTTGTAGGAATCCGACAAGAGCGTCTCGACCGGCACCCCGACGAAGGCGGGATCGCCGTAGAACGTGTCGCGGTCGGCAAAAGCCAGCTTGGCGCACTCGACCTGGAGGTGGATGAAGTCGGGCCCCGCCGGATCGAGGCCGTCGAGGGAGAAGCCCTTGAGCAGGGCGAGCTGCTGCAGCGTCGCCAGCCCCTGTGTCCACGGCCCGGCCTTCAGCACGGTGTAGCGGCCGTACTCGTAGGAGATCGGCTCCTCGACGCTCGCCTGCCAGGCCGCCATGTCGGCCCCGGTGAGGAGGCCCTTGTGGGCCCGGCCGGTCACGTCCATCACGGCTTGCGTCCGGCAGAAGGCGTCGATCGCCTCGGCGACGAAGCCCTGCGACCAGATCCGGCGGGCCCGCTCGATCTCCTCCTCGCGGGTGCCGCCGGCGCTCTCGCGCACGATCCGCGCGTAGGTCTCGGCCAGCGCCGGATTGGTGAACAGGCTGCCGGGGGCCGGCACGCCGCCCTCCTTCAGGTAGGTCGCCGCCGAGCTCGGCCAATGCTCGCGAAACAGCCCCTCGACGGTGGCGATGGTGGCCGAGACCCGCTCGACCAGCGGGTAGCCGTCGCGGGCGTAGCCGATCGCCGCCTCCAGCACATCGGCGAGGCGCCAGGTGCCGTGGTCGCGCAGGATCAGCATGTAGGCGTCGAAGCTGCCCGGCACGCAGGGCGCCAAGAGCCCGGTGCCCGGCACGAGGTCGAGGCCGAGATCGTCGCGCAGGCGCGCGATGGTGGCGGCCTGCGGCGCCGGGCCCTGCCCGCACACCACCTGGGGCCGGCCGACCCGCACGTCGTGCAGGATCACCGGCACGTCGCCGCCCGGCCCGTTGAGGTGCGGCTCGACCACCTGGAGCACGAAGGCGGTGGCGACCCCGGCATCGAACGCGTTGCCGCCCCGCTCCAGCACGCCCATCCCGACCGCGGTGGCGATCCAGTGCGTCGAGGCCACGACCCCGAAGGTGCCGTCGATCTCGGGGCGGGTGGTGAAGGGATCGGGCGTGACGAAGCTCATCGGAATTGACCTCCGGGGCGTTGGCGGCTGGGATCGCCCTGTCGGCCAGTACTGTAAGAGCCAGGTCTCGCTTGGGGAGCCCTATCGGTAGCAACCCTCGCACCCCCCGGCGCAGGGCTCGCCTTTCGAAAGAGCCTGCCGTAATCCCCCTGCCCATGGCCGCTCCTCCGCTCCTCACCCTCCAGGGCATCGCGCTCACCTTCGGCGGCACGCCGCTCCTGTCCGGCGCCGACCTCGCGCTCGCGCCCGGCGACCGCACCTGCCTCGTCGGCCGCAACGGCTCGGGCAAGTCGACCCTGCTCAAGGTCGCCGCCGGGCTGGTCGAGCCCGACAAGGGCGTGCGCTTCCTGCAGCCCGGCACGACGGTGCGCTACCTGGCGCAGGAGCCGGACTTTTCCGGCCACGACACCACCCTGTCCTTCGTCGAGGCCGGGATGGGGCCGGGCGACGAGCTCTACCGGGCCCGCTACCTGCTGGAGAGCTTGGGGTTGACCGGCGAGGAGGATCCGAGCCGGCTCTCGGGCGGCGAATCGCGCCGCGCGGCGCTCGCCCAGGCCCTGGCGCCCGAGCCCGACATCCTGCTCCTCGACGAGCCGACCAACCACCTCGACCTGCCGGCGATCGAGTGGCTGGAGGCCGAGCTGAAGGGCAGCCGTTCGGCGCTGGTCCTCATCAGCCACGACCGGCGCTTCCTCGAAGCCCTGTCGCGCTCGATCGTCTGGCTCGACCGCGGCACGACGCGACGCCTCGACCAGGGCTTTTCGGCCTTCGAGGGCTGGCGCGACCAGGTGTTCGAGGAGGAGGAGCGCGACCGCCACAAGCTCGACCGCAAGATCGCCGCGGAGGAGGACTGGCTGCGCTACGGCGTGACGGCGCGGCGCAAGCGCAACGTCAAGCGGCTCGCGGGCCTCCACGACCTGCGCCGCCAGGCCCGCGAGCATCGCGGCCCCGTCGGCGCCGCGACGCTCACCGTGAGCGAGACCGAGGCCTCCGGCACCCTGGTGGTCGAGGCGCGCGACGTCGTGAAGTCCTATGGCGAGCGCCCGATCGTCCGCGACCTCTCCTTGCGCATCGCCAAGGGCGACCGGCTCGGCATCGTCGGCGCCAACGGCACCGGCAAGACCACGCTGGTCAACCTCCTGACCGGCCGCCTCCCGCCGGATGCGGGCATCGTGAAGGTCGGCGCCAACGTCACCCTCAACCTCCTCGACCAGCGCCGCAGCGCCCTCGATCTCGATCGCACCGTCGCCGACGTGCTGACCGGGGGCGGCAGCGACACCGTGCAGGTCGGCAACCAGAGCCGGCACGTCATCGGCTACATGAAGGACTTCCTGTTCTCGCCCGAGCAGGCGCGCACGCCCGTGAGCGTGCTCTCGGGCGGCGAGCGCAACCGGCTGCTGCTCGCGCGTGCGCTCGCCGAGGCCGGCAACCTCCTGGTGCTCGACGAGCCCACCAACGACCTCGACCTCGAGACCCTGGACCTCCTCCAGGAGATGCTCGGCGACTATGCCGGCACCCTGATCCTGGTCAGCCACGACCGCGACTTCCTCGACCGGGTCGTCGATACCGTCCTGGTCTCGGAAGGGGAGGGGCGCTGGGTCGCCTATGCCGGCGGCTATTCCGACATGGTCGCCCAGCGCGGCGTCGGCGTGCAGGCCCGCGGGGTCGTGGCGCCGAAAGGGGCGGCCAAGGACGTTGCCAAGGACGCGGCCAAGGATGCCCAGAAGCCGGCCGCCCGCGCCGAGGCCAAGAAGCGCCTCGGCTTCAACGAGCAGCACGAGCTGAAGACCCTGCCGGCCCGGATGAAGGCGCTCGAAGGCAACCGGGCCAAGCTCAGGACCGCCCTCGACGACCCGACGCTCTATGCCCGCGATCCCGCCCGCTTCGAGGCGATCTCGCGCACGCTCGCGACCACCGAGGCCGACCTCGCCAAGGCGGAGGAGCGCTGGCTCGAACTCGAGATGATGCGCGAGGAACTCGAGGGCTGACCCGCCGCCCGGCCCCCGGACGGGGCCGGGCCATGGGCCAAGAGACGACAGAGCGACATGCGGAACTTCAGTTTTTCCGCGTACGAGATCGCGGATTAGCTGACCCGCGTAAGGTTTCGTGGCGAACTTGCAACATTGGGGCGGAAAGCCGGCGACTTGACCATGGCGGGCGCGGATCTCGGTTGATCGCCGTTAGCGCTTGGAACATGGTGCCCCTGCACCGGGAGCAACCCGGTGGGGCCGGTAGACATCCCATGCAGGGAGCGCCGGTTCGCAAGGGGAAAAGAGTGGCGTGGTTCGGCTCCAGTAGGATCGTCGGGACACAGTCGTTCACCCCCAGGGTCTCGAAACTTTGGAGGTCTCGATGAAGCTCGTGAAGAGCCTTCTGCTCGGTTCGGCTGCTGGCCTGACCGTCGTTGCCGGTGCGCACGCTGCCGATCTGCCGATCAAGAAGGCTGCGCCCGTAGAGTACGTTCGCGTCTGCTCGGCCTATGGCGCCGGCTTCTTCTTCGTTCCCGGTACCGACACCTGCCTGCGCGTCTCCGGCCGCGCCCGCTTCGAAGCCGGCTACTCGCAGGGCTATCAGCGCGGCGGCAACAACGGTGACCTGATGGGCTACCGCGGCCTCGGCCGCCTCAACCTGGACGCCCGCACCCAGACCGCCTACGGCACGCTCCGCGCCTTCGTGCGCTTCGAGCTCGCCTCGCGGACCGGCGCCTACCTGAACTCGGGCACGCAGCAGCGCATCGCCAACGCCTTCCCGGCGGTCGGCGTCGACACGTTCGGCCGCGCCCAGCAATACGTGAACGTCGACAAGGCCTTCATCCAGTTCGCCGGCCTGACCGCCGGTCGCGCGGCCTCGTTCTACGACTTCTACGCCCACGACTTCGAGATCATCGGCACCTCGCTGGGTTCCGACGTCGCCTCGACCAACCTGCTCGCCTACACCGCCACCTTCGGCAACGGCTTCTCGGCCACGGTCTCGATCGAAGACCCGACCTTCCGCAAGAACCCGCTGTTCGGCACCGCCACCGCCGGCAACGCGGCGAGCCAGTTCGCGGTCTTCACCGCGGCCGCCTCGAACCTGAGCCCGGTCGTCGCCACCAACGCGGCCGGCGTGCCGATCGGCGAGGCGTTCTACGACCTGCGCCAGACCAACCGCATGCCCGACTTCGTCGGCGCGATCCGCTACGACGCGGCCTGGGGCTCGGCCCAGATCTCGGGTGCGGTGCATGAGCTGAACGCCCAGAACGCCACCACGGTGATCGGCTTCAACGGCGCGACCCTGGCGGCCGGTTCGGTCATCACCCCGCGCGTCCAGACCGAGTACGGCTGGGCGGTGCAGGGCGGCCTGAAGTTCAACCTGCCGTTCATCGCCGCCGGCGACTCCCTGTACCTGCAGGGCTCGTACGGCGAGGGTGCCCAGATCTACACCGGCTACTCCCAGTACATCGGCACCTACACCGCCAGCGCCGGCAACACCCAGGGCTCGCCCTTCGCCAGCTACTTCACCGACGCCGCCGTCAACCCGCTGACCGGCAAGATGGAGCTGTCGACCAGCTGGACGGTGGTCGGTTCGTACCTGCACTACTGGGCGCCCGAGTGGCGTTCGGCGATCATCGGCAGCTACGGCGAGATGAACTTCGGCAAGACCAGCCGCAACCTGCTGGGCGGGCTGAACTTCAACGGCCTCGGCAACCCGGTCAACAGCCCCGGCGCGTTCCTGTACAGCGCCGCCCTGCGCGACACGAGCCAGATCGTCGCCGGCGCGAGCATCATCTGGTCGCCGGTCAAGGATCTCGATATCGGCGTCGAGGGTCTCTACAACCGCGTCGACCTCAAGGGCGGCCGGGTGATCGACCAGAACAAGGCTCCGGGCGCCGTCGCGGCCGGCCTGAACGCCGCCGGCCTGCCGGTGGCCGCCAACGGCGCGGTGCTGCCCACCGCCAACTCCGCGGACACGTTCCAGGTCCGCATGCGCGTCCAGCGCGACTTCTAAGTCGCGATCCGCGGCTCCCTCCGGGGAGCCGCGTCCCGACTTGCGCCTCGAAGGGCCCCGGCACGCGCCGGGGCCCTTTTCGCGTGCGCCTTGCTGATGCCGGAAACCGGCGCCAGGGTGGCCCCCACGCGCGAAGCCCCCGCCGCGCGTGGTCTCCCCGCGACGAGGTTCCCCCGTGGCCATTCGCTCGATCGGCTGGCTTGCCGGTCTTCCCCTCCTGGCCGGCGCCTGGATCGCCGCTACGGCGTTCGCCGAGCCGCGGATCGAGGCCGCCCTCGAGGCGCCCGCCGAGGCGGTCGCGGCGGCGACCGGGCGCGACGGGGCGGAGCCGTGGCTGCGGGTCGAGGCGCGGGGCCGCGACCTCGTGGCGAGCGGCGAGGCCCCGGGCGAGGCCGCCCGCGAGCAGGCCCGCGCGGCGCTCGCCGCCCTGCCGGGCCGGCGCCGCATCCTCGACCGGACCGGCCTCGTCGCCGAGGTCTCGCCCTTCACCTGGGCGGCCGCCTTCCGGGCGCCCGACCGCATCGACCTGCTCGGGCACCGCCCGGCCGAGACGGGCCGCGCCGCCCTCGCGGAATCCCTGGGCGCCGGCCTGCCCCCCGGGCTCGTCCTGCGCGACGCCGCCCGGGCCGCCCGCGGCGCGCCGGACAACTTTTCCGAGGCCGCCCGCTTCCTCGTCGCGCAGGTGCGGCACCTGAAGCCCGGCGCCACCGCGGCCCTCAGCGACCGCGTTCTGTCGGTCCACGGCGAGGCGGCGAGCGTCGCGGCCTACGCGGCCCTGCGGGCCGACCTCGCCCACCCGCCCGCCGGCTTCGCGGTCGGCGAGGTCGCGGTCGAGCCGGCCCTGGTCTCGCCCTTCGTCTGGTCGGCGAGCCGCGGGCCCGGAGGCATCCGCCTCGACGGCTACGCGACATCGGAGGCCGACCGGTCCGCGATCCTGGCCGCCGCCCGGCTCCTCGCCGAGGGAGCCCCGGTGACCGACGCGATGGGCATCGCCCGCGGCCTGCCTGCGGGCGTCGACGCCCGGGCGCTGGTCGACCGCGTCTTCGCGATCCTGGCCCTGGTGCGGGACGGCAGCGTCGCCCTCGACGGATCGACGCTGTCGGTGCGCGGCAGCGCCATCGACGTCCAGGCCGTGCGCGAGGCCGAGGCGGCCGCCGCCAGCCTGCCGGCGGGCGTGTCCCGCGGCACCGTCGCGCTGACGGCGAGCCCGGTCTCTCCCTACCTCGTCACGATCCGGCGCGGGCCGGACGCCTTCACCCTCACCGGCCACCTGCCGGATGCCGAGGCCCGCGCGGCATTGCGCGCCGCCCTGCGGCCGCACCTCTACGGCGAGCGGGTGATCGACCGTACCCGGATCGCCGAGGGCGCGCCGCCCAGCCTCGTCGAGGGCCTGACCGCCGGGATCGGCGCCCTCGCCCAGCTCGCCGAGGGCGAGGTGAGCGTGCGCGACCAGAATCTGCGCATCGCCGGCGAGGGCCTCTATCCCGAGAGCGCCCGCCGCATCGCCGCCGAGGCCGGGCGCCTCGCCCCGGCGGGGTGGCGGCTCGACGTCGCGATCGGCGCCCGCGGCGCGACGCCGAGCCGGGACCCGGCGGCCTGCCGCGAGACCTTCGCGGGCCTCGCGAGCGGGCAGGCCCTGCGCTTCGATCCCGGCAGCGCCGACCTGAAGCCGGCCTTCTACCCCGTCCTCGACGAGGTGGCGGGCCTCGCCCGCACCTGCCCCCAGGCCCGGATCGAGGTCGCCGGCCACGACGACCCGCCCGGCAGCGTCCCGCCGGTCCCGGTCGCCAAAGACGCGACCGCCAAGGATGCGGCCGTCAAGGAGCCCCCGGGCAAGGACGCGACCGGCAAGGACGCGACCGGCAAGGACGCGGCCGCCAGGTCGAAGCCGGCGCCGAAGGCCGCCAAGGCTGCCGAGAAGCCGGCACCGAAGCCCGTCGAGGCCTCCGCCATGCCCGATCCCGGCCTGCCGCAGCGGCGTGCGGCCGCGATCGTCGATTACCTGCTCAAGGCCGGCATCCCCGCCGACAGGATCGCCGCGGCGCCTGCCGAGGCCTCCGACCGCCGGGCGGTCGCCTTCGCGCTCCGCTCCTGAGGCCTTTTCGTGCTGCTCCTCGCATCCATCGCCTGGCCGGGTCTTCTCGCCGCCCTCCTTATCGGCCTCGGCACCGGCTTCTGGGCCGGCCCGCCCGCCGGCCGCCTGCCGCGCCTCTCGGCCCTCCTCGTGGCGCTCCTCGCGCTCGCCTGCCTGGCCACGGCGCTCGCCGGCCTGGTGCCCGGGCGCGAGGGGTTCTGGGTCGAGAGCGCCGCCGCGATGCTGGCGGCCTACCTCGCCGGCTGCGGTCTCGGCGGCTTGGGCCGCCGGGCGGGCAGGACGAGCCCCTGATCGACGCGGCGGCGCTCTCGTCCGGGACGACGACGCAGCGGGCACGGGTTTCCCCTCTATCCGCAGGCCCGACGTGATCGCGCACCTGGGTTCGAGCGTTTCTTCGCGCGAAAGCAACGCGTTTCTCCTCTCCGCAAGGGGGAAAGGAAAGCGCCGGGTTTACAACGGGGCGATCTTCAGCGGCAGCGTGCGGACCGCGGCTTGGAGCGAGGACGGAAGAGGAGGAGACCCGCGCTCCTCTCATCTCGAAATTATTTCGAACAACCCTGCACGGACACGGGAGATCGAGGGCGAGAGGCCCACGATCCCCCCAACGATGCCCGGACCGGCCTCGATCCGGATCACCGCCGCCAGATGCCGATGCGGTTCGAGCGGGCCTGCTCCTCGGCGGCGAGCAGGTCCGGGGTGGCGTCGGCGCTGGCGCGGCCGCCGCCGTTGAACAGGATCAGCTCGGACAGGTCCTGGCCGTCGAGGGAGCAGCGATAGGCGCCGCCCTCGGCCGGCGCGCAGGCGACGTCGCGGCGGCGCAGGTAGCGGCCGAGCTCGCGGGCGTTGCGGCCCGACAGGCCCTCGACCCCGGTGAGCCGCACGGTGCGCCCGTCGAAATCGAGGGTGCCGGTATCGACCACCGCGGGCGAGCCCCGCAGCACCGCGCGGCCCGCGAGATCCCGGCTCGTCACGTCCTGGCCGCTGCGCGGATCGACGTCCGGCTCGGCGATGCTCGCCGTCTGCGGCGCCGGGGCGGAGCGGGCGGCCTCGGGTTTGCCCAGCTGGGCCTTGCCGGCCTCGCCCTTGCCGGCCTTGGCCCGCGCGGCCAGGGCCTGGGTGACGAAGTCGTGCCAGATGAGCGCCGGCATGTCGCCGCCGGTGACGCCGGCCATCGGCGTGTTGTCGTCGTTGCCGAGCCAGACCCCGACGACGAGGTCGCCGGCAAAGCCGACGAACCAGGCGTCGCGGCTGTCCTGGGTGGTGCCGCTCTTGCCGCCGGCGGGCACCGAGACCCGGGCGTTCTTGCCGGTACCCTCGCGGATCACGGCGCTCAGCAGGTCGAGCATCCCGGTGCGGGCCGCCTGGTCGCGGGCCGGGGTCGGGGCGGTTTGCGGTCGCGTGTAGAGCGTCTGCTCGCGGGCGAGGATCTGGCGCACGCTGTAGGGCTCGACGGTCTCGGCGCCCGCCGCCACCGCCGCGTAGGCCCGGGTGATCTCGAGGAGGGTCGTCTCGGCCGAGCCGAGGGCGAGGCTCGGCAGGTTCGGCAAGTCTGAGGTGATGCCGAGGCTGCGTGCCGTCTCGATCACCGCCGGGATCCCGACCGCCTCGGCGAGCTGCACCGCCACGGTGTTGATCGAGTGGGCGAAGGCGCTGCGCAGCGAGACGGCGCCGCGGTAGCGCCCGCCGTAATTCTCCGGCTCCCACTCGCCGACCTGGGTCGGGCGGTCGACCATCGTCGAGTCCGGCCGATAGCCCTGCTGCAGGGCGGTGAGGTAGACGAAGAGCTTGAACAGCGAGCCCGGCTGGCGCTTGGCCTGGGTGACGCGGTTGAACTGGCTGTCGGCGTAGTCGCGCCCGCCGACCATGGCGAGGATCGCCCCGTCGGGCGCCATGGCGACGAGGGCCCCCTGCGAGACCTTGCGGCGCTCGCCGTCCTGGTCGAGGCGGCGCGCGATCACGCTCTCGGCGATGTTCTGGAGCGTCAGGTCGAGAGTGGTGCGCACCGTGGCGTCCGCCGGCCCGGTGCCGATCAGGCCGCGCACCGAATCGGCGACGTTGTCGACGAAGTAGTTGGTGCCGACCGGCGTCTCCGTCGGCACCCGCACGGTGGCGGGGGCGCGCTTGGCCGCCTCGGCCTCCGCGGCGGTGATCGCGCCGGTCTCCACCATCGCGTCGAGCACCTGGGCGGCGCGGCCCCGTGCCCCGTCGAGGTTGCGGTGGGGGGCGAGTTGCGAGGGCGCGCGCACGAGGCCCGCCAGCATGGCGGCCTCGCTCAGGGTCAGCTCCTTGGCCGGCTTGCCGAAATAGCGCTGCGCCGCCGCGTCCGCGCCGTAGACGCCGGCGCCGAAATAGGCGGCGTTGAGGTAGCGGGTGAGGATCTCGTCCTTCGGCAGCTGCGATTCGAGCCACAGCGACAGCACCGCCTCCTGCACCTTCCGCTTCAGGGTGCGGTCCTGCGACAGGTAGCTCATGCGCACGAGCTGCTGGGTCAGGGTCGAGCCGCCCTCGCGGGTGCCGCCGGCGGCGGCGTTGCGGAAGGCGGCGCGCACGAGCCCGCGCAGGTCGATGCCGTGATGCGCGTAGAAGCGGCGGTCCTCGATCGCCACGATCGCCTTGGCGAGGACCGGCGGCACCTCCTTGGGCGCGAGCTTGGCTCCCTTGATGACGCCGCGGGTGGCGAAGGCCTGCCCGTCGGCGGCGCGCACCACCAGGGCCGAGGCCGTCGGCTCGACGGTGAGCCCGCCATTCACCGGCAGGGTCGTGAGCGCGTAGAGCGTGTAGGCGAGGGCGAGGCCGAGCCCGAGGGCGGCGGTGGCGGCGGCCACCCGCAGCCAGGGCACGCGCCGGGCGAAGGCGGCGGCCGGCCGCCAGGCCGCGGCGGTGGCGGCGGCCGCGCGGCGGGTGGCGGGATGCCCGGCGAGGCGGGTGGCGCCCGCCCGCGCCCGGACGAACCCCGTGCGCGCGGCCGGCCCGATCCGGGCCCCGATTCCGGCGGCGGCGCGGGAGAACCCCGCGAACCGCCCCGCGGCGGGAGCTCCCCGGGTGGTGGCTCCCTCGGGCGCTCCCCCGGTGGATTCCCGGGACGCGCCCTCGGGGGCGCCCGGCGGGTCGGCCGCCGGCCGGGCCGGGCCGCCGAGGTCGAGCCAGTCGCGGGGGCGTCCCTCGGGACCGGGTTCGGGCGGCCGCTCGCTCAAGGCTCAGCGTCCGTCGCGGCGGGGTTCGATCCAGCGCACCGGGCGGGCGGCCGGGCGGCTGAAATGCAGCCGGCCGACATGCCGGCGCGAGACGTGCCGATGGCGGCGGTAATGGGCCCGGGCGTAATGGCGGCGGTGATGCCAGTGACGGCGGTAGTGGCGGCGGTGGTGCCAATGGCGGCGATGCCAGTGCCGGCGGTGCCAGTGCCGGTGGCGGCGCCAGCGCACGGTCTCGACCGTGGAGGGCTGGTCCAGGGCGGTGGTCACGGCGGCGCTCGGCATCAGCGGCGAGGCGCCGGCGAGACCGCCGAAGCCGGCGAGCAGGAAGAGGGCCAGCAGCAGGGAACGTAGGCGCATCGGGGCTCCGGGGCGGGAGGTCCAGGGGGCGGGCGGTTCGACAGGCGGGACGGCAGCGCGGGCCGCTGCCGCGTCGCGACCGGAACTCAACGCCAAGCTCTGCCGTTCCGTTCCGCGGCAAGGTCCATTCCGGGGGCAAGGTCCGTTCCTAGGGCAAGGTCCGTTCCTAGGGCACGGTCCGTCCCCGGGTCACGGTCCGTCCCCGGGGCAAGGCCCGCCCGGTTCCCGGCGGCCGGCGGGCTCCTGCGCGGCAAGCCTGGCCGGAGCCGGGCGGCGCGTTAGGTGTTGTTCAGGTGGTGTCCCGTCGCGCGGGCGGTGCGCGGGACGGGTTCGAGGAGAGGTCAGCCATGCGGCCGGGCGTGAAGCGGCTCTATCTGTGGTCGGCGGCGGCGGCGTTGCTCGCCGGCGGCATCAGCACGGCGGAGGCCGGCTGCCTCCGGCGCGTCGTCAACCGTTCGCCCTATTTCGCGGTGGCGAGCCGCAACGGCGGCCCGAGCGTCGGCATCCCGCCGCACTCCTCGCGGGCGATCCGCATGCTCGCCCCGGGCCGGGTCGACATCGCGGCCCATTGCGCCGCGCGGGGCCCGCGCGGGCGCCTCGTCCCGGTCGGCCCCCCGGTGGCGCAGGACAGCTACACGTTCACGGCCGTCCTCGACCGCTGCTACTACGATCTCGGCCTGATGGGCTTCGGCCAGGGCGGCACCGAGCCGTTCGTGCTCAATACCCCCCAGCAGGGCGACCTGACGGTCGGCCCGTTCGCCTCGGCCTGCCCGCCGCGCTGACCCGCGAGATCGGGGTTGCGCGGCCCGAGTGAACTGGCTAAGAAGCCCCCGTCGGCGCCGAACGCGAGCGCCGGCCGGCATTCCCCGATAGCTCAGTTGGTAGAGCAGGCGACTGTTAATCGCCTTGTCGTAGGTTCGAGTCCTACTCGGGGAGCCACCTCTTCTTCCGAAAAAATCGGCGGTTTTGCGCGGTGCCGCTTCTGCGGCCTCGATGCCGTCACGCATCCGCGCCCCGGCTCTCCCGCCGGAACGCCGCCGGGCTCACGCCCGCCCGCGCCGCGAAGAACCGCGAGAAATACGCCGGATCGTTGAAGCCGAGGTCGAAGGCGATCTTCGAGACCGGCAGCGTCGTGTAGATCAGGCTGCGCTTGGCCTCGAGCATCAGCCGGTCGTGCAGGATGCCCTGCGGCGCGCGGCGCACCGCCTCGGTGCAGGCGGCGTGGAGCCGGTCGGGGCTCACCCCGAGCGCGGCGGCAAAGCGGGCGATCGGCCAGTTCTCGCGCAGGTGCGCCTCGACGAGGCGCCGGAAGCGGCGGTGCAGGTCGGCCCGCGCCAGCGCCGCCGGCTCGGTGATCGCCCGGGTGGCGCGGGTGCGCAGGACCCCGACGACGAGGAGCTTGACCAGGGCCGCCACCGCGCTCGCCGCTCCCGGCAGGGCGCCGGCGGCCTCGCGGGCGAGCGTCTGCACGAGGCCCGCGAGGTCGAGGTCGATCTCTTCCGGCGAGCCGGGCCGGCCGCTGAACGTCGCCTCGGCCGTGGCGCGCAGGCGGGCCGCGTCCGGATCGGGATCGAGCACGGCGGCGAGGAAGTCGTCGGCGAGCGACAGCACCACCCCGTCGGTGCCGGGCCGGAACGAGAAGGCGTGGACGACGCCGGACGGCACCCAGACCAGCCAGGGCGCGCAGAAGTCCTCGCGGCTCGCATCCAGCGACACGGCGCCGTGGCCCTTCGTGATCACCAGTCCCTGCGCCAGGGCGCCGTGGCGGTGGGGCGCGATCTCCCAGTCGTGCAGGGCCGCACTGGTCCCGATCCGCTCGGCATGGACGAAGCCCGGCACCGTGGCCCCGGCGGCCTCGCCGTAGAGGCGAAAGACCGGGATCGGCCGTTCCAGCCGCCTCTGCATCGCCGTGTCCTCCCGGCCCGAGGCTACGGGACGGCGCCGGATCCGTCCAAGAAAATCCGGCGCCCGTCCATGGCCGAGCCCCGCCCGGGCGGCTAGCGTCCGAGCATCGAACCGGACCAGTTCCAAGCTGCTGATCCGGCACGCGAAACCTGTGTGCGGCGCAGCATCGGCCGGCTCGCCGGCGCGAGACGGAAACGACTCCGCCCGGCGACCTGATACGGCCAAGCCGGCCGCCGCACGACCGGACCTTCAGCGCGGCGACAGACCCGCGAGGCCGGCACGACGAGGGAGAGAACGATGACGGATCCCAAGGGCTTTCCCCTGAACGCGTGGTACGCCGCGGCCTGGGACCACGAGATCGGCCGGGCGCTCACGCCGCGTCGGATCTGCGACAAGGACGTGGTGCTCTACCGCCGCACCGACGGCGGCGTGGCGGCGCTCGAGGATGCGTGCTGGCACCGGCTGATGCCGCTGTCGCTCGGCCACCTCAAGGGCGACCAGGTGATGTGCGGCTATCACGGCCTCGTGTTCGACGCCGCCGGCCGCTGCACCCACATGCCGGCGCAGGAGACCATCAACCCGTCCGCCTGCGTGCGCGCCTTCCCGGCGGTGGAGCGCTACCGCCTGGTCTGGCTCTGGATGGGCGATCCAGCGCTCGCCGATCCCGACCTCGTGCCCGATTTCCACTGGAACAGCGACGCGCCCTGGGTCGGGGAGGGCGGCACCTTCTACGGGCTGAAGTGCAATTACCGGCTGGTCATCGACAACCTGATGGACCTGACCCACGAGACCTACGTCCATGCCGGCAGCATCGGCGACGACGCGATCACCCGCAGCCCGTTCGAGGTGACGCATACCGAGACCTGCGTCACCGTGGAACGCTGGATGGAGGGCATCGAGCCGCCGCCGTTCTGGGCGCGTAACCTCGGGCGGCCCGGTCGTGTCGACCGCTGGCAGATCATCCGCTTCGAGGCGCCGAGCGTGGTGGCGGGCGATGTCGGGGTGGCGCTCGCCGGCACCGGGGCGCGCCGGGGCGACCGGTCCCAGGGCGTCAACGGCTTCTTCCTGGCGGCGATCACCCCGGAGACCGCGACGAGCTGCCACTATTTCTGGAACTTCGTGCGCAGCTTCCGGACCGACGACGAGGAGCTGACGAAGCGCCTCAACCTGGCTCACGTCAACGACGGCAAGGGCGTCTACGACCAGGACCACAACGTGCTGGAGGCCCAGCAGCGGGCGATCGACCGCCAGCCGCGCCAGCCGTTCTACAACCTCAACATCGATGCCGGCTCCCTGTGGGCGCACCGCCTGATCGACGGGATGATGGCCGCCGAGGGCAGGGGGCCGGCGAGGGATCCTGGCGGGGACCCGGCCTTCGTCGGCATGGCGGCGGAGTAGGCCGCCATGCCGACGCAGGCTGCCCCGACCGAGGCCGCTTCGACCGACTGGCGCCCCGCGCGCCTGCGCGGCACCCGGGCGCTGACGCCCGACATCCGGCTCCTCGAGATCGAGCCCGCGGGCGCCGCCGCGCCGGCCGCGCCCGGCAGCCATCTCGGGGTGGCGGTGATGATCGGCGAGCGGCCGGACACCCGCTCCTACTCGCTGCTCGATTCCGGGGCGGACGGGGTCTACCGCATCGCCGTGAAGCGGCTGCCCGACAGCCGCGGCGGGTCGGCCTACATGCATGGGCTCGCACCCGGCGCCCGGCTCGGCATCTCGGGGCCCCGCAACCACTTCGCCCTCACCCACGGCCGGCCCGGCTATCTGCTCGTCGCCGGCGGCATCGGCATCACCCCGCTCCATGCCATGGCGCTGGCGCTGCACCGGGCCGGCGCGCCCTTCCGCCTGCTCTACGCTGCCCGGACCCGGCAGGACCTGGCGCTCGCCGACGACTTGCGCGCCCGGATCGGCGACCGGCTGGAGACCGTCGTCGACGCCGAGGGCGGGCGGATCGACCTCCCCGCCGCCATCGCCGCCCTGGCGCCGGGCGGCGAGGCCTATCTCTGCGGCCCGCTCGGGATGATGGAGGCGGCGCGCGCGGCCTGGACGGTGTCGGGACGGCCGGCGCAATCCCTGCGCTTCGAGACCTTCGGCACCGGCGGGCGCCACGCCGCCGAGCCGTTCACGGTGCGCATCCCGCGCCTGTCGAAGGAGATCGTGGTCGGCCGCAGCCAGACGATGCTCGAGGCGCTGGAGGCGGCCGGCGTCGGCATGATCTCCGATTGCCGGCGCGGCGAGTGCGGCCTGTGCACGGTGAAGATCCTGGAGGCCGACGGCACGGTGGACCACCGCGACGTCTTCTTCAGCGATGCCCAGAAGGCGACCGACGCCCAGCTCTGCACCTGCGTGTCCCGCGTGGTCGGGGGCGGGATCACCATCGACACGGCGGACCGGGCGGGGTGACCCGGCCGATCCGCCCCGATCACCGGCTCACAGCACCGGCATCGCCCCCGCCACCGTCACCAGCGCCCCCGAGGTGTAGCTGCTCTCGTCCGAGGCCAGCATGACGTAGGCCGAGGCGAGCTCCGCCGGCTGGCCCGGGCGCCCGAACGGGACCTGGCTGCCGAACGACTTGACGGAATCCTGCTCCATCCCGGACGGGATGAACGGGGTCCAGATCGGGCCCGGGAGCACGCCGTTCACCCGCACGCCCTTCTCGGCCAGGAGCTGGGACAGGCTCAGCACCAGGTTGCTGAGCGCGCCCTTGGTGGCGCTGTAGGCCAGCAGCGAGGGCATCGGGTGCTTGGAGTTCACCGACGAGGTGAAGATCACCGAGGCGCCGGGCTTCAGGTGCGCCATCGCCGCCTTGGTGACCGAGAAGGCCCCGAAGACGTTGGTGCGGAAATGCTCCTCGAACACGTCCTCGTCGATCGAGGCGAGGTCCTGGTTCGGCTGCTGGAAGGCGCCGTTGTTCACCACCACGTCGAGGCGGCCGAAGGTCTCGGCGGTGCGGGCCACGATCTCGCGGGCATAGGCGCGGTCCTTGAGGTCGCCCGGCAGCAGCAGGGCGCGGCGCCCCGCCTTCTCGACCCACTGCGCCACGGCCTCGGCATCGCCCTGCTCGGAGGGCAGGTAGGAGATCGCCACGTCGGCGCCCTCGCGGGCATACGCGATGGCGACCGCCCGGCCGATGCCGGAATCGCCCCCGGTGATCAGCGCCGCCTTGTCGGTGAGCTTGCCGGCGCCCCGGTAGCTCGCCTCGCCGTGGTCGGGCTCCGGCTTCATCCGCCCGGTCAGGCCGGGAAAGCCCTGCGGCTGGGCCTCGAAGGGCGGGCGGGGATACTTGGTGAGCGGGTTCGGGAAATCGGACGACATGGGCGGGAGGGCCTCGCGGGCGGGGGTGACAGGCCGCCGTCAACCGGGGAGGCCCCCGGCCGTTCCCTGCTCTCCCGCAGTATCCCCTCCGCGATATCCCTCACTCCTCGTGCGAGCCGTCGTCCCGGCCGAGGGCGTCGTCCTCGCGGCCCGGGATCGCGTAGTGGCCGCCGAGCCAGCGCTGCAGGTCGACGTCAGCGCAGCGCTTCGAGCAGAACGGTTTATGGGCCGGCACGACCGGCTTGCCGCAGATCGGGCAGGCCGGCTTCGGCGCGTCGTCGTCGGGTGTCGTCATCGTTGCGCCTCCTGTCCTGCCGCTCGTGCCGGGTCTCAGCTCACGTCCCGCCAGGCGCCGCGGACCGGGTACCCCTCGCCCTCGAGCAGGCCGACCGTCTCGTAGAGCGGGAGGCCGACCACGGCGCTGTAGGAGCCGACGAGCTTGACCACGAAGGAGCCGGCCAGCCCCTGGATCGCGTAGCCGCCGGCCTTGCCGCGCCACTCGCCGCTGGCGAGATAGGCGTCGACCTCGCGGGAGGACAGGCGCTTGAACCGCACCCGGGTCTCGACCAGGCGCTCGCGCGGCCGGTCCTTCGGGCCGACGACGCAGACCGCGGTATAGACCCGGTGGGCGCGGCCCGACAGCATCCGCAGGCAGGCCGCCGCCTCGTCGGTCACCTCGGCCTTCGGCAGGATGCGCCGGCCCACCGCCACCACCGTATCGGCCGCCACCACGTAGCTCTCGCCGAGCTCCCCGGTGGCGCGCGCCGCGGCGGCCGCCACGTCGAGCTTGGCCCGGGCGAGCCGCCGCACCAGGTCGCGGGGCTTCTCGCCCTTGAGCGGCGCCTCGTCGAGATCGGCCGGGAGCAGGGCGTCGGGCTCGAGCCCCGCCTGCTGCAGGAGCGCGAGGCGCCGGGGCGAGGCCGAGGCGAGGACGAGCTTGGCGCGCGCGGCCTGCGGGAGCGGGGTGGTCTCGGTCATGGGGCGCCGTGTCACGAAAGGGGGGGTTGCTGCGCCCGATGCCCTATCTGGCCGGCGAAATCCAGCGTCGCGGGCCCGCGCGCCGTCGGGCCTCTCCCCCGCCGGATGCCGCCCGGCCGCGGCCGCCGGATATGCTGTATGGTGGAGGCAGGTTTAGCCGGGGCCGGAAACCGGCCTAACCCGATGTAGCGCGTTCGGCATGGTATGACGCCATTGTCTACCCACCGGGCAGATCGGCAATTAACTCGTCTTTATCGCCTTTGATGCATGCCGGGCGGAGATTGCCGTCCAGCGGCCGGGCGCCAGCGCGGCCGGATCCACCCTGCGGGGCCCGATGCGTATCGTCCTCGTCGAACCCGGCCTGACCCTCCGCAAGATCGTCGCCCGCCTCGTCGCGGATGCCGGGCACGCGGTCGATCCGTTCTCCGATTCCGCCCAGGCGCTCGCCCACGTCGCGGCCCAGGAGGACGTGGCCTGCGTGATCACCAGCCTCGAGGTCGCGCCCCTCTGCGGGCTCGAACTGTGCTGGTCGCTGCGCGCCCTGGCCGGCACCACGCGTCCGCTCGCGGTGATCGCGATGTCGGCGGACCGGGCCGGACGGCGCCTCGGCGAGGTTCTCGACAGCGGCGCCGACGACTTCATCGCCAAGCCGCCGGAGGCGGCGGAACTGCATGCGCGCCTGCGGGTGGTCGAGCGCAGCCTGACCCTGCAGCGCCGGCTGATCCGCGACGCCGACATCGATTCCCTGACCCAGCTCCTCGGTCGCGGCGGCTTCATGCGCCGGGCCAAGGCCTGCCTCGCGGTGGGCGGGCCGCCCGAGCCCCTCACCGCCCTGATGATCGACATCGACCGCTTCAAGGCGATCAACGACCGGCACGGGCACGACGGCGGCGACCGGGTGATCCGCGCCGTCGCCGACGTGCTCAAGGAGACCGGGGCGCTCGCCGGCCGGATCGGCGGCGAGGAATTCGCCGTCCTGATGCCCGGCCACGGTCTCGGCGGCGCCGGGGTGGTGGCCGAGCGGATCCGGGCGGCCTGCGCCCGCCTGCGGGTGCCGGGGCGGCGCGGCCCGATCCCGGTCACCTGCAGCCTCGGCCTCGCCGCCTGGAACGAGGGCGACACCCTCGAGAGCCTGCTCGCCCGCGCCGACGGGGCGCTCTACGCGGCCAAGGCGGGCGGTCGCAACCAGGTCGTGTCCGCGACCGGGGAGGGGCTCGACCGGGTGAGCTGAGACGAGATCCGGCAGATTGCGTCCGGACCTCGTCTCATCGGCCGGCGGGGCGCTCGAGCGAAACCGGAATCCCCATTGCGGCGCAGCCGGCCGGATTCCGGACGAGGCCGCGCCTCGCCGCTGCGGGGGCGAGGGATCCTTCCCGGGTCGAGCCCGGCAGACCCTCGGGGATGCCGGCTGCCCGTCGTCGCCATCCCTGCGACGCCGCGTCGCCCGCGCCAGGCTGCGCGATGCCGAGGCGGCAGGGCCCGTTCTTGGCGCCAACCCGGAAATCGAACGAGCGGCAGCCCGGTCGCCTGGGGCCGACTTGCCGGGGGCGTCTTTCCGGGGCCCGTCTTGCCGGCCTCACCACCCGCCCCGCCGCGGCCGCAGGTGGTCCCGCGTGATCGCCTCGAGCGTCGGCGTCCCGAGCAGGGTCATCGCGTTGTCGAGTTCGCCCCGAAAGATCTCGATCGCCCGGGAGACGCCCTCGGTGCCGCCGGCCGAAAGGCCCCAGAGGAACGGGCGGCCCAGGCTGCATGCGGTGGCGCCGAGCGCCAGCGCCTTGATCACGTCGGTGCCCCGGCGCACGCCGCCGTCGAGGACGATCTCGGCCCGGCCCGCCACCGCCTCGGCGATGTCCGGCAGGGCGTGGATCGCCGCCGGCACGTCGTCGAGCTGGCGGCCGCCGTGGTTGGAGACGATCACCGCCTCGATCCCGAGCGCCACCGCCCGCGCGGCGTCGGCCGGATGCAGCAGGCCCTTGAGCGCCATCGGGCCGCGCCACGCGTCGCGGATGCGCGCGATGTCGTCCCAGCTGGCGGAGGGGTCGAACAGCGAGGCGACGTGCTGGGCGACGCTGGTGAAGCCTTGGCCCGCTGCACCGCCGATCTGGAAATTGCCGAAGCCGAGCCGCGAGCGGGCGGCCCCGGCGAGCCAGCCCGGTCTCCGGGCGAGGTCGAGGGCGGTGGAGAGGCGCGGTTTCAGCGGCATGGTGAAGGCGTTGCGCAGGTCGCGCTCGCGCCGGCCCTGCACCGCGAGGTCGACGGTGAGGCACAGCACCCGGTAGCGCGCGGCCGCCGCGCGGCGCAGGAGCGCCTGCATCCACTCCCGGTCGCGCAGGAAGTAGAGCTGGAACCAGCGCTCGCCCTCCGGGGCGCCCTCCGCGACGTGCTCGATCGAGCCGACGGAGTTGGTCGAGAGGCAGTAGGGGATGCCGGCCCGCGCGGCGGCCCGCGCGCCCGCGACCTCGCCGTCGGGCCAGAAGAAGCCGGCGAGCCCGGTCGGCGCCATCATGATCGGCAGGGACGCGCGGTATCCGAGGATCGAGCGCGACAGGTCGCGGGTGGCGACGTCGATCCCGACCCGCGGCATCAGCATCCAGGCGTCGAAGGCCTCAACGTTGTCGCGCAGGGTCCGCTCGTCTTCGGCGCCGCCGTCGATGAAGTCGAACACCGCCTTCGGCAGCCGCCGGGCGGCCTGCCGGCGCAGATCCGCGATCGCGTGGGCCCGCTGCAGGCGGGCGGCCAGCCGGGTCGGGGCGGGGGGCGCCGCGGGTACCGGCCGGGATGGCGGCACGGTCGGCTCGGTGGAGGGCCGGTGCGCGACGGCCCGCCCCGTCCGGCGCTCGTCTGCCTCCATGCCGGCCTCCCGCTGATCCCGTTTCGACGATCGGTAGCACCCGCGCCGCGCGGCTCGCAACCGACGGGTCGGACGGTCGCGGAACGCGGGACGAGGTTGTGCGTCGATCCGGCTCCAGCCCTTCGCGGGCAAGGCGGCCCTTCGCGGGCAAGGCAGCCCTTGGCGGGCGAGGGGCGACGGCATGACCGGGCGGGACAGTGCGGAGCGAGACTCGCCGGAGCGAGACTCGCCGGAGCGGAATTCTCCGGATCTTGCCGCGGCCGAGCGCGACGAGATCGAGGATCGGTCGGCGCCCCGCGCCACGATCGTCCACGAGGTGGTGCGCAAGCAGGGGCAGGAGGAGCTGGCGCGTCCCGCCGGCTCGCTGTTCTGGTCGAGCGTCGCGGCGGGCATCGCCATCACGGCCTCGGTGATCGCGGAAGGAGCGCTGCACCATAAGCTGCCGACTGGGATGGGGGGCCGCACCCTCGTGGCGCAGCTCGGCTATCCCCTCGGCTTCCTGATCGTGATCCTCGGCCGGATGCAGCTCTTCACCGAGCAGACCATCGTGACGGTGCTGCCCCTCGTCACCCGGCCGAGCGGCCGGGCGCTCGCCGGCACGGCGCGGCTCTGGGGAATCGTGCTCCTCGGCAACCTCGTCGGCGCCGGCGCGGCGGCGGCGATCGAGACCTGGGGCGGCGTGGTGAGCCCGGACCTGCTCGCCGCCATGCAGGCGGTGTCGCGCGAGAGCCTGCTGCACAAGGCGCCGTCGGATCTCCTGCTCCGGGGCATCCCGGCCGGATTCCTGATCGCGGCCGTCGCCTGGCTGCGGGCGGCGTCGAGCGGCGGCGAGGTCTGGATCGTTTTCCTCCTCACCTTCGCGATCGTGCTCGGCGACTTCACCCACGTGGTGGCGGGGGCGGCCGAGGCCTTCCTGCTGCTCTGCGCCGGCGAGGCCGGTCCCGGCGAGGTCCTCGGCGGCATGATCCTGCCGGCGCTCGTCGGCAACGTGATCGGCGGCACCGGCCTGTTCGCGCTCCTCGCCCACGCCCAGGTGCGCCAGGAACTGTGACGCGACGCCGACGAGGTGTGGCGGCCTGCCGATTTTCTCCCTCCCTCGCGCTTGGTAAGGAGACCGCGTTCCATGCGCGGAAAAGGGAGACCCATGAGCTTCGTCCAGGCGGCCTTCGGCCGGTTCAAGCAGACGGTGACGGCCTATGCGGGCGACGAGCCGCTGATGAAGGCGGCGGTGTCGGCCTGCGCCAACGTGATCGTGGCCGACGGCGAGGTCGCGGGGGCCGAGTTCGAGACGGCGCTCAAGGGCATGCTGGCCGATCCCGTCCTTGAGAAGGGCTACGACAGCCTGATGCTGGAGGAGGAGCTCTACGACGCGATCGGGCGGGCCCGGACCCGGGCCGGCCGGATGCAGAACATGCACTTCATCGAGGCCATCGCCGAGCGCGCGGCCGAGCAGCGCCAGAGCGTCTTCCTCATCGCCGCCGACGTCGCGGATTTCGAGGGCATCAGTCCCTCCGAGCACCGGGCCCTGACCGAGGTGGCGGCCGCCCTCGGGCTCGACCGGGACGCGCTGCTCGCCTGATCGGTCATACGAAATCCGATCGATTGCTTCGCAATGCGGATTTCGGCTTCGCTCGAGCGCCGCGCCGGCTGGTGACATGGGATCCGGAAGCAATCTTCCGGATCCCATGTCACCCGTCCCGGACCGCGCTCGGCGGGCCGTCGTTGACCCGGCTCCAGGCGCGGCGGAGCTGGCGCGGCGAGGCGAAGCCCGCCCGCTCGGCGACGCGCTCCATGTCGAGGCGGGTCCGGGCCAGGAGATCGCGGGCGAGTGCCACCCGCAATCCGTTGACGTAGGCCGGCAGGCTCATCCCGGCATGGCGGTTGAATAGCCGCGAGAGGTGGCGCGGGCTGGTGGCGGCGAGGTCGGCCAGGGTCTCCAGGCTCCAGGCCCGGGCCGGATCGGCGCTCACCGCGTCCTGCACCCGATGGATCGCCGGGTGGAGGTGGTTGCGGCCCTCGAGCCAGGGCGAGGCCTGCGGGTCGTGCCCGGCGCGGCGCAGGTAGACCACGAGGTAGCGCGCCACCGCCGCCGCGCAGGCCGGATCGACGAGGCGCGCCACGAGGTGGAGCATCAGGTCGATGCCGGCGGTGATGCCCGCGCTCGTCAGCCGCTCGCGGTCCTCGACGAACAGCCGGTCCTCCAGCACCCTGGCGGCGGGGGCGAGCGCGGCTAGCTCCGCGCAGGCGGCGTGGTGGGTGGTGCAGTCATGTCCGTCGAGGAGCCCGGCCCGGGCCGCCAGCAGCGCGCCGGAGCAGATCGAGACCAGGCGATGGCCGGGCCTCACCTCGGCCCGCAGCCAGGCGACGATCGCGTCTTGCGCCGCCCGCTCGTCCTCGCCCGGGGGATCGGGATCCCCCAGCACCAGCTCCGCCGTGCCGGCGAGCACCACGGTCGCCCCTTCCGGCAACGGCGCGGGCAGGGGCCCGAGCCCCGAGAGACCAAGCCCGATCGAGCTCGTGACCGCGGAGCACGGCCCGACATGGTCGACCCGGAAGCGGACCTTTTCCTGGATCAGGTTGGCCTTGCGCAGGACCTCGACCGGCCCGGCCACGTCGAGGAGCAGGGTGCGCGGCGGGCACACCACCACGACCGCGATCTCGGCCGGCCCGCTCACGCGGCGAGGCGGGGCGCCGGTCCGCAGAGCGCCTCCGCGACCGTGGCGATGCGGGCGAAGCGCCCGGCCAGCACCAGTTCCGTGCGGGCCCGGATCTCGCCGGCGCTCCAAAGCCGCCCGGCGGCGTCCGTCATCGCGAAGGTGAGCGTCGCCTCCCCAACGTAATCGACGCCGTAGCCGAGGTCGGAGGCGTGGCGGGTCGTCGTCTCGCAACATTGCTCGGTGCGGATGCCGCTGACGATCAGCCGGCGGATCCCGGTCCGGGTCAGCCACACGTCGAGCCCGCTGCCGACGAGTGCAGAGTGGCGGCACTTGTGGAACACCGCGTCGGGGGCGATCCGCAGCGGTTCGAGGGTGCGGACATGGCCGGAGGCGAGGGAGAACGGTCCCTCGTCCTCGACGTGGAAGACCTGCACCACGGGGACGTTTCGCGCCACCGCGCCGTCGATGAGCGTTTGCTGGCGATCGAGGAAGCGGGTGAGGTCCGGCTCGTCCCAGTAGGGACGGTGGCGAAAGGATTCCTGGACGTCGATGACGAGGAGCGCGGTGTCCGGCATGGGGCTCATCCTTATCGGGTGGGACGGCGCCAGGATAGGCGCCGCCGCGGGTCCCGAAAGGCCGCGCCCGGACCGGAAGCGGACGAAAAAGGACAGGCCGTCAGTGCGGCCGGAAGACCCGCAGGCGATGCCCGTCGGGATCCAGCGCCACGAAGGTCCGGCCGAAATCCATGTCGGTCGGCGCCTGGAGGATCGGCACGCCGTTCTTCGCCCAGGCCGCGTGGGTGGCCTCCAGGGTGGCGTCGTCCGCCACCGTGACGGCGATCTCGCTCCCCCCGCCCGCTGCCCCTGCAGCCGGGATGACGGCGTGACGGGACCACAGGCCGAGTTTCAGGCCGTTGTCGAATGCGAACAGCACGAAGCCGGCTCCCGCCTCGATCGGAGGGGCGCCGAGCACGGCCGCGTAGAAGCGGCCGCTCGCCTCGGGGTCGTCGACGTAGAGGATGGTGTAGGTCGGCTGGAGCATTGTCGGGGTTTCCGTCTGGTGCGACGCCCCCGGCAGTAGGCGAGCCCGCTGACAGATTCCGGCAGCAGCCGTCAGCACGGGCGGGGCTTCTTGGACGCGACGCTCTGCGCCGCCCGCCAGTCCCGCAGCAGGGCCGGGCGGCCGCGGGGGTAGCGCTCTCTCGTGAGCGTCAACGCCTCCATGCGGTCGGTGCGGAAATGGCGGAAATCGTCCCGGATCTCGCACCAGGCGACGACGACCCGCACGCGCTCGAAGAAGCCGAGGGCGAAGGGCCAGATCACCCGCTCCGATCCCGCCCCGCCGGCGTCGCGGTAGCGGATCGTCACCTTGTGCTGCGCCCGGATGGCGCCGCGCAGGGCCGCGAGGTCGATGCACTCCGGCACCGCCTCCGCCGGACCGACGATCAGCGTCGAGGTATCGAGCCGCTCGCGCAGCGCCTGTGGCAGGACGGCGGCGATCTTCGCGAGCGCGTCGCCCGCCGCCGCCGCCAGGGGATCGTCGCCCCGCGCCGCCACCCAGCGCATGCCGAGGACCAGCGCCTCGATCTCCTCCTCGCGGAACATCAGCGGCGGCAGGGTGAAGCCAGGGCGCAGGACGTAGCCGAGTCCCGGCTCGCCCTCGATCGCCGCGCCCTGCGCCTGGAGGCTGGCGATGTCCCGGTACAGGGTGCGCAGGCTGACGCCCGTCTCCTGCGCGAGGTGCCGGCCGCTGACCGGGCCGCGGTGGCGGCGCAGGACCTGCATGAGGTCGAGCAGGCGTTCGGCACGGGACATGGCGTCGGGCTCGCGGCGGGTCGGACGCCGGGTCGTCGCAGACGGGGTGCGCGAACGGAAGCCCCGCGCGTCAGCGCACGGCGACCACCGCCACGCCGGCCCCGATCATCGTTCCGCCGGCGACCCGGTTCGCCCGCCGGACCGCGATGCGGGTGCGGAGCATGCGCCGCAGCCGGCCGGCCAGGAGGACATGGCCGCCGATCACCAACGCCTCGACCGCGACGATCATCGCCGCGAGGAGTCCGACCTGGGACGGCGTGAGCGCGGCGCCGACGACGCTCGGCAGCAGGGCGAGGTAGAACAGGGGCATCTTCGGGTTGCCCAGGTTGAGGGCGAGGCCGGTCAGGACGCTCGCCGCGAGGCCCGGCCGCCTGCCGCCCGTGCGCTCCGCCGGCAGCACCGGCTCGGCGGTCCAGAGCCGGATCCCGGTCCAGACCAGGTAGGCGGCCCCGGCGTAGCGCAGGACCGTCATCGCCGTTCCCATCTCGCGGGCCACGACAGCGAGCCCGGTGGCGGCCAGCACCAGGAAGGCCAGGATGCCCGCCACCATGCCGAGCCCGTAGGCGATGCCGGCGGCGGGCCCGTGCGACAGGGTGCGGGCGACGATGGTCATGTTGTCGGGCCCGGGGCTCGCGGCGAAGACCAGGAAGGCGGCCGCGAAGGCGAGGAGGGTCGTCGGGTCCATCGTGTGCACCTGTCGGTCGGTGGGCAAGACGGCCCATCACCGACGACCCATCAAGAACCGGGCCAGGGCGGGCGCCGGATCGGCACCGCGCCGCGGCCAGGCGCGCGGGCCGGGCGCCGCGCCGCAGGCCCAGCAGCAGGACGAGGGCGGTTGCGGCCGCGGCGGCGCCCGCCAGCGACACCGCCGGGAAGCCGAGCCCCGCATCGATCACCGCGCCGCCGAGCGCCGCCCCGATCGCGTTGCCGAGGTTGAAGGCGCCGATATTCATCGCCGAGGCGAGGTTCGGGGCCGCCGCCGCCGCACCCACCACCCGCATCTGGAGCGGCGGGACGAGGGTGAAGCTCGCGACCCCCCACAGGAAGACCAGCGGCACGCTGGCCCAGTCCGAGCGCATGCCGGCCGCGAACAGCACCAGCAGCACGACGAGGCCCGTGAGCGACCCGAAGAGCGTCGCGTCCGGCGCGCGGTCCGCGAGGCGGCCGCCGAGCCAGTTGCGGAGGGCGAGGCCGAGCCCGTAGACGACCAGCATCGCCGTGACGAAGCCGGAGCCCGCGGCGCGGCCCGAGAGCAAGTTGCCGAGAGTGAACAGGCCCATCAAGGCCGATCGGCAGCGCCCGGCGCGGCGTGCGGGCGGCGCCTGCGTGTGTCGGTTGGAGACGGGAAGAGAAGTCCCTTCTGCCCGGTCGCGCGGGATCGTCCAGGATAGAGACCCACAGGAAATCCCCTCTCCCCGCAGGCGGAAGGGCTGTCAGGGGAAAATCCCTTTCGAAATCGAGCGCGGGATCCCCTCTCCCGTGTGGGAGAGGGGTAGGGGCGATCGGAGATCGCGCGGGGTGCTACGGTTCCTCAGAATAATGAACCGTCCCGTTGCCTGCTGCCTGCTGCCAGCACGACGCTTCGAGCTTGATACTGAAGCGTGTCACCCTCACCCCCGGCCCCTCTCCCACACGGGAGAGGGGAGGCAGGCCAGTCTTTTCCCCGGACAGTCCTGCGCCCGCGGGGAGAGGGGAAAGCCGTGCCTTTTTCTGTCTCCGCATGCGGGAAAAGGGAAACCCGCACTCGGTGGGGCCTCGACGCGGATCAGGACGGCGCGCGACAGGCGCTCACGGAGACCGAGCCCGCATGCCGCGCATCAATGCTCCCCGACCTCGCCCAGATGCGCCAGCAGCGCCTCGGCGACCTTCTCGGGCGCTTCGCGGGTCGGGAAGTGGCCGACGCCCTCCAACTCGATCTGGCGGTAGGTGCCGGTGAAGAACTGCTTCTGGCCCTCGAACGAGGCCGGCAGGAGGCAGGTGTCGGCGGCCCCGTGGATCACCAGGGTCGGCACGTCGATGCTGCGGGCCGCCTCGGCCGCCTGCCGCAATTCCGCGAAGCGCGGGTCGGGCGCGTCGGCGCCCCAGCGCGAGCGGTAGAAGTTGAGGGTGATTGCGGCCCAGTCCGGGTTCTGCAGCGAGGGCGCGGTCTTCGAGAAGGTCTCGTCGGTGAACCACGGGCCGGGCGGGCTCCAGGCCACCCATTGCTCGCGGGCGAAGGCCAGCGGGTTCTCGCGCACGAAGGCGGCGCCCGGCTCGGTGTTCATGAACCACTGGTACCAGAACGCCCGCACCTGCGGCAGCGGCGGCACGCCGAGGCGGCCGGGCGCCCACGGCACCGAGAGGGCGGCGATCGAGGTGACGCGCTGCGGCCGGGCCGCGGCCAGCATGTAGGCGACCCGCGCGCCCCAATCGTGCCCGATCACCGGCAGGCGCGAGAAGCCGAGGGCGTCCATGAAGGCCAGGATGTCGGTGGCGAGCGCCGCCGTCTCGCCGGTGCGCGGCGTGTTCGCGTCGAGGAACTTCGTCGGCCCACAACCGCGCCAGTAGGGCACGATAGTGCGCCAGCCGGCGGCGTTGAGGAGCGGCACCACGCGATCGAAGGTGCGCGGATCGTCCGGCCAGCCGTGCAGCAGCAGGACCGGCTGGCCCATGTCGGGCCCCGAGGCCTCGTAGGTGATCTCGACCTCGCCGGCGGCGACGCTGTTGACGTCCATGGGCGGTACTCCCCGTGCAAAAACGCGAAGGGCGGGGCCCGAAGGCCCCGCCCCTTGCAACCCCTCACCCGTCGAGATGGGTCAGGCGATGATCTTGTCGATGGTGATCGGCAACTCGCGGATCCGCTTGCCGGTGGCGTGGAACACCGCGTTCGCCACCGCGGCGGCCGCGCCGACGATGCCGATCTCGCCCAGCCCCTTGACGCCGAGCGGGCTCACCTTGTCGTCGTGCTCGTCGACGAAGATCACGTCGATGTCGTGGATGTCGGCGTTCACCGGCACGTGATACTCGCCGAGATTGTGGTTCATGATCCGGCCGAGGGTGTGGTCGAGCATCGACTCCTCCTCCAGCGCCGCGCCGATCCCCATCACCACCCCGCCGAGGATCTGGCTGCGGGCGGTCTTGAGGTTGAGGATCTTGCCGGCCGCGATGGCGCTGACCACCCGGGTCACCCGCACCACGCCGAGATCCTCGTCGATCTTCACCTCGGCGAAGACCGCCGAGTGGGTGTAGGCCGAGAAGCGCATGTTTGTGAGCATGCTGGGCTTCACCGTCTCGGTCGCCTCGACCCGATCGACGCCGCCGGCCCGCATCGCCGCGGCGATTCCGACCTTTCGCGCGGGATCGCCCTGAAGCCGGATCTCGCCGCCCGCGAAGGTGACGTGGGCGAAGTCGGCGTTGGCGAGCGGCGAATCCGCCATGCCGCGGGCGTAGCCGAAGAGCTTTTCCGCCACCGTGCGGCAGGCCGCCTGCACCGCCGCGCCCGAGGAGGCCGCGGTCCAGGAGCCGCCGGCGAGCGGCGCCTCGGGGAGCGCGGTGTCGCCGAGCCGCGTGGTGACGTGGTCGAGGTCGAGGCCGAGCGCATCGGCGCCGATCTGGGCCAGGATCGTGTAGGTGCCGGTGCCGAGATCGGCGGTGGAGCAGGCGAGTTCGAGCTTGCCGTCGGGCGTGAGCGTGGCGCTCGCGCTCGACTGCATCATCATGGCCTCCCACACGCCGGTCGCCATGCCCCAGCCGACGAGCTCGCGCCCGTCGCGCATCGAGCGCGGCTCCGCCTGGCGCTTCGACCAGCCGAAGCGTTGCGCGCCCTGCTCGTAGGCGGCACGCAGCGCCTTCGAGGTGAAGTCCTTGCCCTCGCCCTCGTCGCGCTCGGCGTAGTTGCGCAGCCGCAATTCCAGCGGATCGACGCCGGTGGCGTAGGCCAGTTCGTCCATCGCCGATTCGAGGGCGAAGATGCCGGTGACCGCGCCCGGCGCTCGCATGTCGGAGGGGGTGTAGGTGTCGATCTTGGCGAGCTTGTAGTCGAGGGTGACGTTCGGGCAGTGGTAGAGCAGGCCCGACCAGTTGACGACCGCCTCCTGGTAATCCTCGAAGGTCGAGGTGCCGGCCACCGCATCGTGGGTGACCGCCTGGAGCCGGCCGTCCTTGTCGGCGCCCAGCGCCACGGTCTGGTAGGTCTCGGGCCGGTAACCGAAGGTGAACATCTGGTCGCGGGTCAGCACCACCCGGACCGAGCGCTCGAGGTCGAGGGCGGCCGAGACCGCGAGGTAGAGCTGGTATTGCGGCCGCAGGCCCGAGCCGAACCCACCGCCGACGTAAGGCGTGATCACCCGCACGTCATCGGGCTTCAGGTTGAACACGCTGCAGACGTAACCCTGGGTGTTGTTCACGCCCTGGATCTTGTCGTGGATCGTGAGCTTGCCCTTGCCCTCGTACACCACCGTCGAGGCGTGCGGCTCCATCGGGTTGTGGTGCTCGATCGCCTGCTTGTATTCCTGGCGCAGCTGGATCGGGGCCGCGTCGTAGGCGCCGGCCGCATCGCCGCGCGGGTCCGGCGGCGGCTTGATGCCGGAACGCTTCTTGGGCGGCACGTAGGCCGCGTCGCGGTTCTTCGCCAGGTCGGTGTTGGGCACCTCCTCGGCGTAGGTCACCTTGACGAGGCTGGCGCCGTGGCGGGCGAGCTCGAAGCTCTCCGCCACCACCAGCGCCACCGGCTGGCCGCCATAGACGATCTCGGGCCCGTTGAGCGCCCGGAACGGCGAGCCGGGGGGCGCGACCTGATCGCGGTAATTGTAGTCGAGCCAGGCGGTGCGCGGCCGGTTCTCGTGGGTGAACACCTTGATCACGCCGGGCACCGCCTCGGCGGCCGTGGCGTCGATCGCCGTGATGCGGCCCTTGGCGATGGCGCTCGACACGACGACGCCGTGGGCGAGGTCGGGGGCGGTGAACTCCGCGGCGTACTTGGCGGCGCCCGTCACCTTGGCGGGGCCGTCGAGCCGGCTCCGGGCGGTGCCGACGTAGTGGGAGGGGGTGGCCATGGGTTACCTCAGGCGATGCGCTTGTCGGTCTGGGATTGCGGCGTGCCGGCGGCGGCCTGGGACAGGCCCCGCACGATGGCGCGCCGCGCCAGCTCGACCTTGAAGGCGTTGTGGGAATAGGGCCGGGCCTCGGCCAGGATCACGTCCGCGGCCTCGCGGAAGGTCTGTTCGGTCGCCGGCTTGCCCTGGAGGCGGCTCTCGGCCTCCGCGTTGCGCCAGGGCCTGTGGGCGACGCCGCCGAGCGCCAGGCGGGCAGTCCGGATCGTGTCGCCGTCCATCTCGAGGGCGGCGGCCACCGAGACCAGCGCGAAGGCGTAGGAGAGCCGGTCGCGCAGCTTCAGGTAGGTGTAGTGCTTGGAAAAGTCCTCGTCCGGCAGGTCGACCGAGAGCACGATCTCGCCGTGACGCAGGGTGGTGTCGCGCTGCGGCTCGTCGCCGGGCAGGCGGTGGAACTCGCCGAAGGGAATCGCTCTCCGGCCGTTCGGCCCCTCGACCTGCACGGTCGCGTCGAGAGCGGCCAGCGCCACGCACATGTCGGAGGGGTGGGTGGCGATGCAGGTGTCGGAGGCGCCCAGGATCGCGTGGATGCGGTTGACCCCGGTCATCGCCGGGCAGCCGCTGCCGGGCTCCCGCTTGTTGCAGGGCGTACCCTCGTCGTAGAAGTAGTAGCAGCGGGTGCGCTGGAGCAGGTTGCCGCCGGTGGTGGCGGCGTTGCGCAGCTGCGGCGAGGCACCGGCGAGCAGCGCGCTGGCGAGCAGGGGATAGCGCTCGTTGACCAGCGGGTCGTAGGCGACCGTGGCGTTGGGCACCAGCGCGCCGAGGCGCAGGCCGCCGTCGTGCTGGACGATCTCGTCGAGGGGCAGGCGGGTGATGTCGACGATGCGGCCGGGCCGCTCGACGTTATACTTCATCAGGTCGACGAGGTTGGTGCCCCCGGCGATGAAGCGCGCCGCCGGATCGGCGGCCAGCGCCTGCACGGCCTCCTGGACAGTGCCGGCGCGGGTATACTCGAACCGGTTCATTCCGCGGCCTCCTTGAACGACGAGGTCTTGCTCTTCAGGACATCCTCGACCGCGTCGACGATGTTGGAATAGGCGCCGCAGCGGCAGATGTTGCCGCTCATGTGCTCGCGGATCTCCTCGCGGGTGCGGGCCCGGCCCTCCTCGATCAGGGCCACCGCCGACATGATCTGGCCCGGCGTGCAGTAGCCGCACTGGAACGCATCGTGCTCGACGAAGGCGGCCTGGACCGGGTGGAGGGCGCCCGACGACAGGCCCTCGATGGTGGTGACCTCGGCCCCATCCTTCTGCACCGCCAGCGCCAGGCAGGAATTGATCCGCTTGCCGTCGACGATCACCGTGCAGGCGCCGCACTGGCCGTGGTCGCAGCCCTTCTTGGTGCCGGTGAGGTCGAGTTCCTCGCGCAGGAGGTCGAGGAGCGTGGTCCAGGGCGCGACCTGGAGCTGGCGCTCCTGCCCGTTGACCGTGAGGGTGATCGGGATCGTGCCCGTTCGGGCGGAGGAGCCGCTGTCGCTCAGCATGGGCGTGACCGTCTCTCGAAACACGGGGAGCCCGGTGCCGGTACACGCCGAGACGGCGCGCAACTCCGCCCGGGCTGGCGTACCCGATAACCGTTCCAGGGTGCGGGCGTTCCGCAAGGTCGAACGCAGGGGGTTAGGTGGGGCAGGCGGGCGTCGCACGAGCCTCGGCGGGAGCGCGCATGCGCGCTCCGCCGGCCATGCGCCGGAAGCCGCGTCCCACGGCTTCTGGCCGCCCTCCGGCTGGGCTAGTGATGACGCCGTGACGATCGGGCCCGCGGGGCCCTGATACAGACCGGAGACACCGCATGGCCGCGCTTGACCGGATCCTCGACGACATCGACCGCGACCTCGACAATTCCCTGGAGCGGCTGTTCGCCTTCCTGCGCATCCCGTCGATCTCGACCGATCCGGCCTACGCGGCGGAGTGCCGGACGGCCGCCGAGTGGCTGAAGGGCGATCTCGCCGCCATGGGCTTCGAGGTCTCGCTGCGCGAGACCGGCGGTCACCCGGTGGTGCTCGCGCATTACGCCAAGCCCGGCGCGCCGCACGTCCTGTTCTACGGCCATTACGACGTGCAGCCGGTCGATCCCCTGGAGGAGTGGGAGACGCCGCCCTTCGAGCCGCGGATGGCGACCCTGGCGGACGGCCGCAAGGTGATCAGCGCGCGCGGCGCCTGCGACGACAAGGGCCAGGTGATGACCTTCGTCGAGGCCTGCCGGGCCTTCAAGGCGATCGACGGCGAGCTGCCGGTCGGCGTCACCCTGCTGATCGAGGGCGCGGAGGAGGACGGCTCGAAGTTCCTGCCCGAATGGGTCGCGCAGAACCGCGACGAACTGAAGGCCGACGTGGCGCTCGTCTGCGACACCGGGATGTGGGACCGCGACACCCCGGCCATCACCTCGTCGCTCCGCGGGCTGGCCTATTTCGAGGTCACGGTGACCTGCGCCGACCGCGACCTGCATTCGGGCCTGTTCGGGGGCGCGGCCGCCAACCCGATCCGGGTGCTCTCGCGCATCATCGCCGACCTGCACGACGACCAGGGCCGGGTGACCGTGCCGGGCTTCTACGACGGCGTGCACGACACGCCGGACGACGTGCTGGAACAGTGGCGCGGCCTCGACCTCACCCCCGAGAACTTCCTCGGCACCGTCGGCCTGAAGACGCCGGCCGGCGAGCGCGACCGGATGCTGATCGAGCAGATCCAGTCCCGCCCGACCTGCGACGCCAACGGCATCATCGGCGGCTATACCGGCGAGGGCACCAAGACGGTGATCGCCGCGAAGGCGAGCGCCAAGATCTCGTTCCGCCTCGTCGGCGACCAGGACCCGGAGGCGCTCGACCGCAACTTCCGCGCCTTCGTCGCGGCCCGCATCCCGGCCGATTGCTCGGTCGAGGTGATCACCCACAAGGGCTCGCGGGCGCTGGCGCTCCCCCACGGCATGCCGGCCCTGGAGGCCGCCAAGGGCGCGCTCGCCGCGGAATGGGGCCGGCCCCCGGTGACCATCGGCTCGGGCGGCTCGATCCCGATCGTCGGCGACTTCAAGCGCACGCTGGGCCTCGACACGCTGCTCGTCGGCTTCGGCCTCGACGACGACCGGGTGCACTCGCCGAACGAGAAGTACGACCTGCAGAGCTTCCACAAGGGCACGCGCTCCTGGGCGCGGATCCTGACGGCTTTGGCGAAGTAGGACGGCGTGGGTTCCGCCGCCGGAACGACCGGCGGTGGACGGCCCGAGGCGCATCGTCGACCGGGAGGGACCCCGAGGTGCAGCAGAAGGTCATCGGCCTGATCGGCGGGATGAGCTGGGAGAGCTCGGCCGAGTACTATCGCATCGTCAACGAGACGGTGCGGGCCCGCCTCGGGGGCTTGCGCTCGGCGCGCTGCCTGATGTGGTCGTTCGACTTCGGCGAGATCGAAGCCCTGCAGCATGCCGGCCGCTGGGACGAGGCGACCGCTGCCCTGATCGACGCCGCCCGGCGGCTGGAGCGGGGCGGGGCCGACATCGTGCTGATCTGCACCAACACCATGCACCGCATGGCCGACGAGGTGCAGGCGGCGATCGGCCTGCCCTTGCTGCACATCGCCGACCCGACGGCGGAGCGCCTCCGCGCCGCCGGCCTGTCCCGGGTGGGCCTGCTCGGCACCGCCTTCACCATGGAGCAGGACTTCTACAAGGGCCGCCTCGCGGCGCGCCACGGCCTCGACGTGCTGGTGCCCGAGGCCGAGGACCGGGCGCAGGTGCACCGGGTGATCTACGAGGAACTGGTCCAGGGAAGGGCGCTGCCGGCCTCGCGCGAGGCCTACCGGGCGGTCATCGCCCGGCTGGCCGCGCGGGGCGCGCAGGCGATCATCCTCGGCTGCACCGAGATCATGCTGCTGGTGCGGCCGGAGGACAGCCCGGTGCCGTTGTTCGACACGACGGCGCTCCACGCCGAGGCGGCGGTGGATTGGGCGCTGGCGGGCGGGTCATCAGGCGTCTAATCGCCGTTCACCAATCGCCGGCTCAGCGCGTTGTGCCGCTCCGCCAGCAGCCCCGTCTCCAGCGTCAGCAACCGCCCGTCCCGCACCACGATCCGCCCGTTGATCACGCTCAGCGCCACCGCGGGCGGCGCGCAGAACACCGAAGCCGCGACCGGATCGTGCAGGGCGCCGGCAGTGGAGAGCCCCTGCAGGTCGAAGGCGACGCAATCGGCGGCCATGCCGGGGGCGAGCGCCCCGATATCGTCGCGCCCGAGCACCTTGGCCCCGCCGAGCGTCGCGATCTCGAGGGCCTGCCGGGCGGTCATCGCGGCCGGGCCGTGGCCGACCCGGGCGAGCAGTATCGCCTGGCGTGCCTCGCCGAGCAGGTGGCCGGCATCGTTGGAGGCCGAGCCGTCGACGCCGAGGCCGACGGGCACGCCCTCGCAGCGCATCCGCGGCACCGGGGCGATGCCGGAGGCGAGCCGCATGTTCGAGCACGGGCAATGCGCCACCCCGGTGCCGGTGCGGGCAAACAGCCGGATCCCGTCCTCGTCGAGCTTGACGCAGTGGGCGTGCCAGACGTCCGGCCCGACCCAGCCGAGATCGGCGGCGTAGTCGGCCGGCGTCTTCCCGAAGCGTTCGCGGCTATACGCGACGTCGTCCTGGTTCTCGGCGAGATGGGTGTGGAGCGACACCCCGTGGGAGCGGGCGAGAGCCGCCGAATCCCGCATCAGGCCCTCGCTGACCGAGAACGGCGAGCACGGCGCCACTACGATGCGGCGCATCGCGAGAGGGGCGGGGTCGTGCCAGGTCTCGATCAACCGGCGGGTGTCGGCGAGGATCGCGGCCTCGTCCTCGACGAGCGCATCGGGCGGCAGGCCGCCGGCGCTCTCGCCGAGGCTCATCGCCCCGCGGGCGGCGTGGAAGCGCAGGCCGATCTCATCCGCCGCTTCGATGCTGTCGTCGAGGCGGCAGCCGTTGGGATAGAGGTAGAGGTGGTCGCTCGACGTGGTGCAGCCCGACAGCATCAATTCGGCCATCGCGACCTGCGTCGACACCCGCACCATCTCGGGGGTGAGCCGGGCCCAGATCGGGTAGAGCGCCTTCAGCCAGCCGAACAGGTCGGCGTCCTGCGCCGCCGGCACGGCGCGGGTGAGCGACTGGAACATGTGGTGATGGGTGTTGACGAGGCCCGGCATCAGGACGTGGCCGGGTAGGTCGATCACCGCGTCGGCGCCCTCGGGCCGCGCCTCCGGGCCGCCGACCGCGACGATCCGGTTGTCCTCGATCAGCACGAACCCGTCGGCGATCTCGCGCCGGTCGGCGTCCATGGTGACGACGCGCGCGGCGTTGCGCAGGAGAAGCGTGGCCATGCGGGGGCTCCGGCGGGAAGGGGTCATGCTCGGGCCCGGCCGCGGCCCGGTCAAGCCGTGCTTGACCGCAGGGCAGGGCTCGGGCACCCCGGAGGCATTCCGAGGAAATCGCCCGAGACGGAGGCCCCGCCATGTCGCCCGAGACGCCGCGCCTGACCACCCACGTGCTCGACACCGCCCATGGCCGCCCGGCCGCGGGCGTCGCGGTCGGGCTCTGGCGCCTCGCCGAGGGCAGCCGGGAGGAGGTCGCTCGCACGATCACCAACGCGGACGGGCGCTGCGACGCGCCGCTTCTGGCCGGCCCAGCCCTGCAGCCGGGAATCTACGAGCTGGTCTTCGCGGTCGGTGCGTATTTCGCGGGTGCCGGCGATGCCGGGGCCAGCGACTTCCTGGACGACGTGCCGGTGCGCTTCGTGGTCCGGCCGGGCCTCGACCACTACCACGTGCCCCTGCTGATCGCGCCCTATTCCTACAGCACCTACCGGGGCAGCTGAGCCCCCGGGCGCGGCTCTCCGGCGGTCAGAGCATGCCCGCCTTCTGCCAGCCGCGGCGGCGCTCCATGAGGCCGTGCTCGCGGTAATGCAGCAGCGGGTTCACGCCGGCCCGCGCCACGTCCGGGTTGGCCGACAGGTAGCCGCTGGTGCTGAACTCGGCGGAGGGGTCCCGCCCCTCGCGCCAGCCGAAATACAGGTAATGCTCGAACGGGTCGCAGCCCTCGGCCGCCACGTCCGGGTTCTTGCGGAGGTAATAGGCCGGGTCGAACCCCCCGATGAGAGCGGGCGGGCTGGCCTTGCGGCTCCAGTTGACGATGCGCGACAACATCGGACGTTTCGGGCTCCCACGGGAGGGCCGAGCGACGCCGGTATTCGATGACCTAGCGTTCCGCCGGATTCCCGAACCACAGCAAACCTGAATCGCAGGCTCCGTGCAAGTGGCCGGATCACCGGCTTGCGATCGCGGCGGCCCCCCTTTTCGGAGGAGGATTATTTTTGCGTTTGCGAGATCGGAACGGGTCCGCCGGCCGGTCGCGCGGCGGCTCGGCCCCGGCTCCGCATTGCACCGCCGGACGGGGGGCTGGTGCCGGCGGGGCGGACCGGGCAGGAAGAGGACGGATGCAGACGACAGGATCAGCCATGCCGCGATACTTCTTCAATACGCAGATCGGCGAGGACGTCATCACCGATCTGAACGGCGAGGAGCTGCGTGATCCCGATCATGCCTGGGAGGCGTCGCGCGCGATCATCCACGCGATGGTGCAGGACCCGAAGATGGCGCAATCCGGCAACCAGGACCGGCTGCTTGCCGCCATCCTGGTGGTGACCGACGAGGCCGGCGAGGTGGTGCTGGAATTCCCCTTCGCGGAGGCGCTGGCCGCCGACGCCCCCTCGGCCGATGCACCCTTGGCCGACGCCCCGAACCTCCATTGAGCCCGGGGCCTTCGGCCCTGACCGGCATGCCGCTGTCGCCTGTCCCGGCAAGGTCGAGTGTCAGCTCTTGCCGGCGGGAATCGACGCTCCGGCGTGACAAATCGCGGCCGCGCCCCATATGTCCAAGTGGCGCCCGGGGGCGAGCCGCACCCGGCGGCCCGTTCGGCCCGGCCGCCCCCCGGGGCCGCGGTTCGCCCGCGCCCCGCATGAGGGATGACGTCATGGCGACCCAAGACAGCACTGCGCGCGGACAGGCCGAGACCCGCGCGGCTCGGGCCCAGATGCAGGCCGAGATGGCAGCGCAGGCCTGGGCCGACCTTGCCAGCGCCGAACGCAACCGCGACGACAACACCGCCCGCCTGAAGGCCCTGCGTCTCGCCCGCGAGGCGGAGGCCGAGGCCGTCGTCGCCGCCAAGCCCGCCCCGAAGCCGCGGGCGAAGCAGGCCACCGTCCGGGCCCGCGCGGCGACCTGATTCTTCGAAAATCCTGCGCCCGGCGGCGCGAACGACCCCGAACGCAGCAAAGCCCGGGATCGTCCCCTCCACTCTGGACGGGACGATCCCGGGCTTTTGCATGTGAGCGCGAACAGAGAAGTCGGCGCGAAGACAGAGGCGGGGCGTCCGGCGGGGACGCGCGCCGTGCGGGCGGCGGGCGCGGAGCCCGCCGCCCCACTGCCTACTCGAGGCTGAGCGCCACGAACCGCACCTCGCCGTCCTTGTTGGCGACGAGGAGCAGCGCCGACTTGCGGCCGTCCTTCTTGATCTGGTCGATGCGCCGGGTGACGTCGGTGGGCGAGGTCACCGCCTCCTGACCGACCTCGACGATCACGTCGCCGGGCTGGATGCGCTTGTCGGCGGCGTTGGAGTTCGGATCGACCCGGGTGACCAGCACGCCCTTGACGCTGTCCTTGACGCCGAAGCGCTTGCGTCCCTCGTCGGACAGGCCCGTGAGGTTCAGGCCGAGCGCCTGACGGGTGACGTCGGCCTCGGGCTGCGGCTTGCTGAGGGCGGCCTGCTGCTGCGGCTTGTCGCCATCCTCCAGGCGGCCGAGCGTGACCTGCTTGGTCTGCTCCTGGCCCTTGCGGATCGTGGTCACGTCCACGACCTTGCCGACCGGGGTCGAGGCGACGATGCGGGGCAGGTCGCTCGAGCTCTTGACGTCGACGCCGTTGAACTTGGTGATCACGTCGCCGACCTCGAGGCCGGCGGTGCGGGCCGGGCCCTTGTCGTCGACGCCGGCGATCAGCGCGCCGCGGCCGCCGCCCTTGAGGCCGAGGGCTTCCGCGGTGGTGTCGTCGACGTTCTGGATCCGCACGCCGAGCCAGCCGCGGCGCACCTCGCCGAACTGCCGCAACTGGTCGATCACCGGGCCGGCGGTGGCGGTGGGGACGGCAAAGCCGATGCCGACCGAGCCGCCGGTCGGCGACAGGATCGCGGTGTTGATGCCGATCACCTCGCCGTTCATGTTGAACAGCGGACCGCCCGAGTTGCCCTTGTTGATGGCCGCGTCGGTCTGGATGTAATTGTCGTAGGGGCCCGACTCGATGTTGCGGCCGCGTGCCGAGACGATGCCGGCCGAGACCGAGCCGCCCAGGCCGAACGGGTTGCCGATCGCGATCACCCAGTCGCCCGGCCGCATCTTCTCGGAATCGCCGAGCGGGACGGACTTCAGCGGCCGGTCGGGATCGGGCTTCACCCGCAGCACCGCGAGGTCGATCTTCGAATCCTTGCCGATGATCTCGGCCTTCAGCTTGCGGCCGTCGTGCAGGATCACCTGGATGTCGTTGGCGTCGCCGATGACGTGGTTGTTGGTGACGACGATGCCGGACGAGTCGATGATGAAGCCCGAGCCGAGCGAGTTCGAGCGGCGCGGCGCCCGCGGCTGGCTCTCGGCCCCGCCGCCGCCGCCCTGGCCGCGGCGGTTGAAGAACTCCTCGAACAGGTCCTCGAACGGGGTGCCCTGGGGCAGCTGCGGCAGGGTGCGGCCGCGCGCCTCCACGGTGGTCGAGGCCGAGATGTTGACCACCGCATCCGTCACCTGGTCGGCGAGGTCGGCCAGCGATTCCGGCCCCTTGGCCAGGGCGACGCCGGGCAGCGACGCGGTGCCGACGGAGAGCGCCAGGAGCGCACCGGCGAGGGCGGGCAGGCGCCGTCTCGCGAAGGCGGAGTTACGGCGCGAGGAAGCGGCCATCTTGGGAACCTCGTTGGGCAATAGGCGTCAAGGATGTCACGGCACGGGCCGGCGCGGGGGCGCGTCGGCCCCGCCCGCGCGGCCCGGGCAGCCCCGGCGCGGGGCCGGGAGCGTGCCTTAAGATCGTCTCCCGGCGGAACGGTTCAAGTCCCGCGACAACTCAGCCGAAGAGCAGGCGCACCACGCCGACCACGACGACGCCCGCCACCGCCGAGACGAGGCCGACGAGGCGCATCCGCTCCATCGGGGATTGCGAGGCTTCCTGCATCGCCCGGCGCATCGCCCCCGGGAAGGCGGCGCAGAGCAGGCCCTCGATGGCGAGCGCGAGGCCGAGCGCCGCGGCGAGGTCCTTCACGGTTGCCCCAAGGCGCGTCGCGCCCCTTCCGTTTCCCCCTGCGGTCGCATCTTCGTGTCGTCTCCGCCGCCCGGCCGGCCCGTATCGCCGCCGTCACACGCAAATGCGCCCCGCCGAGGCGGGGCGCTGGATGTCGTCACAGGTCGAGCCGGTCCCGCACGGGGTTCCGGCCGATCACTGGCCGGCTTGTGCCGGGGCTTGAGCCGGGGCTTGGGCCGCGGCGGGCCGGGCCCGGCCCTGCGGGTCGTTGAAGTAGCGGAAGAACTCCGAGCCGGGGCTGATCACCAGTCGCGTGTCGGGCCCGGTCAGGCCCTTCTCGTAGGCCTGCATCGAGCGATAGAAGGCGAAGAAGTCCGGATCCTGGCCGAAGGCCTCGGCGAGGATGCGGTTGCGGTCCGCCTCGCCCTGGCCGCGGAGCTGGTCCGCCTTCTGGTTGGCCTCGGCGAGCAGAACCGTCACGTCGCGGTCGGCCCGCGCCTTGATGGTCGCCGCCACCTGGGCGCCGTTGGCGCGCAGATCCGCCGCCTCGCGCTCGCGCTCGGTGCGCATCCGCTGGTAGACCGCCTGCGAGTTCGCCGCCGGCAGGTCGACGCGGGTCAGGCGCAGGTCGACGATCTCGATACCGAGGTTCTTCGCCTGCCGGTTCACCTCTTCCTGGATGCGGTTCATCAGTGCCTCGCGCTGGGTGCGCACGATGGCGTCCCGCGAGGCGCTGGCGAGCACGTTGCGCATCGCCGCGTTGGTGAAGCTGCCCAGGCGCTGGTTGGCGACCTGGATGTTGTTCACCGCCTGGTAGAAGCGCAGCGGATCGATGATCTTGTAGCGGGCGAAGGCGTCGACCTCGAGGTTCTGGCGGTCGGCCGACAGCACGGTCTGCACCGGCAGGTCGAGGTCGAGCAGCCGCTTCTCGAACATCGTGACGCTTTCGAGGAACGGAACCTTGAAGTACAGGCCCGGCTTGTCGGTGCCGGCCTGGTTCAGCACGGTGCGCACCCGTCCGAACTGCAGCACCAGGGCCTGCTGGGTCTGCCCGACCGTGAAGGCCGAGGCGTAGATCACCACCAGGACGAGGGCGCCGAGGACGACGAGGCCGGTGCGGAGGGCGTTGCCGTTCATCGGGCGCTCCCCTGGGCCGAGATGCCGGGACGGGTAGTGAATTCCTGCAGCGGCAGGACCGGCACCACGCCGGCGGCGGCAGCGCCGGCGCCCGCCGTGGCGCCCTGGTCGATGATCACCTTGTTCACGCCGCCCAGAACCTTCTCCATCGTGTCGAGGAACATGCGCTCGCGGGAGACCGCGGGCGCGAGCTTGTAGGATTCGTAGACCTCGCGGAAGCGCTGCGCCTGGCCGGTCGCCTCGGCGGTGGCCTGGGACTTGAACGCTTCGGCCTGCTGCACCGCCTGCGCGGCGCGGCCGCGGGCCTCGGGCACCATCCGGCTGGCATAGGTCTCGGCCTCGTTGCGGGCGCGGGCCGCGTCCTGCTGGGCCGCGTTCACGTCGACGAAGGCCTGGCGCACCTCGACGGGCGGGCTCACGCCCTGGAGCTGGACCACGTTGATCAGCACGCCGGCGCCGTAGGAATCGAGCGCCTTCTGGATGATCTGCTGCACCTCCTGCGCCACGCTCGACTGCTCGGTGGTCAGGATCGCCTGGATCTGGCGACGGCCCACCACCTCGCGCATCGCGCTCTCGGCCACCGACTTGATGGTGCCCTCGGGGTTCTGGAGGTTGAACACGAAGTCCTCGGCCTTGGCCGGGTTGACGCGCCACTGCACGTCGAAGTCGATGTCGACGATGTTGTCGTCGCCCGTCAGCATCAGGCTCTCCTCGGGCACGTCCCGGGAGCGCTGGGCGCCGACGCCCGAGCGGTAGCCGACCTGGATGCTGCGCGACTCGCCGACATTCGGCTTGACCACGGCGCCGATCGGGTAGGGGAAGTTGTAGCGCAGGCCCTCGCCGGACTGGCCGGTGTAGCGGCCGAACACCGTGTTGATGCCGACCTGGTTGGGCAGCACCGTGTACCAGCCGGTCATCAGCCAGAGCGCCAGCACGACCAGCACCGCCAGGGCCGCGCCCTTGGCGCCGACCGAGCCGCCGCCGGGTATCAGGTTGCGCAGGCGGTCCTGGCTGCGGCGCAGTAGGTCCTCGAGGTCCGGCGGCTGGTTGCCGCCGCCCGATCCCCCGCCGCCCCACGGGCCGCCGCCGCCACCGCCGCCCGAGCCGCCGCCCCAGGGGCCGCCGCCATTGCCGCCGCGGTTGCCCCAGGGACCACCCCCGTTGCCGCCGCCGCCGCTACCGCCGCTCTGATTGCTCCAAGGCATGCTCGCCCACGTCCTTTCCCGGCCGGCACGCCCCGCGCTGTCTCTCGCGTCCCGCACGGCACTCGCATCACTCTGGTACTCGCTCCCTTGCGATATCGGACGAGCCCCACGCGAAAGCAACCTCCGGCCCCGCTCCAATTCTCAAGGTTTGTGCGCCGCCGCGGGAGTACCATCGCCGCACCCGCGGAATTGAGATGGCCGGATCGTCTCAGACGTGCCGTTCCAACGTCGCGAACCGGAAGGCGTGCTCGTCCTCCGGGCCGGCCGGGTGGGCCTCGGACGCGACCTCGCGGAAGTCGCCGGGGATCTCGGGGAAGCGCGCGTCGCCGTTCGGCGCCGTATCGACCTCGGTGAGCTGGATGCGCCCGGCCCGCGGCAGGGCCAGCGCGTAGATCTCGCCGCCGCCCGCCACCATCACCTCCTCGACCGGCCCGGCGAGCCGCAGGGCGTCGTCGAGGCTCGCCGCCCGCTCCACGCCGGGCGCCGTCCAGGCGGGGTCGCGGGTCATCACGATCACCCGCCGCCCCGGCAGCGGCCGGCCGATCGAGTCCCAGGTCTTGCGGCCCATCACCACCGGCTTGCCCATGGTCAGGGCGCGGAAGCGGCGGAGGTCGCTGCGCAGGCGCCAGATCAGCGTGTTGTCGCGGCCGATGACGCCGTTCCGGGCGACCGCGACGATCAGGGTGACGAGGGGAGGGGACATCCTAGACGGCCACCGGTGCCTTGATCGCCGGGTGCGGGTCGTAGCCCTCGATGGCGATGTCGTCGTAGCGGTAATCGAACAGCGAGCGCACCGACGGGTCGAGGCGCAGGCGCGGCAGTGGGCGGATCTCGCGGGAGAGCTGCTCGCGGGCCTGCGCGACGTGGTTGGAATAGAGGTGCGCATCGCCCAGCGTGTGGACGAAGTCGCCGGGGGTGAGGTCGAGCACCTGCGCCATCATGTGGGTGAGGAGCGCGTAGGACGCGATGTTGAACGGCACGCCGAGAAACACGTCGGCCGAGCGCTGGTAGAGCTGGAGCGAGAGCCGGCCGTCGGCGACGTAGAACTGGAACAGGCAGTGGCAGGGCGCGAGCGCCATCCGGTCGAGGTCGGCCGGGTTCCAGGCCGAGACGACGAGGCGGCGCGAATCCGGGTTGCGGCGGATCTCGTCGAGCACCCAGGCGATCTGGTCGACGCTGCCGCCGTCCGGCTTGGCCCAGGAGCGCCACTGCCGGCCGTAGACCGGGCCGAGGTCGCCGTGCTCGTCGGCCCACTCGTCCCAGATCGTCACCCCGTTCGCCTGCAGGTAGGCGACGTTGGTGTCGCCGGCGAGGAACCACAGGAGCTCGTGGATGATCGACTTCAGGTGCAGCCGCTTCGTCGTCACGAGGGGAAACCCCTCGGCGAGGTCGAACCGCATCTGGTGCCCGAACACCGAGAGCGTGCCGGTGCCGGTGCGGTCCTGCTTCTCGACGCCGTCGTCGAGGATGCGCTGGAGGAGGGCGTGGTAGGGGCGCATGGCGGGCTTCCGCGTGGAGAGAGGATTCGGGGCGCCGCGCGGCGCTCGAGAAACCCCTCTGTGTCGATGCGTCGGTGGAGGAACGGTTCCCGGCCCGGCCGCGTGATGGAGCAGGATAGCGCGTCGCCGGCCCGGGCGTGAGACGCGCGGCGGCGGATTCAGCCGGTGCTCCACACCCGCGCCAGCACCACGGCGCCGTTGCTGAGCGCGTGGAGCGCGATGCAGGGCCACAGGCTGCCGGTCCACAGCCGCATCGCGCCGAGCGCCAGCCCGAGGGGCAGGACCGAGACCGGCTGGAGCAGGCCGCGCTCGGCGTGGCAGAGCCCGAAGACCAGGGCGCCGACCGCGACCGTGGCGACCGGCGGCAGGAGGGCGCGCAGGCGCGAGAAGAGGTCGCCGCGAAACAGCATCTCTTCGGCGAGCGGCGCCAGCACCACCAGCCACAGCGTCCAGGCCAGGAAGACCTCGCCGGTGAGGAACGGCGACAGGCGCCAGGCCCGGACCGGCACAGCCCCCGACAGGAGCAGGAGGCCCGCCGTCCAGGCGACCTGGAGCGGCGGCCAGAGAATCAGCAGGAGCACCGCGCGCCGGGGCAGCGCCGGCCGGGCGAAGCCGATCCTCCCCGGGGAGAACCGGGCGGCGGCCAGCACGAGGAGCGCCAGGGCGGCCGGCGGCAGCACCGTGAGGGCGAGCGCCGCCCGCTCGGCCCCGGTGAGGGACGGGAACGGCAGCAGGCCGGGCGGCGGGGACGGCAGGCGCCGGGCGAGGGCGAGCGCGCCGAGAACGAGGCCGAACGCGGCGAGCTGGAGTAGCAGCGCCCGCAGGATCGCCGCCGCGACGGCCCAGGCCCGGCGGGGTCCGCCGCCGGGGTTCGGGGGAGCATTTCCGGGCGCCGGAGCCACGCTTTGCGAAACGGACGCAGAATGGTGCGGGGCGGGCTTCAAAAGCGGCACGGAACCCCCTATATTCGCCTTGCCGGTCGCGAGGCCGGCTATGGCGATAAACGTTCTTCGGAATAAACCTATCGGACCCGGGGGCGGTACCCGGCGCCTCCACCCAAGCCCGGAACGGCCCGTTCGGTTCGGGCTTCGGCGGGGGCGAAATAGGATCGACGAGGGCGTAAAGGTTGAGCTTTCGCTCGGCATGGTTCCGCCGTTATCGGGCCAATGCAATAGTTGCCAACGACAACTTTGCTCCGGTGGCGGTGGCCGCGTAAGCGGTCCCCAATACCAAACGAAGTCCTACCGGGTAGCACCGAATAGGCGGGGTTCGGAGGCACCTGGCAACAGAAGCCTCCACTTCGAATTCTCTTCCCGCGAGCGATGCGGCGCCAGGCAACGGTTGATGGCAGACGATCTGATTCGCTACGATCTCCTGGTGCAGGATGCCCTGCGCAACGTCGTGCGCAAGGTTCTGGGCGATGCGGCGCGCGACGGCTTGGCCGGCGAGCACCATTTCTACGTCTCGTTCCGGACCGACTATCCCGGCGTGCGAGTCTCGCAGCGCCTGCGGGAAAAGTACCCGCAGGACATGACGATCGTCCTCCAGCACCAGTTCTGGGACCTGGGCGTCACCGAGCACACCTTCGAGGTCGGGCTCTCGTTCTCGGGCGTGCCGGAGCGGCTGCTGGTGCCGTTCGAGGCGGTGACCGGCTTCTTCGATCCGTCGGTGCAGTTCGGCCTCAAGTTCGAGCTGAACGATGGTACCGCGACCGCCGAGGATGCGGCACCCACCCCTGCTCCCTCGCCCCTGAGGGCGATCCGCGGCGCCGGCTCGGAGCCGAGCGAGTCCCTGCCGAAGGTCCCGGCGCTCGGCAGCAACGTGCCGAAGATCCTGCCGGCCGCCAAGATCGACCTCAAAGCCGAGGCCAAGGCCAAGGACGGCGCGGGCAACGACGAGACGGATGGCGGCGAGGCCAAGCCCGACGAGGCCGCCGAGCGGACCGACGCCCCTCAGGAGGGGGCCTCCGTCGTTAGCCTGGACGCGTTCCGCAAGAAGAGCTGAGCCGAACGGCCGGGCGACGTTCCAGCCCCCCGCTCGCTCCCTTCGCCTTACATCAAAGCCGTTCGGAGGCCGTCTTCATCGGCCTCCGAACGGCTTTGTGCATTGGCCCGCCTCCGGTGCGCCTCACCCCCGCGCCGTCACCCGCATCCGCAGGCCGTCCTGCGGCCGGAGCGTCACCCGGTGCAGCGGCACCACCGGCCCGGCCTCCGGCGCCCGGTCGAGGCGCACGGCGTGCAGGACGTGGGCGAGCACCAGGGTCGCCTCCATCACCGAGAAGCTCGCGCCGATGCAGACCCGCGGGCCGGCCCCGAACGGCAGGTAGGCGTATCGGTCGATCCGGGCACGGTTCTCCGGCAGGAAGCGCTCGGGGATGAAGGCGTCGGGCTCGTCCCACAGCCGGCGGTGGCGGTGGAGCACGTAGGGGGCGACCGTCACCAGCGAGCCGCGCGGGATCTTGATCCGGCCGATCCGGTCCTCGGCCAGCGCCTGCCGGCTCATGAACGGCACCGGCGGAAACAGGCGCATCGCCTCCTCCAGCGCGGCCTTGGTGCGGGGCAGGGCGTCCAGGCCCGGGGCCGGGTTTTCGGCGAAGGCCGCGTCGATCTCGGCCTCGACCGCCTCGCGCGCCGTCTCGTCCTGCGACAGGCAGTAGAGCGTCCAGGTCAGGGCGTTGGCGGTGGTCTCGTGACCGGCGCCGATGAAGGTGACGATGTTGGCCCGCACCTCGAGGTCGGAGAGGCCGCGGCCGGTCTCGGGATCCTGCGCCTGGAGAAGGAGCGTCAGGAGGTCGTGCGGCGCCTCCTCGCCGGAGGCGACGAGGGCGCGACGGCGCTCGATCAGCTCGTCCACCACCTCGGCGAAGAAGCGCAAGGCCGGCCGCGCCTTGAGCCGGCCGATCCGCGGCAGCCAGTCGGGCATGCCGAACACGTCGAGCGGGTCGATCGGCCCGAGCGCCTCGAAGTAGCGGGTGATGGCACGCCCGAGCGCGTCGGGCTCGCGGGCGAGGCCGTGGGTGAAGATCGTGCGTTCCAGGACGTCGAGGGTGACCCGGGTCATCTCGAGGCCCGCATCGACGCTCTGGCCGTCCCGGCGCTTGAGCCGGCGGGCGAGGCGGGCGGCGGCCTCCGCCATCGGCGCCTCGAAGCGGGCGACGTGGCGGGGCGAGAAGATCGGCGCGAGGGTGCGCCGCTGCAGGCGCCACTCGTCGCCCTCCGCGGTCAGCAGCCCGTTGCCGAGGCCCGGCGCCAGCACCCGGCGCTGCAGGTCGTCCTTGCGGTAGTTGGCGGCGTTGTCGACCATCACGTGGCGGATCGCCGAGGGCTCGCTCACCACCGTGACCCGGCCGAGCGCCCCCTCGCCGGTGACGATCGGCTTCTCGAAGTGCTCCTCGTACCAGGTGGTCAGCGGGTTGGCGCGCGCCGCGCGCAGGAAGCTGAACAGCCCCATCGGCTCGGTCCGCGGGCGGGGCACGGCGGGACGGAAGGGGGCGGCCGCGGCCGCCGCGGGGGAGGTCATCCGGACTCCTTGGGCGTGGCGTGATTCGGGGCGTGCCGGGGCATCGCGCAATCGCCGCTCATGGCTTAAGTAGGCGCCGTTTCGCACCGCCAAAGAGGCCAAGATGTCGCCGACCGAGACAACCACCCGCACGGAATCCGACACGTTCGGGCCGATCGAAGTCCCGGCGCACCGCTACTGGGGTGCCCAGACCCAGCGCTCGATCCAGAACTTCCGCATCGGCACCGAGCGGATGCCGGCGCCGCTCGTCCACGCGCTGGGCCTCGTCAAGCAGGCCGCGGCGCTGGTGAACCGCGACCTCGGCGTGCTCGATCCGAAGCTGGCCGAGGCCATCGCGGCGTCGGCCGCCGAGGTGGTCGAGGGACGCTACGACGACGAGTTCCCGCTTGTGGTCTGGCAGACCGGCTCGGGCACCCAGTCGAACATGAACGCCAACGAGGTCATCGGCAGCCTCGCCAACGAGCGTCTCGGCGGTCAGCGCGGCGGCAAGTCGCCGGTGCATCCCAACGACCACGTCAACCGCGGCCAGTCCTCGAACGACGTCTTCCCGACCGCGATGCACATCGCGGTGGCCCGCGAGATCAACGACCGGCTGATGCCGGCGCTCCGGCACCTGCACGGCGCCCTCGACGCCAAGGCGAAGGACTTCGCCGAGATCGTCAAGATCGGCCGCACCCACCTGCAGGACGCGACCCCGGTCACGCTGGGCCAGGAATTCTCCGGCTATGCCGCGCAGGTGGCGCTCGCTGGCGCCCGCGTCGGCGCGACCCTGCCGGGCGTGCTGGCGCTGGCGCAGGGCGGCACCGCGGTCGGCACCGGCCTCAACGCGCATCCCGAGTTCGCGGAAAAATTCGCCGCCAAGGTGGCGGAGCTGACCGGGCTGTCCTTCACCTCGGCCGAGAACAAGTTCGAGGCGCTGGCGACCCACGACGCCCTGGTGTTCACGCAGGGCGCGCTCAACGCGCTGGCGAGCGGCCTGTTCAAGATCGCCAACGACATCCGGCTGATGGGCTCGGGGCCCCGCTCGGGCCTCGGCGAGATCTCGCTGCCGGAGAACGAGCCCGGCTCGTCGATCATGCCCGGCAAGGTCAACCCGACCCAGGCCGAGGCGCTGACGATGGTGTGCTGCCAGGTGATCGGCAACGGCACCACCGTGTCGATGGCCGGCAGCCAGGGCCACCTCGAGCTCAACGTCTACAAGCCGGTGATCGCCAACGCGGTGCTGCAATCGGTGCGGCTCATCGCCGACGCCGCGGTGAGCTTCGCCGACAACTGCGTCGTCGGCATCAAGCCGAACCACGATCGCATCGCCGACCTGATGAGCCGCTCGCTGATGCTCGTCACCGCGCTGGCGCCCTCGATCGGCTACGACAAGGCCGCCGAGATCGCCAAGACCGCGCACAAGAACGGCACCACGCTGAAGCAGGAGGCCTTGCGCCTCGGCTACGTCACCGAGGAGCAGTTCGACGCAGTGGTGCGGCCGGAGGACATGCTGGCGCCGAGCGCCGAATAACCCCAATTTGACATCCGCCCCGCGCAGCTTTCCGGCCGCGCGGGGCGTTTCCACCATGGGGGCGCGGAGGATCGGGCATGGCCGAGATCATCAACCTGAAGCAGGTCCGCAAGGCCCGCGAGCGCGCCGCCAAGGACGCGCAGGCGGCGGAGAACCGCGTCGTCTTCGGCCGCCCCAAGGCGGCGAAGACCCGCGAGGAGGCCCGCAAGAGCCTGGAGACCGCCCGCCATGAAGGCCACCGGCTGAAGACGCCCGACGGCGAGGCATGAGCCCGGAGGGCGGTCCGAGGGGCATCAGCCCGGAGGGCGACCCGAGAGGTGTGCGCCCGGAGGGCGGTTCGCCCCCTGCGCGCCCGGAGGACGACCCCGCGGGGATGGACCCGGATGGCCCGCCGCCGGATCGCCTGCCCGAGGGCGGCCTGCTCAAGCGCTCCCTCGTCATCGCCGGCCACCGCACCAGCGTCTCCCTCGAGGCGGCGTTCTGGGAGGCCCTGCGGCGGCTCGCGGCCGCCCGCGGCCTGTCTATCCAGGCGCTGGTCGGGCGGATCGACGCCGAGCGGGGCGAGCAGAACCTGTCCTCGGCGATCCGGGTCTTCGTCCTGCGGGCGGTGTGGCCCGGCGAGGGTTCGGTCGGGCCGGCGGACATCCGGCGTGAGGCCCAGCCGGTCCGCGGGTGATCCCGCCTTTCGCCCCTGCGGCCGTGCCGGCCGTCAGCGCCGGCCGGTCGCGGATCCGCTGAAGCTGCCGGTCTTCGTGGTCTCGTCCGTCGCGTCGCGGCGGAAGCGGGTGGCGACCTTGCCGGCCGGGGCGGCGACGAGGCCGGCGGGCGGGGCGCCGCGCTGGACCTTCTGCGAGACGTGGACGGGCGGGTGGGCCGCAGCCCCCTTGGCAGGCGGCGAGACCGGGGCGCCGGCGCTGAACAGGGCCCGCATCTGCATCTTGCCGTCGGCGCCGACCTTCGGCATTGCGAAGGACGGGCTGATCGACGGCACCGCGCCGAGGCGCGGGCGGAGCATGGCGCCCAGGACCGCCGGATCGGCGTCGGCGGAGGCGACGTGGATCGAGGCGGGTCGCGCCGGGGGCAGCGGCACCGAGACGAGGGCGGCGGCGAGCGCGGTCGTCGGGGTCGCCGCCGCGATCGCGGTCGGCGCCGGGCCGGCGAATTCGGACGGCCGCCGGGGCGGCAGCGGCGCCGTGGCGAGGCGCGGCTTCTCGGGTTTCTCCGGCGCCTCGGGGGCCTCGGGCTCGGCGGCGCCGCTCGTCGCGTCGGGCGCTGCCGCCGCGGCGGGCGCCTCCTGCGGCGCGACCGGCTCCGGCACGCGCAGGGCGGCCTGGCGGGGAGCCGCCTCCGGCATGAGGGCGCTCGGGGCCGCCGCGTCGGCATAGGCCATGGCGGTGCGGCTGGCAGCCTCGTCCGGCTGGGCGCTCGCGAGCGCCACCGGGCGGACCCGGCCGGAGCGCGAGGACAGCACCACCGGTGCGGGCGGCGGGGCGGCGGCGGGCTTGGCGCCGCCGAACAGCATCGCGAAGAACTGGCCGACGACGTTCGGGCTGTCCTCCTCGTCCGCCGCGGCGATGGCCTGGTTGACGCCCATCACGGTGCCGCCGCGGGAGAGGATCTCCGCCTTGGCCATCTCGTAGCCCGGCATCGGCCGGCCGTCGGCCGGCAGGTGGACGGTGCGGCCGTCGGGGAAGAGGCGGGCGAGCTGGTCGTGGCTCATCCGCGGCCAGGAGCGCACCGAGCCGACGTCGAGGTGGACGAACGGGCTGTTGGCCTGCGGGTACCAGCCGACGCCGCCGCGCTGCATCTGCATGCCGATCGCCCGGATCCGGTCGATCGAGACGTCGGCGAGGTAGAAGTCCATCGCCTTGCCGAGCATGTGCTGGCTGTGCTCGGCCACCGCGCGGGAGCGGCGGCGCAGGGCGGCGTTGGTCTGGGGCGAGCGGTAGGCCGAGACGACGTGGATGGCGTCCTGCGAGCCGACGGCGCGGTGGGCCTCCCACACCACGTCGAACAGGCGCGGGTCCATCTTGGTCGGCTCGTCGAGGCGCCAGTCGCGCAGAAGCCAGTTCAGCTGCTCCAGGGCGGCCCGGTCGTAGCGTCCGTCACGCTTGAACGTGATCGCGGCGCTCTCCTTGGTGTGCTCGTGGAAGATCGAGATCGTTCGGGTATCGCCGTTGGCGACCGCGTCCTGCGTGCCGCTGGTCGAGCCGAGCACGGTGCCCAGGCAGGCGACCAGCGCCAGCGCGGCGCGGCGGCAGGAGCGGGATCCCCGGGTCGGGTCGGCCGCCCCGCGGCCGGCACGCTTGAGCGCTCGCACGATCCCTCATCCTCACTCGGGCCGACGGGCCCACATGGTGAACGCAGGGTTGCCGAGAACCGTAAACAAAGGGTTAGCGGGTCCCCGCGACAGGACCCGAAGAGCGCTAAGTCGTAACCGTGGCGAAAATCGGCCCCGCTTCACGTTTCCGTGCGGGATGGATGCGCGAGGGCTCGGCACGCGCGCGGCCGCGACCCCGGGACGGGATCGCGGCCGGCCGTCGCGGGCCGCGCGAGCGGCCCGGAGCAGGGGAGGAATGGCGTGGACGGGGCCCGCGGCCCCTACCACCAGCCTCGGCGGATCGCCCCGGTCTCGCCGAAATAGTCCGGGGCCGGCTGCACCACGGCGGGCTCCTGCGGTTCGGTCGCGGTGGCGACCGGGCGGCGCGGGGCCGGGCGCGGCGCGGCCTGGTGCTGCGCTACGTCCCGGTCTCGGCGCGGTGCGGCGGCGGGCGCGCCGGACGGCGTCCCGGCGGGCTTGGCGACCTTCGGCTTGTGGCCGGCCTCGGGCGGCAGCGCCTCGTTCGAGAGGCCGAGCGCCACCTTCACCCGGGCGTTGACGCCGTAGAGGTCCGGCAGGCTGCGCAGCGCGCCGGTCCCGTCGGCCTCCAGGGTGAAGTAGGCCAGATGCACCGGGATCTTCTCGGGCAGCATCACGGTACGCTCGCCCTTGCCGATCAGGCCTTTCAGCCGCTCGGTCGGCCAGCGCGGCCCGAGCACCACCTGGGCGAAGCGGAAGGGGTCGTCGACGCGCACGCAGCCGTGGCTCAGCGCCCGCTCGGAGCGGGAGAACAGCGTGCGGTTCGGCGTGTCGTGCAGGTAGACCGCGTGGTCGTTGGGGAACATGAACTTGATGAAGCCGAGCGCGTTGCGCTCGCCCGGCGGCTGCCGGATGGCGATGCCGTTGCCGCGCTTGACCACCTGGTAGCCGAGGCGCGCCGCGTAGTTCGGGTCGCGGGCCAGCCCCGGCAGGAACTGGCTCTTGAGGATCGAGGGCGGCACCGTCCAGGACGGGTTGACCACCGCGTAGGTCATCTCGCCGGAGAAGATCGGGGTCGGGGAATCCGGCTTGCCGACGATGACCCGGGCCTCGTCGAGGACGCGGCCGTCGCGGATCACCCGCACCTTGTATTCGGGAATGTTGACGAAGACGTGGGTGCGGCCGAGATCGGCCGGCAGCCAGCGCCAGCGCTCCATGTTGGCGAGGAGGTCGGCCTCCTGCCGGTCCGGGCTCGGGCCGGCGAGGGCCGCCACGGTGGCGGGATCGAGGACGCCGCTCGCCTTCAGGCCGCGCTGGCGCTGGAAGCTCGCCACCGCGGTCGCCACGCCCTCGTCGTAGGCGGTTGCGTCCTGGGCGCCGGTCAGGCCGAAGCGGGCGCGGATCAGCGGCACCCGCGCGTCGCGCATGCCGGCCTTGAGCGCCGGGCCCTTGGGCAGGCGCACCATCGGCACGGCGCGGTTCGGCTGCTGGGCGCGCAGGGAGGCGAGCTTGGCCTTGAGGGCGAGGTAGCCGGGCTGCGCCGGGTTGTAGGTCTGGAGCAGGGCGCCGGCATTCGTCCCGGCCGGGGTGAGCCGGGTCAGCACCGCGTCGGCCCCGGGCAGGTCGAGCTTCGGGGTGATGAAGCGCGACAGGCGCGACGGCTCGAGGCGCGCGCCGCGGGCGTCGCGGGCGTAGAGCACCGCCGCCGCCGAGAGCTTCAGGTCGGCCTCGGCCCGGTCCGCCGCCGTGGCGTGGGGCGGATCGAGGAGCGGGATCGGGTAGGCGAGAGGGTCGAGCCCGTCCTCGCCCGCCGCCTGCAGCCGGGCGATCACCGCCTTGGCGGCGTCGGACCAGCCGCTCTCGGTCAGCCAGACCGCCTTGAAGGCACCGAGCGCGTAGAAGGCCTGCATCGCCTCGCGCTGCTTCGCGTTGAGGCGGCGGATCAGTGTGAAGGCCGGGTCGGCGAGGCGCGCCGCCACCACCTCGGCCACCGGGTCGCCGGGGGCGGGCGGCGGCAGGGCGGGCGCCGCGGCTTCCGCCGGGGCCGCGGGCGCCTCGGGAGCGGGCGGGCTCGCGGCGGCCGGCGGCGTCGCCGGCACGGCCTCGGGCGAGACCGCGGCGGTCGCGGCCCTGGTCAGGTCGGGCTTGGGGGCCTCGACCTTGGGCAAGTCGACCTTGGAGGTCTCGACCTTCGGAGCCTCGGCCTTCGGGAACGCGGCCTCGGGCGGGCTCGCGGCGGCCGCCCTGTCCGGGATCGTGGTGACCGCGGGGGGCGGCGCGGCCGCGCTCGCGGCGGCCTCGCCGGTCGTCGCCACCGCGGCGACGCCCTCGGCCCGTGCGCCCGGCTGGCCGGGCTGGGCCGCCAGCAGCACCGCGAGGGTCGCCGCTGCGCCGACATTCCGGCCGGTCCTGCGCTTGGGAGCCATGGTCCTCTCCTCGAAGCTGCGGCCGGGGAGCGGCCACGCTGGATAACTCGATCAGTCAGCACGTCGGTGCAGGTCGCACCATCGCATGGCTGCCACACCCGGTCGGAATGCCGCCCGGCCTCGTGCACGACGTGCGCCACGGCACGCGACAGTGTTCACCGCGCGACATCGCTCGCGCTCCCCCGGCAGGAGAGCCCAGAGCCCGTCAAATGCGGTTTTCTTCGGACCGAACGGCAGAATCAGGCGGCGTCTTCCGCCTTCTCGTCGTCGAGGCCGAGTTCCTTCAACTTGCGATAGAGGGTCGAGCGGCCGATGCCGAGCCGGCGCGACACCTCGGACATTCGCCCGCGATAGAATTGCAGGGCATAGCGGATGATCTCACCCTCCAGCCCCTCCATCGTCTTCATCTCGCCGGTCTCCTCGGCGACGAGGGAGAGGGCGTGGGGGTCGCGCACCTCGACCCGGACGATCTCGCGCACCGGGGCCGGCGCGGTGCCGGGCTCGGGGGAAGCGGGCGCCGCGGGGATGCGCACGTCGAAGCCCTGGACCTGGGCGGCGATCTGCGGGAATTCCGCGATCGTCAGCTCGTCGCCGTCGGCGAGCACCACGGCGCGAAACAGCGCGTTCTCGAGCTGGCGCACGTTGCCGGGCCAGTCGTAGCGGGTGATCAGTGCCATCGCCTCCGCGGCGATGCCGCGGACCCGCTTGCCCTCCTCGGCCGCGAACCGGGCGCAGAACGAGCGGGCGAGGTCCGGGATGTCCTCGCGCCGGGCCCGTAAGGGCGGCAGGGTCATCGGGAAGACGTTGAGGCGGTAGTACAGGTCCTCGCGGAAGCGGCCCTGCTTCACAAGGTCGAGGAGCGAGCGGTTGGTCGCCGAGATCAGCCGGATGTCGACCCGCACGCTCTTGCGCCCGCCGACCGGATCGACCTCGCCCTCCTGCAGCGCGCGCAAGAGCTTCACCTGCGCGTCGAGGGGCAGTTCGCCGATCTCGTCGAGGAAGAGCGTGCCGCCCGAGGCCTCGACGAACTTGCCGAGATGGCGCTCGGTGGCACCGGTGAACGCCCCCTTCTCGTGGCCGAACAGGGTCGATTCGACGAGGTTGTCGGGGATCGCCCCGCAATTGACCGTGACGAACGGCTTGCCGCGGCGCTCGCCCGAGCCCTGGATCGCGCGCGCCAGCACCTCCTTGCCGACGCCGGACTCGCCCTCGATCAGCACCGGGATGTTCGATTTCGCCGCCCGCTCGGCGAGCCGCATCACCCGGCCCATGTCGGGGCTCTTCGAGGTGAGGTCGCGGAACGACAGGGCGCCCGACGCCCGCCGGCGCATCCGCCGGATCTCGTCCTGGAGCTGGTCGACCTGGAGGGCGTTGCGGATCGAGACCTGGAGCCGCTCCGGTCCGGCGGGCTTGACCACGAAGTCGACCGCGCCGGCCCGCATCGCGTTGACGACCGCGTCGATCGAGCCGTTCGCCGTCTGGACGATGACCGGCGTGTCGATCCCGGCCTTGCGGAGTTCCGCCAGCACGCCGAGCCCGTCGAGGTCGCCCGGCATGGCGAGGTCGAGGAGCACCACGTCGATGCCGGCATCGGGGGCGCGCAGCGCGTCGAGCCCGGCGGTCCCGCTCTCGGCGACCGCCGCGTCGTACCCGAGGCGCCGCACCATGGCCTCCGCCAGGCGGCGCTGCACGGGATCGTCGTCGACGATGAGGACCGTGGTGGTCATCTGCTCTCCTCGGAGGACCGGGGCGGCGGGTCGCGCCGCCCGGGTCCTCGTTCCGTGTCCGGCACCGCGCTCCGGCGAGGGGGCGGCGCGAATCGCGGGACTGTTTCGTTTCGAGCCGCATGCTGCGCCACAACCGTAAAGTCGCCCTTAACGCCAACGGACGGTTCCCGGCCCGCGGGCCGTCCGGCGGCACGGCCCATGCTCCGGCCGGCCTTGCGCGGCAATCGCCGCCGCCTCGGTTGATCGCGGGCCGGTGGGAGCCGATATGTCCCGGCGCACGCCCGACACCGCCTTCGCGCCCCGAGAGGAACATCCCCCATGCCCCAGAGTGCCGCCGCGCCGTCGGACAGCGCCCTGAGCACCGCCCAGGCCACGGCCCGCGCCGTCGATCTCGGGCCGCTGCCGGAATGGGACCTGTCGGACCTCTATGCCGGTCTCGACGACCCGGCCTTCGCGGCCGACCTCGCGCAGGCCGAGGCCGAGTGCCGGGCCTTCGCCGAGAGCTATCGCGGCCGCGTCGCCGACCTCGTCGCCGGCGACGGCGCCTCCGACCGGCTCGGCACCGCGGTCGCCGCCTACGAGGCGATCGAGGACCGGCTCGGCCGGCTGATGTCCTATGCCGGCCTCGTCTATTCGGGCGACACCACCGACCCGGCGAGGGCGAAGTTCTACGGCGACACCCAGGAGCGCCTGACCGCTGCGGCGAGCGACCTCCTGTTCTTCACCCTGGAGCTCAACCGGATCGAGGACCGGCTGGTCGACGCGGCCGCCGCCCACCCGCCGCTCTCGCGCTACCGCCCCTGGCTCGAGGACATCCGCCGCGAGAAGCCGCACCAGCTCAGCGACGAGGCGGAAAAGCTCTTCCTCGAGAAGTCGGTGACCGGCCGCGCCGCCTGGAACCGGCTGTTCGACGAGACCATCGCGTCCCTGCGCTTCCCGCTGCGGGGCGAGGAGCTGACGCTGGAGCCGACCCTCAACAAGCTCCAGGACTCCGACGAGACCGTACGCCGGGACGCGGCCGGCGCGCTCAGCAGCGTGTTTCGCACGAACCTGCGGGTGTTCACGCTGATCACCAACACGCTCGCCAAGGACAAGGAGATCTCCGACCGCTGGCGCGGCTTCACCGACGTGTCGGATGCCCGCCACCTCGCCAACCGGGTCGAGCGCGACACCGTCGAGGCGCTGGTCGCCGCCGTGCAGGCGGCCTATCCGCGCCTGTCGCATCGCTACTACAAGTTGAAGGCGCGCTGGTTCGGCCGCGACAGCCTGGCCTACTGGGACCGCAACGCGCCGCTGCCGAAGGTCGAGCAGCGCACGATTCCCTGGGCCGAGGCGCGCGAGACCGTGCTGTCGGCCTACGGCGCCTTCTCGCCCAAGATGGCCGAGATCGCCCGGCGCTTCTTCGACGGCAGCTGGATCGACGCGCCGGTGCGCCCCGGCAAGGCCCCGGGCGCCTTCGCCCACCCGACCGTGCCCTCCGCCCATCCCTTCGTGCTGGTCAACTACCAGGGCAAGCCGCGGGACGTGATGACGCTCGCCCACGAGCTCGGCCACGGCGTCCACCAGGTGCTGGCGGGCCACAACGGCGCGCTGATGGCCCCGACGCCGCTGACCCTGGCCGAGACCGCCAGCGTGTTCGGCGAGATGCTGACCTTCCGGCGCGTGCTGGAGGCCACCACCGACCCGGTCCAGCGGCGGGCGATGCTGGCCGCCAAGGTCGAGGACATGATCAACACGGTGGTGCGCCAGATCGCGTTCTACGCCTTCGAGCGCAAGGTCCACCTGGCCCGCCGCGAGGGCGAGCTGACCGCCGAGAAGATCTGCGAGCTGTGGATGTCGGTCCAGGCCGAGAGCCTCGGGCCGGCGATCCGCCTCGACGAGGGCTACGAGCCCTACTGGGCCTACATCCCCCACTTCATCCACTCGCCGTTCTACGTCTACGCCTACGCCTTCGGCGACTGCCTGGTGAACTCGCTCTACGGCGTCTACCAGGGGGCGAACGGGGCCCCGGCGGCGGAGGAGGCCTTCGTCGAGCGCTACTTCGCGCTGCTCGCCGCCGGCGGCAGCCGGCCCTACGGCGAGCTCCTGGCGCCGTTCGGGCTGGACGCCCGCGACCCGGCCTTCTGGCAGATCGGCCTGTCGATGATCGAGGGCATGATCGCCGAGCTGGAGGCGATGGAGGCGTGAGGGCGCCGGCAGGCGGCCGGTGACCCGGCCGTCGGTCCGGGCGTCGCGTTTCGCGGTCGCGGATCGGTGGGTGAGGGCTGCCAAGCCTCTCCTTCTCCCACTCGCGGCCTCGTCCCGAGGTGTCGGTCGATCGCGGATCGACCGATCTCGAAGGAGAGGGTTCCAGGAAGCTCTGCGCCTGCTGGAGGCCTCCTTCGAGGTCAGCCCATCTCCAATGGGCCGACGCCTCAGGATGAGGGTGTGGGTCGGACGAAAAATCTCCGACGATACGGGGATCGTCGGTCGAGGGAGCCTGAGAAGACGGCAGGAACCGCTGCCGAAAACTCAGGGCACCTCACACCCCCGCCGCCCCGCCATCCGAGCGCGGATCGTGCGTCGCCTCGATCCGGCCGTTGCCCGGGTGGCGCACCAGCAGGCCGGCATGGCCGAGCGAATCGATGTAGGAGCCGCCCAGCTCCTCGATCTCGTGGCCCATCCGCGACAGCGCCGCGATGCAGGCCGAGTCGAACCGGTCCTCGACCTTCACGGTCATCGAGTCCGCGCCCCAGGTGCGGCCGAACAGGAGGCGCGGCGCGTCCACCGCCTCGGCGACGCCCATGCCGTAGCTGGCGTAGCGGGTGAAGACCTGGGCCTGGAATTGCGGCTGCCCGTCGCCGCCCATGCTGCCGTAGGAGAGCACCCGCCCGTCGGCGAGCACGGCGAGGGCCGGGTTGAGGGTGTGGAACGGCCGCCGCCCCGGCTCCAGCGGGTTGACGGCCTTGGGGTCGAGCGAGAACGCGATGCCGCGGTTCTGCCAGGTGATGCCGGTGCGCGGCAGGACGAGGCCGGAGCCGAACTCCCAGTAGACCGACTGGATGTAGGAGACCGCGACGCCGTTGCCGTCGATCGCTCCCATCCACACCGTGTCGCCGTCGCCGACCGGGCGCACGGGGTAGGGCGAGGCCCGGTCCATGCGGATCGCCGCGGCCTCGGCCGCCAGGCGCTCCGGCGCGAGGAAGGTCGCGGGGTCGTGGCGCAGGCGGTCGAAGTCGGTCACCACCGCGTCGCGGACCCGGAAGGCCCGCTTCGTCGCCTCGATCAGGCCGTGGTAATGCGCCGCCGTCTCGGGCCGGATCGCGCCCAGCCGCTCGTAGAGGCCGAGGATCATCAGCGCCGCCAGGCCCTGGCTCGGCGGCGGGCAATTGTAGACCGTCCCGCCCGAGAGCTTCAGCGACAACGGCGCCCGCGACACCGCCCGGTAGCGCGCGATGTCGGCGCGGGTGACCGGGCTGCCGGCCCGCTCCAGGTCCGCGGCGACCTCGCGGCCGATATCACCGCGGTAGAAGTCGTCGAGCCCGGCATGGCCGAGCTGCTCGAGCGTCGCGGCGAGCGTCGGCAGCGCCCGCACCGTCCCGGCCTTCGGGGGCTTGCCGTCGACCAGGAAGGTCTCCTTGAAGCCCGGCTGGTCGTGGAGCGTGTCGAGCTCCTTCGGCACGTAGCGCGCCTCGGAGGCCGAGACCGCGACGCCCTCGCGGGCGTGGCGTCCCGCGTCGGACAGGATCAGGTCCAGGGGCAGGCGCCCGCCGAGGTCGCGGGCGATCCCGTGCGCGACGGCCCAGCCGCCGACCGCACCGGCCACCGTCAGGGCCGCGTCAGGCCCGCGCTCGGGGATCGTCTCGTAGTCCTTGTCGCGGTAGCGCCGGATCGTCGCGAGGCTGCCGGCCGGCCCGCAGGCCTCGATCGCCCGCACGACGCCGTTCGGCCCGCGGATCAACCAGAAGCCGTCGCCGCCGAGACCGTTCATGTGGGGGTAGACCACCGCGATGGTCGCCGCCATGGCCAGCATCGCCTCGACGGCGTTGCCGCCCTCGGCGAGGATCGCCCGGCCGGCCTCGGCGGCGAGATGGTGGGGAGCCGCGCAGGCGGCGCGGGGGAAGACGGGGGTCTCGGGCATCGGCGGTTTGGACGGCTCTCGGCTCGTGTGACGGGCGGCTTGCGATGACGTTACGAAATCGACGGCCGGGGGCCCGCGCGGTTGCGCGCAGCCGCCGGTTCAGGCTAGTCCCCGGAGCCATGAAACGATAGGCGCCTCGCGCGCCCGTCGCCCCGCCACACAGCACAAGGGTCAGGCCGCGTGCCCGCATCAGCTTCCCTCAAGCCCCGCAGCCTCCTCACCATCCTCAGCATCATGGTGCTGGTTGGCGTCGAGGTGTTCGCGGTGGCCATCGCGGCGGGCTGGGCGCTCGCCGGCATCTTCGAGCTCGGCGACACCGTCGGCCACATCCTGATGGTGCTGTTCAGCCTCTGCGCCCTCTACATCATGGTCCAGCTCTGGCGCCGGGCCACCAGCATCGAGCCGATCCGCTAGGGCACCTGCCGATGATCGACCGTCGTTCGCTGCTCGCCGGCGCCGCGCTCCTGCTCGCCTCCGGCCCCGAGGTGATGAGCGCCCAGCTGCCCCTCGGCAAGCCGGAGCCCTTCGGCTTCGAGGCCCTGAAGGCGCGGGCGCGGGAGATGGCGGCCAAGCCCTACGCGCCCCCGGCGATTCCCGACCGCGACGCGCTGCAGGCGATCGACTACGACGCCCACGGCAAGCTGAAGTTCAAGCCCGACCACGCCCTGTGGGCCGACGGCCCGAGCGCCTTCCCGGTCACGTTCTTCCACCTCGGCCGCTACTTCCAGAAGCCGGTGCGGATGCACGTCGTCGAGGGCGGCCAGGCCCGCGAGATCGTCTACGATCCGGCCGCCTTCGAGATGCCGGCGGATTCCCCGGCACGGCGCCTGCCTCCGAATCCGGGCTTTGCGGGCTTTCGCTTCCAGGAGCGCCGCGGCGGTCTCCTCGACTGGCGCCGCAACGACTGGGTCGCCTTCCTCGGCGCCTCGTATTTCCGGGCGATCGGCGAGCTCTATCAGTACGGCCTCTCGGCCCGCGGGCTCGCCCTCGACACGGTGATGCCGGACCGCCCCGAGGAGTTCCCGGACTTCACCCATGTCTGGTTTGAGACTCCGGCGGCGGACTCCGACACCGTCACGGTGATGGCGCTGCTCGACGGCCCCTCGGCCGCCGGCGCCTACCGCTTCAGGATGCGCCGCACCAAGTCGGTGGTGATGGACATCGAGGCGAGCCTGCACCTGCGCAAGGATGTCGGCCGCTTCGGCCTGGCACCGCTGACCTCGATGTACTGGTTCTCCGAGACCGCCAAGCCCACCGCCGTGGACTGGCGCCCGGAGGTGCACGATTCGGACGGGCTGGCTTTGTGGACCGGCACCGGCGAGCGGATCTGGCGCCCGCTGCGCAACCCGCCCCGCACCATGGTGTCGGCCTTCTCGGACGAGCGCCCGCGCGGCTTTGGGCTGATGCAGCGCGACCGCCTGTTCGACCACTACCAGGACGGCGTCTACTACGACCGCCGGCCCTCGCTCTGGGTCGAGCCGCTCGGCGACTGGGGCAAGGGCAGCGTCCAACTGGTCGAGAACGCCACCGACGACGAGATCCACGACAACGTGGTGGCGATGTGGGTGCCGGCCGAACCCGCCCGCGCCGGCTCCTCGCACGACCTCGCCTACCGCCTGCACTGGGTCGCGGGCGAGCCCTATCCGAGCAACCTCGCCCGCGTCGTCGCCACCCGCGAGGGCAATGGCGGCCAGGCCGGCACTGACCGGCCGAAGGGTGTGCGCAAGTTCGTGGTCGAGTTTTTGGGCGAGCCGCTCGGACGCCTGCCCGCCGGGGTGAAGCCGGAGGCCGTCCTCACCGCGTCGCGCGGCACCTTCCCGCTCGCCCGCACCGAGGCGGTGCCGGACGACGTGCCGGGCCACTGGCGCGCCGAGTTCGACCTCGCTGTGACGGGGGCGGAGCCGGTCGAGCTGCGGCTGTTCCTACGCCGCGGGGACGAGACGCTGAGCGAGACCTGGACGTACCAGTATATTCCGGCGGCGTGAAACAGATTCGAGTTGATAGAATCGAAGAAAGATTGAGCGCGTCTCCCCTCTCCCGTGTGGGAGAGGGGTCGGGGGATCGAAGATCCCGCGTGAGGGTGCTACGGTTCTTGTTCAAGCACTGATCGTTGTGCTGGCAGCGTGACGGTTCAGGCTTCTAGCTGCACCGTCTCCACCCTCACCCCTACCCCTCTCCCACACGGGAGAGGGGATCCCGCGCTTCACTAAGCCTCGACCAAACTAAGCCGGTGATCGCGCGTCACCATAGCTTCCAAAAAGAGAAGCCCCGCGGCTTGCGCCGCGGGGCTTCTCTTTTCGTCTTAGGATCGGAAGGCGTCAGACCACCCGCACCCGCCAGATCTCCTCGGCGTATTCCCGCATCGTCCGGTCGGAGGAGAACCACGCGGTCCGCGCGGTGTTGAGGATCGCCGACTTCCACCAGGTCTTGGGCCGGCGCCAGGCCGCGTCGACCTCGCGCTGGGCGCGCCAGTAATCGTCGAAGTCGGCGGTGAGCAGGAAGCGGTCGCCGTGGGTCAGCTCGTCGACGAGCGGGCGGAAGCGGCCCGGCTCGCCGGGTGAGAACCCGCCCGCCGCGATCATGTCGAGGGCGCCGCGCAGGCGGGCCGAGGCCGCGATGGCCCGCGAGGCGTAGCCCGGCTGGGCCTGGACCCGCTGCACCCCGGCCGCGTCGAGGCCGAAGATGAAGATGTTGTCGGGACCGACATGGTCCTTGATCTCGATGTTGGCGCCGTCGAGCGTGCCGATGGTGAGCGCGCCGTTGAGAGCGAGCTTCATGTTGCCGGTGCCCGAGGCTTCGAGGCCCGCCGTCGAGATCTGCTCCGACAGGTCGGCGGCCGGGATGATCGATTCGGCGAGGCTCACCGAGTAGTTCGGCACGAAGGCGACCGTCAGGCGGCCGGCCACGTCCGGATCGGCGTTGACGCGCTTCGCCACGTCGCTGGCGAGCCGGATGATGAGCTTGGCTTGGGTATAGCTCGGCGCCGCCTTGCCGGCGAAGAGCTTGACCCGGGGCGTCCAGTCGCGGTGCGGCTCGGCCTTGATCGCCTGGTAGAGCGCGACCGTCTCCAGGATGTTGAGGAGCTGGCGCTTGTACTCGTGGATGCGCTTGATCTGGACGTCGAACAGCGCGTCGGGATCGAGGGCGATGCCGGTGCGCTCCTCGACCACGCGGGCGAGCGCCTCCTTGCGCTCGCGGCGCACCGCCGCGTAGCGGGCCTGGAAGGCGGAATCGTCGGCGAAGGCGGCGAGCCCTTCGAGGTGGCGGGGATCGTCGAGCACCTTCGCGCCGACCGCCTCGACGGCGAGCGCGGTCAGGCCCGGATTGGCGTTGTGGAGCCAGCGCCGGAAGGTGATCCCGTTGGTCTTGTTGACGATCTTGTCGGTGTCGAGGGCGTGGAGCGGCGCGAACACCGTCTGGCGCATCAGCTCGGTGTGGAGCGCCGAGACGCCGTTGACGCGGCGCGCGCCCAGGAAGGCGAGGTGGCCCATGCGGACCCGCTTGCCGTGGCTCTCGTCGATCAGCGAGACCTCGGCGAGGTGCTCGGGCGTGCTGCCGTGCTTCGACACCTCCTCGAGGTGCATCCAGTTGATCAGGTAGATGATCTGCATGTGGCGCGGCAGCAGCCGCTCCATCAGCTCCACCGGCCAGGTCTCCAGCGCCTCCGGCATCAGGGTGTGGTTGGTGTAGCCGAGCGTCTGGGTGGTGACGTGCCAGGCATCCTCCCAGGACAGGCCGTGCACGTCGACGAGGAGCCGCATCAGCTCCGGCACGGCGATGGCCGGGTGGGTGTCGTTGAGCTGGATCGCGGCGTGGTCGGGCAGCGAGCGCAGGTCGCCGCGCTCGGCGACGTGGCGGCGCACCAGGTCCTGGAGCGAGGCCGAGGTGAAGAAGAATTCCTGGCGCAGGCGCAGCTCCTGGCCGGCCGGCGTGCCGTCGCTCGGGTAGAGCACCCGCGAGATCGCCTCGGCCCGGGCGCGCTCGGCCACCGCGCCGACATGGTCGCCGGCGTTGAAGCGGGCGAGGTCGATCGCTTCCGGAGCGCGGGCGGCCCAGAGGCGCAAGGCGTTGACGTGCTTGGCGCCGCGACCGATCACCGGGGTGTCGTAGGGGACCGCGCGCACGGTCTCGGCCGGGCGCCAGACGCGGCGCAGCGTGCCGTCGGGCTGGACGCTCATGGCGACGTCGCCGCCGAAACCGACCTCGCAGGCGGCCTCCGCCCGCTCGAACTCCCAGGGGTTGCCCTCGGCGAGCCAGGTTTCCGGCACCTCGCGCTGGACCCCGTCCTCGATCACCTGCCGAAAGAGGCCGTGATCGTAGCGGATGCCGTAGCCGTAGGCGGGAATCGCAAGGCTCGCCATGCTCTCCATGAAGCAGGCGGCCAGCCGCCCGAGGCCGCCATTGCCGAGCGCCGCATCGGGCTCGGCGCCGGCCACCGCCTCGAGGTCGACGTCGAGGCCGGCGAGCGCCGCCCGCACGGTCTCGGCGACGCCGAGATTGCCCATAGCGTCGGAGAGCAGGCGGCCGATCAGGAATTCGAGGGAGAGGTAGTGCACGCGCTTCGGCGGAACGATCCCGGCCGAGATGGCGCTGGCGGCGACCGCCCGGTCGCGCAGCGCCAGCGCGGTGGCCACGAACCAGTCGCGGTCGCGGGCGGTGGCGGGCGTCTTGCCGAGCGCGTAGGCGAGCTTAGCCAGGATCGCGGTGCGCATCACCGTGACGTCGTCGCCCGCGGGCACCGCAGGCGCGGCCTGCGGCATCCAGGAGCGCGGCGCCTCGGCGGCATCCCGCGAGGTCTCGTCGCGGCGGCGACCGGTCAGAACAGCATCGTTGAGCACCTGAGGAACCCCCTTCCTTGCCGTAGGTCTTCAGTTGTTGCAGCGCGATCTCGCGTCGCGTGCTCTGCAGCAAACCTTCGGCCACGGCAGCATCGTGTGGCTGTGGAACGGCGATGTCGAGACGCCAGGATCAAGCTTGACCACACGATTGTTCGCGTGTTGCTGTCCCGACACGTCTCACGGAAACGCGACTTGATTTTGGCGAACCGGCCTGAAGCGAGTGTGAACGCCTCCGAGACCGTCCGCATCTGCGACCTTAGGGTTAGGAGATGCCCCTAGGGAAGAGTTAGCCGGCGGGGCAGGGTTGCGCCTCCGGTCTGGCCTCGGGGCTGCCGTTTCCGCTCTTTCCGGCGGGTCGGCGTCATGCCCCTGTCTTGGCGAGCCGCGATCTTGGCAGGCCGCGATCTTGGCGAGCCCTGGTCCTGGCGAGCCGTGATGCAGGATCGCCACGCTCGGGCCCCCGCGCGGGCGACGGGGGAACCGGAGACGAAGACGCGGCTTCCCGCAAGGAAGCCGGCCGAAAAATATTCGATCGCGGGCATCATGATCGGACGCGATGTATAACGGCGCTCGCCCGCCTCCTCAACCCCGGCCCGGTCCCGGCCGCATCCCGGCCCACCCGCCGTCGTGGCGCCGGCAGGCCCGTTCCATCCGAACCCGCCCGCGAAACCTGCTCAGGAGATCCGCATGACCGAGGACGCGAAGCCCGCCCGCCTGCTGGCGGGCGAGCTGTGGTGGAAGGCCGGCATCGTCTACCAGGTCTATCCGCGCTCGTTCCAGGACACGAACGGCGACGGCGTCGGCGACCTCGAGGGCGTGACCGCCCGGCTCGACTACCTGGCCTGGCTCGGGGTCGATGCGGTGTGGCTGTCGCCGGTCTGCCGCTCGCCGATGGCCGATTACGGCTACGACGTCTCGGATTACTGCGACATCGACCCGCTGTTCGGCACGCTGGCCGATTTCGACGCCCTGGTGGCCGAGGCGCATCGCCGGCGCCTGCGGGTGATCATGGACTTCGTGCCCAACCACACCTCGCAGGACCACCCCTGGTTCCGCGAGGCCCGCGCCTCTCGCGACAACCCCAAGCGCGACTGGTACATCTGGCGCGACCCCGGCCCCGATGGCGGTCCGCCCAACAACTGGATCAGCAATTTCGGCGGCCCGGCCTGGACCCTCGATCCGGCGACCGGCCAATACTACTACCACGCCTTCCTGCGCGAGCAGCCGGACCTGAACTGGCGCAACCCGCAGGTGCGCGCCGCGATGATGGACGTGCTGCGCTTCTGGCTCGACCGCGGCGTCGACGGGTTCCGGGTCGACGTGATCTGGCACCTGATGAAGGACGAGGCGCTCCGCGACAATCCGGTCAACCCGGACTACGTCGCCGGCGAGCCGGAGATCAACAGCCTCGTCCAGCTCCATTCCGCCGACCAGCCCGAGGTGATGCAGGTCATCGCCGAGATGCGGGCGGTGCTGGAGGAATACGACGCCCGGGTGCTGATCGGCGAGATCTACCTGCCGCTGGAGCGGCTGGTGGCGTATTACGGCGTCGATTTGTCGGGCGCGCACCTGCCGTTCAACTTCCAGCTGATCCAGACGCCCTGGCACGCGCCCGCCGTGGCGCGGCTAATCGAGGAATACGAGGCGGCCCTGCCCGAAGGCGGCTGGCCGAACTGGGTGCTGGGCAACCACGACCAGCCCCGCATCGCCGCCCGGGTCGGCGACGCGCAGGCCCGGGTGGCGGCGGTGCTGCTGCTCACCCTGCGGGGCACGCCGACGCTCTATTACGGCGACGAGATCGGGCTCGGCCGCGTGCCGATCCCGCCCGAGCGCGTGCGCGACCCCTGGGAGCACAACGAGCCCGGCCGTGGCCGCGACCCGGAGCGCACGCCGATGCAGTGGCAGCCCGGGCCGCAGGCGGGCTTCTCCACCGTCGAGCCGTGGCTGCCCCTCGACCCCCAGGCCCAGTCCCGCAACGTCGAGGTGCTGCGCGACGATCCCGGCTCGATCCTGACCCTGCATCGCCGCCTGATCGCGCTCCGCCGCGAGCATCCGGCGCTGAGCGTCGGCGATTACCGCCCGGTTTCAGTCGACGGCGACGTCCTGGTCTACGAGCGCCGGCACGCCGACGAGACGATCCGGGTCGCCCTCAATTTCGGGCACGGGGATTGCAAGGTCGATGGGGATATCGCCGTCGCGCAGCCCGACGGCGCCCGGGAGGGCTGGGAGATCCTCCTGTCGAGCGCCGGCGGCCGGCGCGGCGAGCGGCCGCTCGACGGCCATTTCGCACTTGCGGGAGACGAGGCGCTCGTGCTGATCCGGCGCGCGGCGGCCGCGCAGGGCTGACCGGTGGTTTACGCGCCTAAGCTCCGACCTCACGCGGTACAGCTTTCTGCGTGAGGCGCGAAATCGGGATTTTTCTTGTCGTTTATGAGAAAAATATTGCCGCTCCGGAATCGCATGATATTGTGCAGTGCACAGGAACCAAAGCGGGAGTCGTGCGTTGTCGTGGCAGTACGTCGCGGTTTCGTCCGCTCGCAATCCGTCCGGCTCGCGGCGTGAGGGCTCTTTCATGACATTTCCGGCGTCGGCGCGGTTGGCTTGGCATTCGCCGGCCGTGTCGTCTGGCGGCTCTCCTCGAGAGACCGTCGAGGGGCTGCGCGGCTCGCTCAAGCCGCGAATCCTCTACGCCACGCCGGAGATGGCGGATTTCGTGAAGACCGGTGGCCTCGGCGAGGTCGCGGCCTCGCTGCCCCGCGCCCTGCGCCAGCACTATGACGTGCGCATCCTGATCCCGGGCTACCGCCAGGTCGTCGAGCGGCATCCCGAGATCGCGGTGGTCGCCCACCTTCCTGGCGACGCCGAGATGCCGCCATGCGACCTCGGCCTGATCGAGACCGGCGACGGCCTGCCGGTCTACGTCATCCTCAATTCCGCGCTCTACGAGCGCGACGGCTCGCCCTACGGCGACCAGGGCGTCGACTTCCCCGACAACGATCTGCGCTTCGGCCGCCTCAGCCTCGCGGCCGCCGAGCTCGCGCAGGGGATCGACCCGGACTGGCGCGCCGACCTCCTGCACCTCAACGACTGGCAGACGGCGCTGGCGCCGGCCTACCTGGCCTGGCGCGGCCTGCGCACGCCGAGCGTGCTCACCATCCACAACCTCGCCTACCAGGGCCTTTTTCCGTGGGAGACCCTCGGCCGCCTCGGCGTGCCGGAGAGCGCCTTCAACATCGACGGGGTCGAGTTCTACGGCAAGCTGTCGTTCCTCAAGGCCGGCCTGTACTACGCCTCCCACGTCACCACCGTGAGCGAGACCTACGCCCACGAGATCACCACGCCGGAATTCGGCTGCGGCCTCGACGGCCTCCTGCGCACCCGCGCCCATCAGGGGCGGCTCGCCGGCATCCTCAACGGCATCGACGAGTCCTGGGATCCGCGCACCGACCCGCATCTCGCCACGCGGTTCGAGCCCGACGACTGGAAGGGCAAGCGTGCCAACGCCGACGCGGTGCGCACCCGCTTCGGCCTCGGCGTGTCGCGCGGGCCGCTCTTCGCCATCGTGTCGCGCCTCGTCCACCAGAAGGGCGTCGACCTGACGCTCGCGGCGGCCGAGTCGATCGTCGCCGAGGGCGGCCAGCTCGTGGTCACCGGCCAGGGCGAACCGCGCTTCGAGGCCGCCTTCCTCGACCTCGCCCGGCGCCATCCCGGCTCGGTCGGCGTCCGGGTCGGCTTCGAGGAGACCGACGCGCACCGGATGTTCGCCGGCAGCGACTTCCTGCTGATGCCGTCGCGCTTCGAGCCCTGCGGCCTCGCCCAGATGTACGCCCAGCGCTACGGCTCCCTGCCGATCGTCCACCGCACCGGGGGACTGGCCGACACCGTCGAGGACGGCGTCACCGGCTTCCTGTTCGGCGAATCCTCGCTCAAGGGCCTGAGCGGCGCCATCCGCCGCGCCTTCGACGTCTTCGCCTCGAAGCGCCGCCTTGGCGCGATGCGGCGCAACGCCATGGCGCGCGAGTTCGGCTGGGACCGGGCCGCCGACGGCTATTCCTCGCTCTACACCCGCGCCGTCGGCAACGGCGGCGAACTGATGCGGGCGCGCGCCGTCGCCTGAGGCGGATCGCTCGTCACCATCCGATCACCGGTCTTCCAAGTCTTCCGGTCTTCCAAGACCCCGCGGTGCCCCCGGCACCGCGGGGTCTTTCGCGTTCGGGCCGCGTCCACGCCGCCGCAGGACGCCGAGGCGCTTGACATCTGCCGCAACGGCAGAAATACATGAGCACGTGTTCATGTGTCGATGAGAGGGCGAGTGCAGGTCCTGTCGCCCGAGCAGGTCGGTGACGTGGCGGAGGTCTTTCGGCTCCTCGGCGAGCCGAACCGCCTGCGCATCGTGCTGGCCTGCCTGGAGACGGAGCGCACGGTCGGCGAGATCGGCGAGGCCCTCGGCCTGTCGCAATCGCTGACCTCGCACCACCTGCGCCTGCTGCGGACCGCCCGCATCCTGCGGGCGATCCGCCACGGCCGGCACGTCGCCTACGCGATCGACGACGATCACGTGCGCGACGTGCTGCGCAACATGGTGGCCCACCTCACCGAGCCGCACGATCACGATCACAGCCACGACCACGATCGGTCCCACCGCGAGGAACCTGACCCATGACCAGCACCAACGTCGAGACCGTGAAGTGCGCCTGCGAGGACTGCGTCTGCACGGTCCCGGTGGCGAAGGCCGTCTCCCGCGACGGCAAGGCCTTCTGCTGCGAGGAATGCGCCGAGGGCCATCCCCATCACGCGGGCTGCGACCACGCCGGCTGCACCTGCCACGGCTGAGCGTCCCGCCGGGGTCGCGCGTCCGGCCCCGGCATGCTCTAAAGCCCCCGGATACGAGCGCATCCGGGCCCCCGCCCGGATCGGGGGATGGATGAGCCGATGATCGCGGGCTGGACGGTGGTGCTGGCGGCCCTCGTCTATATCTGCGCCCTGTTCGCGGTCGCCCATTGGGGCGACGTGGCCGGGCGGACCCTGATGCGCGACGCACGGGTGCGGCCGACGATCTACGCCCTGTCGCTCGCGGTCTACTGCACCTCCTGGACCTTCTTCGGCTCGGTCGGGCTCGCCAGCCATACCGGCCTCGACTTCCTCACCATCTATGTCGGCCCGGTCCTGGTGATCGGGCTGGGCTACCGGCTGGTCGCCCGGGTGGTGCGGATCGCCAAGGCCCAGAACTCGACCTCGATCGCCGACTTCATCGCCGCCCGCTACGGCAAGAGCGAGCGCATCGCCGCCCTGGTCTGCCTGATCTCGGTGGTGGGGGCCGTACCCTACATCGCCCTGCAATTGCGGGCGGTGGCGGCCTCGCTCCAGGTCTTCCTGCGCACCACCGACGGGGTGGGGGTGTCGGCCGGCATGCTGGGCGATCTCGGGCTGTTCGTCGCCCTGGTCCTGGCGGGCTTCGCGGTCGCCTTCGGCACCCGCCACGCCGACGCCACCGAGCATCAGGACGGGCTGACCCTGGCGGTCGCGCTCGAATCCCTCGTCAAGCTGGTGGCCTTCATCACCGTCGGCGGCTTCGTGGTCGGCTGGATGCTGCGCGACGTGCCGGCCCCGCCGGTCGCCGAGGTCTCCCTCGGCACGCTGGTCGGGCAGACCTCGGGGCCCGCGACGCTGGTCGTCCAGGTCCTGCTCTCGGCCGCCGCCGTGCTGCTGCTGCCGCGCCAGTTCCACATGGCGGTGGTGGAGAACCGGGCGGTCGCGGATGTCGGGCGCGCCGCCTGGACGTTTCCGCTCTACCTCGTGCTCATCAACCTGTTCGTGGTGCCGCTCGCGCTCGCCGGCCTGGCGCTCTTCCCGGAGGGCACTGTCCAGCGCGACATGACCGTGCTGGCGCTCCCCCTGCACGAACGGGCCGACGGCATCGCGCTCGTCGCCTTCATCGGCGGGCTCTCAGCGGCGACCGCGATGGTGATCGTCGAGTCGGTCGCGGTGGCGATCATGATCTCGAACCACCTCGTCATCCCGGTGACGCTGCGCCGCCGCAACCTCGTGGCCGGCGCCTCGCCGTCGCCGGAGCCCGGCGCCTCGGACCTCGGCGGCTACGTGCTGGTGGTGCGCCGCATCGCGATCGTCGCGGTGGTGCTGGTGGCCTACGCCTATTCGCGGGTCGCCGGCGAGGTCGCCCTCGCCTCGATCGGGCTCCTGTCCTTCGCCGCCGTGGCGCAGATCGGCCCGGCCTTCGTCGGCGCGCTCTACTGGGGCCGCGGCACCGGCACCGGGGCCGCCGCCGGGCTCACCGTCGGGTTCGCGGTCTGGCTCTACACCCTGCTCCTGCCGAGCCTCGTTACCGGGGAGGGCTGGGCGGCCTCGCTCATCGCCGAGGGCCCGTTCGGCATCGAGGCCCTGAGCCCGACCGCCCTGATGGGCCTCGAGGACGTGCCGCGCCTCGTCCACGGCACGCTGTGGAGCCTCGGCCTCAACACGCTCGCCTACGTGGGTTTCTCGCTCCTGCGCCCGCCGAGCGCGATCGAGCGGCTGCAGGCCGAGGCCTTCGGTCAGGTTGCGGGCTTCGACGAGGCCGGTCCCGTCGCGCCGAGCTTCCGGCTGTTTCGCAGCGCCGTCACCCTGGGCGAACTGCGCGCCACGGTCGCCCGCTTCCTCGGCGAGGAGCGGGCGTCGCGCGCCTTCCGGGACTTCGCGCAGGCGCAAGGCCGCAGCCCGATGCCGGACGACGCGGTGGCGGGCCTGCCCGAGCTGCGCCACGCCGAGCACCTGCTCGCTTCGGCGATCGGCGCCTCCTCGGCCCGCCTCGCCCTGTCGCTGGTGCTGCGCCGGCGCAACGTCTCGCCGCGGGCGGCCCTGAAGCTCCTCGACGACGCCTCGGCGGCGTTCCAGTACAGCCGCGACATCCTCCAGCACGGCCTCGACCACGCCAAGCAGGGCATCACGGTCTTCGACCGCGACATGAAGCTGATCGTCTGGAACCGCGCCTTCGCCGACCTCTACGACCTGCCGGCCGGGATGATCCGCACCGGCATCGGGCTCGAGGCGATCGTGCGCTACAATGCCGGCCGCGGCGCCTACGGGGTGCGCGACGCCGACACCCTGGTGGCCGAGCGCATCGCCGCCTTCCGGCTCGAATCCGGGCCGCAGCGCCTGCGGCTGCATCCGAGCGGCCGGGTGATCGAGATCCGCGCCAACCTGCTGCCGAACGGCGGCGTGGTGGCGACCTATACCGACGTCACCGATTCGGTCGCCGCCGAGGAGGCCCGCACCCGCCTCAACGAGGAGCTGGAGAGCCGGGTGCGCGAGCGCACCGAGGAACTGACGCGCCTCAACGCGGCGCTCACCCGCGCCAAGGCCGAGGCCGAGGACGCCAACGCCTCGAAGACCCGCTTCCTGGCGGCGGCCAGCCACGACATCCTCCAGCCCCTCAACGCCGCGCGGCTCTACGCCAGCGCGCTCGTCGAGCGCGACCGCGGCACCGACCCGACGCTCGCCGAGAACGTCGACGCCTCCCTCGACGCCGTCGAGGAGATCCTGACCGCGCTCCTCGAGATCTCGCGCCTCGACACCGGCTCGCTCAAGCCCCAGCTCTCGATCGTGCGGGTCTCCGACCTCTTCCGCCAGGTCCAGCGCGAGTTCGGCCCGATGGCGCAGGAGAAGGGCCTGGACCTCGCCGTCATGCCCTCGTCGCTCGCCGTGCGCTCGGACCGGCAGCTGCTGCGGCGCCTGCTCCACAACCTGGTCTCGAATGCCATCAAGTACACGCCGGAAGGGCGCGTGCTCGTCGGCGCGCGGCGGCGCGGCGACCGGGTGGTGCTGATGGTGTGCGACACCGGGCTCGGTATCCCGGCCGCGCAGCAGAAGCTGGTCTTCCGCGAGTTCCAGCGCCTCGACCAGGGCGCCCGGGTCGCCCGCGGCCTCGGCCTCGGCCTCTCGATCGTCGAGCGGACCGCGCGGCTCCTCGACCATCCGGTCGGGCTCAAGTCGCAGCCCGGCCGCGGCTCGGCCTTCTCGGTCGCGGTGCCGGGCGCGCCGGTGCGGCCGGCCCTCGAGGCGCAGGGCGAGGCGCCGCGCCCCGCCACCGTGCCGCTCGCCGGCCTCACGGTGCTCGCGGTCGACAACGAGCCGGCGATCGTCGACGGGATGCGGGTGCTGGTCGGCAGCTGGGGCTGTGCGCTCCACACCGCCGGCTCGCTCAGCGAGGCCCTCGCCCTGGTGCTCGGCGGAGCGCTGCGCCCGGACGTGATCGTGGCCGACTACCACCTCGACCACGGCACCGGCCTCGACCTGATCGTGTCCCTGCGGGCCGCGCTCGCCGCCGACATCCCGGCGGTGCTCCTCACCGCCGACCGCTCGCCCGACGTGCGCGACGCGGCGGCCGCGCAGCGCGTCCAGGTGCTGAACAAGCCGCTCAAGCCCGCTTCCCTGCGCGCCCTGCTGACCCAGTGGCGCGGCCGTCAAGCGGCGGAATAGCCCGGACGCCCGCGTCCGGTCAGTGCCGCACCCACATCACCCGCGCCATCCAGGCGATCTCGGCGGCCGGGATCACCCGGTCGGGCGCGCCGGGGAGGGGGCCGCTCAGCTCGGCGGCCCGGGCGGTGCGGCGCCGGAGCTCGGCGGCCAGGATGCCGCCCCCGTCCAGGCACGTCACCACCCGGTCGCCCTCGCGCATCGCCGCCGTCGGGGAGAGCACGAGCACGTCGCCCTCGCGGTAGAGCGGCGTCAGGGCGCCGCCCCGGACCTCGATGGCGAAGCAGCCGTCCTCGTCGAGGCCCGGCAGCGCCATCTCCTGCAGGACGCTGCCCCGGCCCGGCAGGCCGTTGGCGCCGAGATGCCCGGCCGCGCTCCCGCTGTCGATCACCGGCACGGTGACGCGGGCCTCGCAGGGCTGGATCGCACCCGGGCGGGACGCCGACGGGGCGGGCGCCGGGCCGCGCGGCTCGATCAGGCGCAGGAACTCGTCGAGGCTCGCCCCGGTGGCGGCCAGGACCTTCGAGACGGATTCCGTCGACGGCCAGCGCTTGCGCCCGTCGGGGCTGATCCGCTTCGAGCGGTTGAAGCTTGTCGCGTCGAGGCCGGCGCGCCGCGCGAGCCCGGAGGCCGTCAGATTGTTGCGTTGGGCCAGGTGATCGATCGCGGACCAGATTCGCTCGTGGGACAGCATTGGAGACCTGGTCTGACGCCCTCGGTGGTCGCCACCGGACTATCAAATGTAAACTACCGAACCTTCGCGGAAAGGCAACGGCGTTGCCGCGCCGTCCCGCGGCCGCTATCGCTCGCCCGCCCACCCTCCAGGAAGCCCGCGGCGCCCATGTCCCTCATCTACAAGATCTGCCCCGCCGCCCTGTGGCGGGAGGCCGAGGCCGCCGGCCGGTTCGACGGCGCGCCGGTCGATCTCGCGGACGGCTACATCCATTTCTCGACCGCCGCGCAGGCGCCCGAGACCGCCGCCAAGCACTTCTCGGGACAGGACAATCTTCTCCTCGTCGCGGTCGAGGCCGAGGCGCTGGGCTCTGCCCTGCGCTTCGAGCCGTCCCGCGGCGGCGCGCTCTTTCCCCACCTCTACGGCCCGCTGCCGCTCTCCGCCGTCGCCTGGGTCGCGCCGCTGCCGGCCGGACCCGACGGCCGCCATGTTTTCCCAGATTCCATCGGAGGTTGACCGTGCTCGAGGCCGTCTTCCCGCTCGTCCGTCCGCTCCTGCACGCCCTCGACCCCGAGACCGCCCACACGCTGACCCTGGGGAGCCTCGCGCGCCTTCCCCTGCGTGACCCCCCGGCCGACGACCCGCGACTCTGCGTAACGGTTATGTCGCAGGTTTTCCCCAACCCGGTCGGCCTCGCGGCCGGGTTCGACAAGGGCGCCCGGGCGCCCGACGCGCTCCTCGGGCTCGGCTTCGGCTTCGTCGAGGTCGGCGGGGTGGTCCCCCGGCCACAGCCCGGCAACCCGCGGCCCCGGGTCTTCCGGCTGCCGGAGGACGGGGCGGTGATCAACCGGTTCGGCCTCAACAGCGAGGGGCTGGCGGTGGTGCGCGCCCGCCTCGAGGCCAGGCGCGGCCGACCGGGCGTCGTCGGGGTGAACATCGGGGCCAACAAGGAGGCGACGGACCGGCTGGCCGACTACGTCGCCTGCACCCGCGCTCTGGCCGGCCTCGTCGATTTCATCACCGTCAACGTTTCCTCGCCCAACACCCCGGGCCTGCGCGACCTCCAGGGCGAGGCCTTCCTCGACGACCTGCTCGCCCGGGTGGTCGCGGCCCGCGACGAGACGGGACCGGGCACCGCCGTGCTGCTCAAGATAGCCCCGGATATCGGCCTCGACGGCCTCGACGCGATGACCGCCACCGCCCGGCGCCGCGGCGTCGACGCCCTCGTGGTCTCGAACACCACCGTGGCGCGGCCCGCGAGCCTGCGGGGGGCCGCGAAGGCGGAGACCGGCGGCCTGTCCGGCCGGCCGCTTTTCTCGCCCGCGACCCGGCTCCTCGCCGAGGCCTACCTGCGGGTCGGCACCGCGCTGCCGCTGATCGGCGTCGGCGGGGTCGATTCGGCGGAGGCCGCCTGGACCAAGATCCGGGCCGGGGCGAGCCTGGTCCAGCTCTACTCCGCCCTCGTCTATGCCGGCCCGGGCCTCGCGCGCGACATCAAGGCCGGGCTGGTCGAGCGGATGGAGCGGGAGGGACTGCGGAGCCTCGCCGGCGTCGTCGGCCGCGACGCGGCGGAGCTGGCGAAGTCGGCCTGACGGGGCACAGGGGGTCCGGAGGCAACCCTCCGGAGCCCGCTTCACAGCTCCGGGTTCGTCGGCTCCGTGCGCCGGGCCACCACGGTGTAGCAGAGGCGCTTCTGCCCGAGCAGCGACTGGCGGTGATACGTCACCGCCGATTCGCCGAAGCCGAGGATCGCCAGCAGCTCCTGCATCGTCGTCGGCGCGATGGTCCACCAGGCATCGAAGCGGATCCGCTGGTCGCTGCGCGGCAGCAGGAAGACCGGCAGGCCGAGGCGGCGGGGCAGGAAGCGCAGGAGATGCAGCGATTTCGGCAGCATCTCGGTCACCACCACGGTCTCGCGGGTGAGCCGCAAGGTCCCGTGCAGCGCCCGGAACGGGTCGCGCAGGCGGGTGAGCGCGTTGCCCAGCACCGCGACGTCGACGGGACCCACCGCCGCCGGCACCTCGTAGAGCGAGCCGCCGGCCCGCTGCGCCCGGGAGCCGAGGGCGGCGTGGGCGTACCAGTAGGCGTTCTCGAACCGGCGCAGGTGGTTGCGGATCTCCGGCGCGATCACGGCGCGCTCGAAATCCGGGTAGGGCACCATCTCCCAGCAGGCCTCGCCGGAAAAGTCGTAGGACACCACCTCGGCGCCCCGCGCCTCCATGGCGAAGCCGAGAAAGCCGCTGGTGGCGCCGAAATCGAGCACCCGCTTGCCCGCCACCGCGACGACGCCGAGATAGGCGTCGAGCCCCGCCCGCAGGTCCCAGGTCCCCGGCACGGTGCCGTGGCCGGGCAGGTCGATGGTGTGGTTGAACGTGCACTCCGCCCGGTCGTCCACCACCCGGGGCGGCAGGAACGGGGGCTCGGTCTGCGCGGGCGGGTCCGCCGTCGTCATGCGGGGGTCATCTCGCGGGGTTCGTCTCGTGGGGCGGCGGGTTCGGGCGAAAGGGCGGGGGTCAGGCGTCGTCCCGCGCCGTCGGATAGGCCGGCATCCCCTCCGGCAGGGCGACCCAGGACAGGCGCCGGGAGACCCAGACGTGGTCGCGCGGGGGATACCGCTCCGGGTCGTCGAGGCTCGCCAGGGTCAGGTCGATCTCGTTCGGCAGGGCATCGGCCCGGTAGGCCAGCGGCGTGCCGCAGGACGGGCAGAAGGCGCGCTCGGCCCGCGGGCTCGAGCGCGACCAGGCGGGCGGACCGGCGGTGAAGCGGCAGGCGTCGCGCCGCACGGTGAGCCAGCCGACCATCGGCGCGCCGGTGGCGGCGCGGCAATCGGTGCAGTGGCAGACGGTCCGGTTCCACGGCTCGCCGTCCGCCGCGTAGCGGACCGCGCCGCAGCGGCATCCGCCGGCGATCGGCCCCCGCGGCGCTCACCGGGCCGCCTCGGCCGCCCGCCCGGCCGGGGCCTGCGGGAAGGCGCCGGCGACGAGCCGCGGGTAGAGCAGCGCCTGGCCGAGGCCGCGGGCCGCCAGGAAGGCCAGCATGGCGAGCCACAGCCCGGTATTGCCGGCCCCCCGCGTCAGCGTCAGCACCGCGACGTCGACGGCGAGCGCCGCGAGCATCAGGTTGCGCATCGGCCGGGTCCAGGTCGCTCCGACATAGACCCCGTCGAACGCGAAGGCGGCCGCCGCCGCGACCGGCGTGAGGGCGGCGTAGACGAGGTAGTCGCGGGCGACGGCCCGCACCTCCGGCGCGGTGGTGATCGCGTCGATGAACGATCCGCCGCCGACGAGGAACAGGCCCGACACCGCGAGCGCGAAGCCGAGGCACCAGCCGAGCGACAGCCGCACCGCGGCCCGGAACCGGCCCTCGTCGCGGGCGCCGAGCGCCTGGCCGCACAGGACCTCGGCGGCGGTGGCGAACCCGTCGAGGAAGAAGCTGCCGACGAGGAAGAGGTTCTGCAGCACCGCGTTGGCGGCGAGCGTCGCGTCCCCGGATCGCGCCCCGAGGGCGGAGAAGAGCGCGAGCGCGGTGATCAGCGCCAGGGTGCGCACCATCACGTCGCCGTTGACCGCCAGCATCCGGGCGAGGCCGGCCCGCTCGCCGATCTCGGCGACGGGGACCCGCCAGGGCCTGGAGCCGAGGCGGTGGAGCACCGCGAGCCCCAGCGCGGTGCCGGCGATCTCGGCCAGCACCGTGGCGAGCGCCGCGCCGGCGACGCCGTAATCCGCCCAGAGCACGAACAGCAGGGTGAGCACGACGTTGACGGCGTTGATGGCGACCTGGAGCCCGAGCCCGAGATCGGTGCGGCCGCGCCCGAGGGTCGAACCCAGGATCGCGTAGTTCGCGAGCGTGAACGGCGCGCACCAGATCCGCACGGCGAAATAGGCCGAGAGCGCGCCGGTCACCGCCGGGCTGGCCCCGAACAGCCGCACGGCCGCCGCGGCGAGGGGGCCCTGCAGCGCCACCAGGGCGAGGCCCACCGCCAGCGCCGCGGCGAGCGCCCGGGCGAGCGTCCGGTCGATCTCGGCGGCGTCGCCCGCCCCGGTCGCCTGCGCGGTGAGGCCGGCGGTGGCCATGCGCAGGGCACCGAAGGTCCAGAACAGGTAGTCGAACGCCACCGCGCCGAGCGCCAGCGCCCCGAGGAGCGCCGCGTCGCCGAGCCGCCCGACCGCCGCCGTCCCGACGAGGCCGAGGAGCGGCGTCGTGACGTTGGCGAGCGTGATCGGCACGGCGAGCGCCAGCATGCGGCGATGCGTGACCTCCGGGCCCGCACTGCCCGGGCCCGCGGCGGCAGGGTTCATCGATCGTGTTCCGATACTCTCTCGCCGATCCTGACCCGCAGGGGCCTTCAGCGGCTGCGGGCGAAGACGCGCGACAGGAGCCAGAGCGGCACCACCACCGCCGCGCCGGCGACGAACCAGCGGCCGGCATCGTGGAAGGTGTCGAAGCTCAGTTCGAGCAGCGAGCGCACGGTGTCGTAGGCCTGGGCGAACAGGAGGCCGGGCGTGACCCCGAGCATCGCCATGCCCGCGCCGACGAGGACCGACAGGAAGACAAGCCTCAGCAGGACCGCGCCGGGCGAACCGCCCAGGAAACGGTGCAGGCCGGAGGAGGGGCGGTCGCGGTAGGCGCCGGGGCCCGGATCGAAGCCGGCCGGCCCCTGGCCGTAGGGATCCTGGCCGAGGGGGCCCTGACCACGGGGACCCTGGCCGCCGAAGGGCCGCTGGAATCTCTGCTCGCTCATGTGTCCTCGCGACCCCTCGCCGTTGCGCCTGTCCGGACCTGTAAAACGGCGATGCGCTCCGACCGTGGCGGGATTGTCACAGATTCGACGAAACCCGGCGCGGCCTGGCGCATTGCACCGTTTGGCAATCCGCACCTGAGATGGCAACCTTCGCGGATTATCCCAAGATGCCCAAGCTGAGATGCCCGGTGTGACAGCACGAGCCTGAACGGGACGCATCCGAACACGCCGGGCCGGACGAGGGCCCCCCGCAACCCCGAGACGCCCCGCCCCGGCGCGGCGCCGCGAGATTGATACCCCGAGCATGATCGACCACGCGCTCTTCGACCCGGCGAAAACGGATCCCGACGCCGAGCGGCTGAACCGGGAGATCATCGCCGCGCAGGCCCAGGCGCCCGACCCGTGGTCGATGCCGGTGGCCGAGGTGCGCGAGCGCCGCCGCCGCGGCAGCATCGCCTACCCGGCGATGCCGCGCAGCGCCCGGGCCGAGACGATCACGATCGCCGGCCCCGGCGGCCCGCTGGCGCTCCGGGTGATCCGGCCCCAGCGCAAGGCCCGGGGCGCCTACCTGCATATCCATTCCGGCGGCTGGGTCTGGGGCGGGGCCGACGAGCAGGATCCCTGGCTCGAGCGCATCGCCGAGCGCTGCGGCTTCGTCTGCGTCTCGGTCGAGTATCGCCTCGCCCCCGAGCACCCCTACCCGGCGCCGATCGACGATTGCGAGGCGGCGGCGCTCTGGCTCTACCGCGAGGGCCGGGCGCTGTTCGGGGTCGAGGCCCTGACCATCGGCGGCGAATCGGTCGGGGCGCACCTGAGCGTGATGACGCTCCTGCGCCTGCGCGACCGCCACCGGCTGCCGAAAGCCTTCCGGGGCGCCAACCTGTTCTCCGGCCTCTACGACCTCGGCGTGACCGCGAGCGCCCGCAACTGGGGCGACGAGCGCCTCGTCCTCAACTCGACCGACATCCGCCGCTTCGCCGACGGCTTCGTGCCCGAGGGCGTCGCCCGGCGCTCGCCGGACGTCTCCCCGCTCTACGCCGACCTCGCCGGCCTGCCCCCGGCGCTGTTCTCGGTCGGCACCCGCGATCCGCTCCTCGACGACACGCTGTTCATGTCGATGCGCTGGGCCTCGGCCAACAACGGCGGCTACACCTCGGTCTATACCGGCGGCTGCCACGTCTTCATCCGCTACAACCTGGCGATGACCCAGCGGGCCCTGGAGCTGATCGAGCGGTTCCTGATGGCGCTCGCGTGAGGGCGGGGTAGGGCGCCCGGCGTGGCGCCGGGCCGGGCGGCGGCGCTCGCCTACGCGCTCCTGACCTTCGCGACGTTGCTCTGGGCCGGCAACGCGGTGGCGAGCAAGGTCGCGGTCGGCCTCGTCTCGCCCCAGGCGCTGGTGGCCCTGCGCTGGTCGATCGCGCTCACCGCCATCGCGGTCCTGGCCGGGCGCGAGACGATCCGCCACCGCGCGACCCTGCGGGCGCACTGGCCGATGATCCTCCTGATGGGCGGGTTCGGCTATACCGGCTTCAACGCGCTGACCTACGAGGCGGGCGCGATGACCAGCGCGGTCAACCTGGCGCTGATCGAGGGCACGATCCCGGTCCTGGTGCTCGTCCTCAACTTCCTCGTGCGCGGCGTGCCGGTGCGGGGCGGCCAGCTCCTCGGCGCCGCCATCACGCTCGGCGGGGTGGTGCTGGTGGTGAGCCGGGGCGATCTCGCCCGGCTCGCCGCCCTCGACCTCAACCGCGGCGACCTTCTGGCCGCGCTCGCCTGCCTGTTCTACGCCGGCTACACCATCGCCCTGCCGGCGCGCCCGGCGGTGCCGGCGCTCGCCTTCTTCGCCGCCATGGCGGTGGCGGCCTGGGCGACCTCGCTGCCGCTCCTGCTCGGCGAGTGGGCGAGCGGCCGCACCCTGTGGCCCGGCGCCGCCGGCTGGGGGCTGATCGCCTTCACGGCGCTGGGGCCGTCGCTCGCGGCGCAACTCGCCTACATGCGCGGGGTCGAGACGCTGGGCCCCAACCGCGCCGGCCTGTTCAACAACCTCGTCCCGGCCTTCGGGGCGCTCCTGGCGGTGGGGCTGGTGGGCGAGCCGTTCGGCACCGTCGAGGCGCTGGCGCTCGCCCTGGTGCTCGGTGGAATCGCGGTGGCGGAGTTCTTCGGGCGCAAGGCGGCTTGAGCCGCCGCTCGGACGCACGGTCGATCATGACCGCGTGAATGACCGCTGGGGGTGGTAAGCGCACTGATCCGCAGCATCCAAGAGCGGCTCGCGACCTGGTACATGTATGCATCGGGACCAATCGCCGACCGAAACCGGCTGGCAAAGCGGAACGTCGCCGCTACAAACGAGATGCAGACGGGTGGGAAGGGCTCGCCGTGCGTGTGAGCTGCTGTGACGCAAATCGACCCCCTTGGCCATTCTATCGCCGATCCGGACCGGCTCGCGGCTCTCGATGCCTTGGCGGTGCTCGGCACTCCGACCGAGCAGAGCTTCGATGACGTCGCGCGCCTCGCTTCTCGCCTCTGTGCGGCACCCGTCGCTCTCGTGAGCCTCGTCGCCGCTGATCGACAGTGGTTCAAGGCCAACGTCGGCTTCCCGCGCTGCGAAACCGGCCTTGAGGGCTCGGTCTGCAAGTTCGCGCTCACCGAGCCCGACCTGCTCGTCATCCCGGACCTCGCCGCTGATCCGCGCACGGCATCAAACCCCCTCGTCACGGGAGAGCCCCATATCCGCTTCTACGCCGGAGCGCCGCTGCGCCTGACGGACGGCGCGGTCGTCGGCTCGCTGTGTGTCATCGATACCGTTTCCCGGCCCAAAGGGCTGACCCCGCAACAGGGTGACGACCTGCGCGCCTTGGGCCGCCAGGTCGTCCTCCTCCTTGAGGCGCGACGATCGATGGCCCGCGACAGGGCCGAGGCCGTCGAGAAGAGGGAGGCGCAGGCCTCCGCGCTCGCGCGCGCCGCAGTGAGCGAGGCGCAGAATATCTTCCTCCGCGTCAGCGACCAACGCTCGCGCTTCGCCCAAGAGGCCGGTGGCGTCGGCACGTTCGAGCTGATCGTCGCTTCCAGCATGATGCAGGTCTCGGCCGAGTTCTGCCGCCTCTACGGCGTGCCGATCGCGCCCCTCTACTCGGCCGCAACCTTCGAGGCGCTGGTGCTGCCCGAGGACGCCAACGTGCGCTCCCGCGACGCGAGCCGCGAGGATGGCAGCGCAGCGCTCGATGTCGAGTACCGCATCCACCGTGCGGACGACGGCGAGTTGCGTTGGATCGCACGTCGGGCGAGCTTCACCCGCGACGAGCATGGGACCGTCGTCGGCATGTTCGGCACCGTCCGGGACGTCACCGAGCGCCGCAAGGTGCAGGACGCCCTGCACGCCAGCGAGGCACTGGCTCGGGAGAGCGTCCAGCGCGTGCAGCTGGCGCTGGCGGCCGGGGCGATCATCGGCACCTGGAATTGGGACATTCCCTCGGACCGCTTCACCATCGACGAAGCCTTCGCCCAGACCTTCGGCCTTGACCCGGCCCTCGGACGTAAAGGCATCCCGCTCGCTCAGATCGTCGCCACCGTGCATCCCGACGACAAGCGCGGGTTATCGACCGCCATCACCACCGCTATTTTGCGTGGCGGTGCCTACGCCCATCAGTACCGGGTGCGCCGCGCGGACGGGCGCTACTACTGGATCGAGGCCAACGGTCGAGTCGACAGGGCGGAGGATGGCACACCGCTGAGCTTTCCTGGCGTCCTGCTCGATATCGAGGAACGACGCGCTGCCCAGGCCGCGCTGACCGCGAGCGAGAGCCGATTGAGGGCGCTCGTGACTGCGGGCGCACAGTCCGTCTACCGGATGAGTCCCGACTGGCAGGAGATGCGCCAGCTCGACGGGCATGGCTTTCTCGCCGACACGGTCGTGCCAACCGTGCACTGGCTCGACCTGTACATCGATCCCGCCGATCGCCCGGAGATGATGGCAGCGATCGAGGATGCGATCCGGCGCAAGGGTACGTTCGAGCTTGAGCATCGGGTGCGGCGGGCCGATGGAAGCTTCGGCTGGACGCTCTCGCGCGCCGTCCCCCTCTTCGAGGAGCACGGCGAGATCGCAGAGTGGTTCGGGGCGGCGAGCGACGTGACCGCCCGTCGAACCGCCGAGGCGCGGCAGGCAGCATTGGTCGAGATAGGTGACCAGTTGCGCGACCTTGGCACGGTGCCCACCATCGTACACGCAGCGGCTGGGACCGTCGCGCGGATGCTCGGTGCAACACGTGCCGGTTATGGCTTGGTCGATGTCGCACGCGAGACGGTAGAGGTTCCATCCGATTGGTGCGCACCGGGGATTGCCTCCGTCGCGGGCCTGCACGATTTCCGCGACTACGGCTCATACATCGAGGACCTGCGGCGCGGCGCAGCCGTCCTGATCAAGGATGTGGAGCGCGACCCACGCACGCAGAAGAGCGCGGTGAAGCTGCTCGCGATCGGTGTGCGGACGCTGATCAACGTGCCCGTGATGGAGCGCGGGCGCCTCGTCGGGATTGGCTTCATCAACTCCGATCGACCCAACGCCCTCTCAGCCGAGGAATTGGCCTTTGTGCGGGCCGTGGCTGATCGGATCCAGGTCGCTGTGGCGCGCGTGCAGGCGGAGGCGCAGCAAGTGCTGCTGAACGGCGAACTGTCGCACCGGCTCAAGAACACTCTTTCGATGGTGCAGGGTATCGCCAGCCAGACGCTACGCAGCGTGCCGGACCAAGCCCCAGTCCAGGCTTTCACGCAGCGGCTGGTAGCCCTGTCGCAGGCGCACGATGTGCTCTTGCAGGACAGCTGGACATCCGCGCCGATGCGCGCCGTCGTCGACCGTGTGCTGGCCGTGCAAGCGCCCCTGGAGCGCTTCCGGATTAATGGCCCCAACCTGTCGCTGGCCCCTCAGGCGACACTGTCGCTCTCGATGCTGCTGCACGAGTTGACCACGAACGCCGTAAAGTACGGCGCGCTCTCGACAGAAGCGGGGATGGTCAGTGTTACCTGGCGGGTCGAGGATGACGACGATCGAACGGCCGTGCTGACCTGGCAGGAGCGTGGTGGTCCGCCAGCGCAGGCGCCGACGCGTCGTGGTTTCGGAACGCGGTTGATACAGCTCGGACTGGTCGGAACCCGTGACACCCGGCTGAGTTATAGCACGTTGGGCTTCGACGCTGAATTTCGGGCGCCCAGCTCAGAGGTAGTGGCGTCGTGATCCGGGCGGTGACGGGTTCTCTCGAGGGGAGCCCATGACGACGCAGCGCGACGAGCGCCGACCGATCGTACTTCTGATTGAAGACGAACCGATCCTGATGATGACCCTGTCGGACCTGATCGAGGATGCCGGCTGCGACGTTGTCGAGGCGACGACGACCGCCAAGGCGGTCCGTCTCCTAGAGGAGCGCACGGACATCCGCGTGGTGATGGCGGACCTGGATGTGCGCGGATCGGTGATGGGGCTGAAGCTGGCCGCCCTGATCCGAGACCGCTGGCCGCCAATTGAACTGATCTTGACGGGTGCGGTGAAGCCGGATCTGTCGAGCATCCCGGCCCGTGGTGTGTTCCACGACAAGCCATTCAACCACGCGGGCATTGTCGGAAGCATTCGCTCATTCCTATCAGCCGCCGGTTGACCAGGTTCCGCGATGGGTCGCCAGCAGACCCTCGATCGCCAAGAGCCTCGGAGGATCAGCCCTGGCCCCTCTGCCCGCCGAGCCCGAGCCGGCGGATCAGCAGGAAGGCGGCCGCCGCCGACATCGCGGCGATCAGGATCGCCACCGTCGAGCCGTCGTCCCACTCGGCGAGCGGCAGGCCCTTGGTGTTCATGCCGAACAGGCCGGTGACGAGGGTGGGCGGCAGGAACAGGGCGGTCAGGATCGACAGGGTGTGGAGCTGGCGGTTCGACTGCCGGGCGAGCAGGCCGGACAATTCCTCCTGCAGGAGCCGGCTGCGCTCGGCCAGCACCACCATGTCGCGGTCGAGGGCGTCGAGCCGCTGGGCGATGCGGGCGGCGGCCTCCCGGGTCTCCTCCGGCAGGTCGTCGCTCTCCTCCTCCAGGCGGTGGAAGACCGCCCGCAACCCGTTGAGCTGGCGATGCAGCCGCACCGCGTCGCGGCGGATCGGCCCGAGCTGGCGGGTCTCCTGGCGGATGCGCTCGTCGAGGATGTGGTCCTCGATCCCGTCGAGCCGGTCGGACAGGGCGGCGCCCCGCGCCCCGATCGCCGCGGCGACCCGGCCGATCAAGGTTTCGAGGAGCGCCACCGGCCCGGCAAGCGGCCGGCCCCCGGCGACGACCTCCCGCACCGCGTCGGGCCCGACGATCGGGTGCCGCCGCCCGCTGACGAGGAAGTTGGCGCCCAGCACGAAATGCAGCCGCCCGGCGGCGTCGGGCAGCCGCTCGGGCGCGGCCTCCGGCCCCTCGGCCTCCCGGGCGAGGTCGGCGATGACACCGCCGACCTGGCCGTCCTCGATGCTCACCCGCTGGTGCGGATCGCTGGCGAAGGCCGCCGCCGCGAGGTCGGGCGGACCGAGCCGCCCCTCGGCGATCAGGCCCGGCACCCGGGCGTCGTTGAGGTTGACGTGGAGCCAGACGAAGCCGTCGCCGAAGCGGCCGAGCGCCGGCACCTCCTCGCCGGGCTCGACCAGGCGCCCGCGCCCGCCCGCGTCGAACCGCATCGCCCAGATCAGGCCCGGCAGGGCCGGCTCGTCGCTGAGGAGATGGGTCATCGCAGCGTCCTTCGCGCCTCTTCGCCGGAGACGGCGTGGCCCGAGGGCTAGAGCATTTTCCGACGAAGTGGATGCCGGTTCGTCGACGAAAATGCGGCAAAATCAAAATTCTAGAGAGCTTCGCGATTGCAACGCGATCGTGAAGCGCTCTAGGGACGGAGCGCGACGGTTCGATGACGGCGCCCGCTGCCGGGCCGCGTCCCTCAGAACGCGTAGCGCACGCCGCAATACGGCAGCTCCTCGGCCAGCAGCGCCTTGAACCGGGACAGCCAGCGGCCCTTCCAGCCGGTGCGGTAGCGCAGGTTCTCCATCCCGCCCTCGGAGCGCTTGGTCTCCTGGATGTCGGGGCGCCACAGCAGCGCCTCGGCCTTGGGGTGCCAGCGCAGGTTCACCTCGTGCAGGGCGGCGTTGTGGGTGAGGAAGATGATCTCGGCCTTCAGCTGCGCCTTGGCGGCCGGGCCGATGCCGGCCTCGAGCGCGCGAAACAGCGCCCGCCAATCCTCCTCCCAGCCCTCGTAGAGGATCACCGGCGAGAAGTTGACGTGGACCTCGTAGCCGGCGGCCACGAAGGCGTCGATCGCGGCGATCCGCTCCGGCATCGGCGAGGTCCGCACGTCGACCACCCGGGCGATGCGCTCGGGCATCAGCGAGAAGCGGATGCGAGTCTTGCCCTCGGGCCTGTAGGCGAGGAGGTCCGGGTTGACGAACTTGGTGGCGAAGGAGGCCTTGGCGTTCGGGATGCCGCGAAACAGCCCGACGAGGTCGCGCACGCCCCCGCTCGCCAGCGCGTCGACCGAGAGGTCGCCGTTCTCGCCGAGGTCGTAGACCCAGTGCCGGTCGTCGATCTGGTCGGGGGCGGGGAGGGGGCCCTGCCCGGCGGCGTGGCGGGCGATCGCCCGGCCGATCGCCTCGGTGTTGACGAACAGGGTGATCGGGTTGGCGTAGCCCTTGCGGCGCGGCACGTAGCAATAGGCGCAGGCCATGGCGCAGCCGTTGGAGCTCGACGGCGCGATGAAGTGGGCGCTGCGGCCGTTCGGCCGCGAGGCGAGGCCCTTCTTGACCCCGAGCACCAGGGTCGAGCGCTTGATCCGCACCCAGTCCTCGACCGAGCCGGCATTGCCGTGCAGCTCCGGGATGTTCCAGTGCGAGGCGACCTCGATCCGCCGCGCCGGCCCGAACCGCTCCAGGATCTCCCGGCCGAGAGGATAGGCCGCGACGGCGGGCTCGAGGTAGATCGTGTCGATGGCCAGGAGGTTTGACAGGGACGGGCTCGGATGCGGGGCTTGCGTGCAGGGCGCGGGCTCTCAGGATCTAGGGCGGTCGCGGGGCTCCAGCAGGGGCACGAGCAGGCCCGCCGCCGCGAAGGCGCCGCCGACCGCGCAGAGCGCCGGCCAGCCGCCGGCCGCGAAGGCCCGGGTGCCCGCAGAGGCGCCGAGCGCGCCCCCGGCGAAGATCGCGGTGAAGAACACGGTGTTGATCCGGCCCCGCGCGCCCGGCGCGAGCGCATAGACCCGGGTCTGGTTGGCGATGAGCGCGGTGTTGATGCCGATGTCGATGAGCAGCACGCCCACCGCCAAGGCTACCAGCGAATGGCCGCCGAGGAGCCCGAACACCGCGAAGGCGGCGAGCGTGAGCGCGCCGCCGCCGACCAGCACCGGGCGCGGGCTGCGGGTATCGGCGAAGCGCCCGGCCACCGGGGCGCAGAGCGCGCCCGCCGCCCCGATGAGCCCGAACAGCCCGGCCCCGGCGGGATCGAGCCCGAAGGGCGGCGCCTCGACGAGGAGCGCCAGGGTGGTCCAGAATGCGTTGAAGGCGGCAAACAGCAGCGCCTGGGCGAGTGCCGCCCGGCGCAGGACCGGCTGCTCGCGCACGAGGTCGAGGAGCGAGGCCAGGAGCGCCCCGTAGCGGATCCGGGTGCTGGGCGCCGTCCCCGGCAGGCCGAGCCGGGCGAGGCCGGCCAGCGCCACCGCGAGCCCGGCCGCCCCGTAGAACACCGCCCTCCAGCCGGCCCAGGCGCCGACGAATCCGCTCAGGGTCCGGGCGAGCAGGATGCCGAGCAGCAGGCCCGTCATCACCTGGCCGACCATCCGGCCGCGCGTGGCGTCCGGCGCCAGCTCGGCGGCGAAGGGCACCGCCTGCTGGGCGGCGGTCGACAGCACGCCGATCAGGAAGCTCGCCAGCACCAGGACCCACAGGCTCGTGCTCGCCGCTGCCAGGACCAGCACGGCGGCGAGCAGCAGCAGCTGACCGACGATCAGGCTGCGCCGCGGCAGGGCGTCGCCGAGCGGCACGAGGCCGAGGATGCCGAGGCCGTAGCCGGCGAGCGTCGCGGTCGGCACCAGAACCGAGGCGTCGTGGCCGAAGACCTGGGCGAGCAGCCCGAGCAGCGGCTGGTTGTAGTAGATGTTGGCGACCGCCCCGCCGGCGATCAGGCTGAGGCTCAGGCGGGTCGCGGCGGTGAGCGCGGTCATCGATGGCTTCCGGGGAGGGGCCTGGGCGGGAACGGAGACTTGGGGGCGGGAACTTGGGGCGGTATCGCGCGGCAGGATGCCCGGGAGACGACCGCGCCGGGGGATCGCCCTGGTGGACGGTGATCCGACATAGCGGCTTTTCGCGCCGCGGCACGGGCTTGGCCCGCACACCGGCTCTGCCCGTCGGACATCCCTGCCCCCCGACATGCGGCAATCGCACGCCCCCCGGGGTACCTTCCGTCGGGGGAGATCGATCCCCATCTCTCTAATCGGGCGGCTGGGACACCGGCCCGCCCCCATACCGATCCATCGATCGTGGTCGATCGGTTCCCTCGCGGGCCGGGATGCGACGCAGCATCCGGCCCCGCGGCCCCGGCCCCTCCACGGGCCGCGGCGAGGTCGCCTCGGGAGCCTTCGAGCGGGGACACCCGCACCCTCGTCGACGCGATCCAGTGTCCAGGGAGATGCACCATGTCGCAGTACCGCGTGCTGTTCGCCAAGCAGATCCTCGGGGTCCCGTTCACCGTCGGGGCCGTCGAGATCGGCCGCGCCCGCGATCCCGACCGGGCGGTGCGCGCCGCCGCCCTGCGCTTCGCCCGCCAGCACGGCGTCGAGGACTGGCGCGAGCGGGCCGACGTGGCCGAGCTCGATTCCGGGGCGACCCGCGCCGCCTGATCCGGCACCCCCCGACCCGATGCCTCGAGCCCACGACGCCCGATTGCCCCGCGATCGGGCGTCGTCCTATGAGGAACCTCCCCAAGGACTTGCCGAGGACCTCCTGCCCGATGGCCCGCCTGCGCTCCGATTTCTGGGTCGCCGCCCACCTGCGCCGCTGCGCCGTCGAGGGGCTGAGCGCGGTGCAGCGCCGGCGCGGCGCGCCCGAGGCCGGCGCGATCTTCGTCAAGGTCGACCGCCTCGACGGCCGCGCCGACCTCTACGGCCCGGCGCCCCAGGCCCTGTTCGAGGACGACGAGACCGGCGGGCGCCGCTTCGAGCCCCTGATGCGGGAGGCCTTCCCGCCCGACGTCGAGGCCCGGCTCGCCAAGGAGATCCGGTTCGATTCCGATCTCTGGATCGTCGAGATCGACGACCGCGAGGGCCGGCACTTCCTCGATCTCGCCGGGTAGAAGCCAGGCGGTGCGTCGGCGCCCGGCTGTCCGCCGGGGCTCGAACACGGCATAAGGGGAGGGTCCGGCCGTCCCGCGGTGGCACCGACCCTGCAGGGTCCGCCCTGCCCGTCCGGTACGCCGACAAGGCCGTTCCGCCCCGGCGCGACGCTCCGTCCCTTCTCCGTCAGGCCCCCACCGTGTCCCCATCCCCCTCCGCTTCGTCCCCCGCCGATCCGACCCTTCCCGCGATCACCGACCTCCTCGCCACCCTGGTGGCCTTCGAGACGGTCAGCTCGGCGACCAACCTGCCCCTCGTCGACCACGTCGAGGCCTATTGCCGGCGCCACGGCGCCGCGGTCGAGCGGGTGACGGACGAGACGGGGGAGAAGGCGGCCCTGTGGGTCACGGTCGGGCCGGCCGACCGGCCGGGCTACGTGCTGTCGGGCCACAGCGACGTGGTGCCGGTGGAGGGCCAGGACTGGACCCACGACCCCTTCCGCCTGACCGCGATCGACGGGCGCCTCTACGGCCGCGGCACCTCGGACATGAAGGGATTCCTGGCGGTCTGCCTGGCGCTCCTGCCCGAGATGGCGGCGGCCCCGCTCAGCCGCCCGCTGCACCTCGCGATCTCGTACGACGAGGAGGTCGGCTGCCTCGGCGTGCGCCCGCTCATCGGCCACATGCGCGAGCGGGGCGTGAAGCCCCTCGGCTGCTTCGTCGGCGAGCCGACCGGGATGGCGGTGGTGATCGGCCACAAGGGCAAGTACGGCGCCAAGGTCACCTTCCGGGGCCGGGCCTGCCACTCGGCGCTGGCGCCCACCGGCGTCAACGCGATCGAGTACGCGGCCCGCTTCATCGAGCGGGTGCGGCTGACCGCCGAGGGGCTCTCCCGCGACGGCGTCCGCGACGAGCTCTACGACGTGCCCCACACGACCGGGCTCACCGCCCTCGTCCAGGGCGGCACGGCGCTCAACATCGTGCCCGACCGCTGCACCGTCGGGTTCGAGTTCCGGGCCATCGCCGGCGACGACCCGCGCGGCCTCGCCGAGACCGTGCTCGCTTACGCCCGCGACGTGCTGGTGCCCGAGATGCAGGCGCGCGACCCGTCCTGCGGCATCGCGGTCGAGCCGGTGATCGACTATCCGGGCCTCGACATCGCCCCCGATGCGCCCCTCGTCACGGTCGCCAAGCGGCTCGCCGGCCGCAACGGCCACGCCAAGGTCTCGTACGGCACCGAGGCCGGTCTCTTCCAGAGCCTCGGCGACGTGCCCTCGGTGGTGATCGGCCCCGGCGACATCGCCCGCGCCCACAAGGCCGACGAGTACGTCGAGACCCGGGAGCTCGCCGACTGCGCCGCCTTCCTGCGCCGGCTGATCGCCGAGAGCTGCGCGTAAGCGAGCCCTCAGCGCCGCGCGGCCAGATCCCCCATCCGGGCGGCGCGGCCCTGCTCGACGTGCCAGCGCGCATCGGCCACCTGCCGGCGCAGGCTGTCGCGGCGCCAGCGGTGATAGAGGCGCCAGGGCAGCGCGGCGGTGCCGGCGCGGGTCTCGTGGTGCGTCAGGCGGCGCAGCAGGCCCGGCAGGCAAGCCCCTGCCGCCTCGCCGGTGGCGATGTCGCCGAGGCGCACCTGGCGCAGCAACTCGGCCCGGTAATCCTCCACGCCGCTCCTCCCTCGCGCGTTCGACCAAGGGGATGCCGGCGTGCCGCCGACGGGGCCAGGATGGGAAGATCGGGCCGCGCTGGCAACGCGGCATCGTCGCTCGACCGCTTGCCCGACGGAAGCCCTCCGACCGGCATCGTCCTGTCCGCGAAGCCCCGTCGTCGGAAGGCCGTCCCGAGGTTCCGCGATCGGGCCCGGAAGGAGCATTGCCGCGAGATCTTTAATCCCGTCGCGAGGGTTCCCGTGATCTGGTCCGGCGCCCGGGGCGGAGGACCGATCTCCGCCCGCCACCGCTCGGGGATCTCGCATGCACCGTTCCGCGCGCCGCGGCGGCCTCGTCGCTCTTACCCTCGCCACCGGCGTCTGCGGGGCGAGCGCCCAGGGGCTGGGACCCGCCGCGGGTGCCGTCGATGCCTGGTTCCGGAGCGCGGCGCGGCCGCTCTGCGTCTCCGCCGACGGCACCGATACGCGCTGCACCGCCCGCAACGGTCCTCGCTACACCGTCGGCTACGCACCGGACGGCGCCGCCGCGATCGCGTTCGTCCGCTTCCAGGCCGATCCGACCGGGAACGCCGAGAACCTGGAGGTGGCGACCTTCCGCGCCGTGGGCGGGCGCTGGGTCCTCGTGCGGAAAGTCGGCGACATCCTCGGCCAGGGCCCGGGTCGGATCGGGTTCGAGGGTGGTCGCGCCGTCTTCACCATGCAGGTCCTGCGCGAGAACGACGCCCGCTGCTGCCCGACCGGTACCCGGCGCCACGCCGTGCCGGTGCCGTAAGGGAGGCAGCGGCCCGCAGATGTTCGTCCGGGCGGGGTCCGGCGGGTCCCCGTCCGGACGCCGCTCCAGGGAAGGACAGGGGCCGGGCGTCAGGCCCCGCTGCCGGCTCGGCAGCGCCGATACGAGCCGAGGGCGTTGCCGTCGACCCGGACCGAGAGCCGGTCGTCCTGCAGGGCCGCGACGACGGTCGAGGCTTTCGACCGGTCGGCGAACGAGCAGGAACCGCGCCAGGTGACGACGTCGCCCGCCCGGGACACGCTCTTGAAGGTGCAAGCGAACTCGTCCCCGGCCATGCCCAGCGGTGCGATCCGCACGGCCCCGTCGACCGGCCGGCACTGGCGCGGATCGGGCGCCCAATCCCCGACGATCGAACGCCCGTCCGCGAGGGCCGGCGAGCCGGCGAGCACGGCGACGACGGTGACGAGGGTGCGGCGGCGGAGGGCGGGGCACAGGATCATGAGACGGCTCGGTCCGGGCAGGAGGGACCTCGCCACCGTGAGGCCGCGTCCGCTGCGAATCCCTGATCCGCACCGCTCAAATGCCCGCTTTCGCCGATCGGAACCCTGGAAACGATTCCCAGCGCCCATCCGATGGCGGCAAGAGCCACAACAGGGCGGTTCTCTCAGGATAAAGCCTCGCGGAGGCAAGCCGGCTGGTCGGCTCGGACTTGCCTCCGTCTCGGTCCGAATTGCACGGCACCGATACAACAGGCCGTCAATCATGCGGATCGAGAAGGAAGAATGGTGGGCCCGGTAGGACTCGAACCTACAACCAGACCGTTATGAGCGGTCGGCTCTAACCATTGAGCTACAGGCCCTTCGGTTTCGTCTTCGGCATCCTCGCGGCTGGCCCGCGGACGGGGCGGCGCGCTCGGTCGCGGGGACGGTGACGCGAAACCTGTCCGTAGGTACCCGGCGAGGGCGGTGGCGGCAAGCCCCTCGGTGGCGGTTCCGGACCGGGAGGGGGCGGTTGTATCCTGCGAGGCCGCGATACGACCCTGGCGGGTGGCGGCGCTCCCGCTCTGAGCACTGCCGGCCGTCCCGCGCGGCCCCCCGGGTCAGCCCGTCGCCGCGGCCCGGTCCGGCGCCTCGGCCCCGAGGCTGCCGAGATAGGTCTCGGCGACCCGGGCATCGGCCTGGAGGGTGCGGCTGTCGCCCTCCAGCACCACGCGGCCGCCGTCGAGGACGTAGCCGTGATCGGCGATGCGGAGCGCGGCGCGGGCGTTCTGCTCGACGAGCAGGATCGCCACCCCCTCGTCGCGCAGGCGCGCGACCGTGCGCATCACCTCGGCGACGATCAGCGGGGCGAGGCCGAGGCTCGGCTCGTCGAGCATCAGGAGCCGCGGACGGCCCATCAACGCGCGGGCCATGGCGAGCATCTGGCGCTCGCCGCCCGAGAGCGTGCCGGCCTGCTGGCGCCGGCGCTCGGCCAGGCGGGGGAAGAGCCGGTACATCTCGCCGAGGTCGCCGCCGCCTCCCGAGGTGCGGAACCGGAAGGCGCCGAGCTTCAGGTTGTCCTCGACGGTCATGGTCGAGAAGAGCTCGCGCCGCTCGGGGATCAGGCTCAACCCCAGCGCCACCCTGGCCTCGACGGGCAGCCGCGTTAGGTCGCGCCCCTCGAAGCGGAGGATCCCCTTCGCCGGCAGCACCCCCATCAGGGCGTTGAGCAGCGTGGTCTTGCCGGCGCCGTTGGCGCCCAGCACCGTGACGAGCCGGCCGGGCGCGACGCTGAGCGAGACGCCCCGCACCGCCTCGACCTTGCCGTAGGCGACGGAGACGGCATGCGCCTCGAGCATCGGGACGGTCATGCGGGGCTCCCCAGATAGGCCTCGACCACCGCGGGGTTGCGGCGGACCGCGGCGGGGGCGCCCTCGCACAGCTTGGCGCCGAAGTTCATCACCACCAGCCGGTCGGCGAGCCCCATCACGAAATCCATGTCGTGCTCGACGAGCAGGATGCCGAGGCCCTCCTGGCGCAAGCGGCGCAGGAGGTCGCTCAAGCCCTGCTTCTCCTGGTGGCGCAGGCCCGCGGCCGGCTCGTCGAGGAGGAGGAGCTGGGGGCCGAGGCAGAGCGCGCGGGCGATCTCGACGATGCGCTGCTGGCCGAGCGCCAGGCTGCCCGCCGGCAGGTCGCGGCAGGCGGTCAATCCCACCCGGGCGAGCTGGCGGTCGGCCTCGGCGAAGAGCGCGGCCTCCTCCGCCGCATCGAGGCCGAGCGCGCCGCGGACCGGGCCGGCGGCGCCGCGCAGATGGGCGCCGAGCGCCACGTTCTCGATCACCGACATGCCGGCGACGAGCTTGACGTGCTGGAAGGTGCGGGCGCAGCCGAGCCGGGCGATGCGCCGTGCCGGCAGGCCGGTCACGTCCGTCCCCCGGAGCCGCACCGCGCCGGCGGTGAGGCGCGCCACCCCGGTGACGAGGTTGAAGGTGGTGCTCTTGCCCGCGCCGTTCGGCCCGATCAGCGCCACCACCTCGCCGGCCCTCACGGCGAACCCGATGTCGTTGACCGCAACGAGGCCCCCGAAGGTCTTCCTGAGGTTCGCGGCCTCCAGAAGCGCCGTGCCGGGGGCGGCGGCCGGGCGCGGCGCCAGGGGCTCGCGCGCCGGCCCGCGGTCGGGCGGTGCGGCGACGGAGCGGCGCACGATCAGCGGCCACAGGCCGTCCGGCGCGCGCTGGAGCATCACCACCAGCAGCACCCCGAACACGATCGCCTCGAAGTTGCCTTGCGCGCCGAAGACCAGCGGCAGCACGTTCTGGAGCTGGTCCTTCAGCACCGTCACCAGCACGGCGCCGAAGACGCCGCCGCCGATCGAGCCGGCCCCGCCGATCACCGCCATCAGCAGGTACTCGATGCCGGCATTGATGCCGAAGGGCGTCGGGTTGATGGCGCGCTGGATGTGGGCGTAGAGCCAGCCCGACAAAGCCGCCAGCATCGCCGCGTAGACGAAGGCGACGATCTTCACCCGCGCCGTGTCGACCCCGAAGGATTCCGCCGCGACGACCCCGCCCTTGAGCGCCCGGATCGCCCGGCCGGTGCGCGAGCGCAGCAGGCGGTGGGTGAGCCAGAGGCTCAGCGCCAGGAATCCCCAGGTCAGCAGCATCGCCTCGCCGCCGCCCAGCACCGGGTGGCCCAAAAGCGAGATCGGCGGCAGGCCGGTCAGCCCGTCGTAGCGGCCGAGCGCGTCGGTGTTGCCCAGCACGTAGAAGAACGAGATGTTCCAGGCGATGGTGCCGAGCGGCAGGTAGTGGCCCGACAGGCGCAGCGTGATCGCCCCGATGACCCAGGCGGCGACGGCCGACAGGAGCAGGGCCACCGGCAGGGAGAGCCAGGGCGAGAGCCCGCCTTGCGTGGTCAGCAGCGCCGTGGCGTAGGCCGAGATGCCGACGAACATCGCCTGCCCGAAGGAGGTGATGCCCGCGACCCCGGTCAGTACCACGAGGCCCGTGACCACGATCGCCGAGAGGCCGGCATAGATCATCAGCGTGAGCCAGAACGGCGGCACGCCGGGCAGGAACGGCAGGGCGACGACCAGGAGGGCGAAGAGGCCGGTCAGGAGTGGGGTGGGGGCGGGACGGGTGGGCATGGTCACTCCTCGTCCTCCACCGGGGCCGAGCGCAGGGAGCGCCAAAGCAGGACCGGGATGATCGCCATAAACACGATCACCTCCTTGAAGGCGCTGGCCTCGAACGAGGCGACGGATTCGATGATGCCGACGAGGATCGCGGCGGCGGCCGCCGCCGGGTAGCTCGCGAGCCCGCCGATGATCGCCGCGACGAAGCCCTTGAGGCCGATGAGGAAGCCGGTGTCGTAGTAGACCGTGGTGAGCGGCGCGATCAGCACGCCGGACAGCGCCCCGATGAAGGCCGCGACCGAGAAGCTGAGCCGACCGGCGAGCGAGGGGGCGATGCCCATCAGCCGGGCGCCGAGGCGGTTGACGGCCGTCGCGATCAGCGCCTTGCCGAGCAGCGTGCGCGAGAAGAACAGCCATAGCGCGACGATGATCGTCAGCGTCAGCCCGATCATCCAGAGCGACTGGCCGCTGACGAGCAGGGGCCCGGCCGGGAACGAGGCCTCCGACAAGGGCGGGGTGCGCGAGCCCTCCGCGCCGAAGAACACCAGGCCGAGGCCGGTCAGCGCCAGGTGCACGCCGACCGAGGCGATCAGGAGCACCAGCACCGAGGCATGCGCCAGCGGCCGGAACGCCACCGCGTGCAGGAAGCCGCCCATCGGCGTCACGATGGCGAGGGTCAGGAGGATCTCGACCAAGAGGCCGGGCTTCGTCGGCGCCAGGACCCAGGCCGCGGCGGCGACGAGCGCCGGCAGGGCGAGGTCCCGCAGCGCGAGGCGCAGGAGCCCGCGCCCGTCGAGGGTGTGGCGTCCCTCGGCACAATCGGCCAGGAAGGCGAGGCCGCCGAGGCCGAGGAGCAGCGGCACGGTGCCCGGCGGGGTGCCGGCCTCCAGGCTCGCCAGCGTCAGCGCCCCGTAGGCGACGAACTCGCCCTGCGGGATCAGGATGACCCGCGTGACGGTGAAGACCAGGACCAGCGACAGAGCGATCAGCGCGTAGATCGCGCCGTTCACGACGCCGTCCTGGAGGAGGAGAAGGAGGATCGTTGCGTCCACGGAATGGTATCCTGGGCGTCTTTGGGGATGTCGTGATTTTTTATGTCTATCCCACTCGCGCCCTCATCCTGAGGTGCGAGTGAAACGAGCCTCGAAGGAGGGCTCCAGTGATCGCAGGGATGTCTGGAGCCCTCCTTCGAGGTTAGTCCATCGGCGATGGACTAACACCTCAGGATGAGGGGGAGGGAGGGATAGCGGCGTGGGTGTCCGATCAGGATCCGCCCGTCAGTTCGTCGCCGGCAACAGCTTCCACTTGCCGTTCTCGATCGTCACCATCACGCGGGCGCGGTCGTCCTGGCCGACATGGTCGGTCGGGGTCATGTTGACGACGCCGTTGGTGTAGACGACGTCCTTCAACCCCTCGATCGCGTCGCGGAGCGCAGCGCGGAACTCAGGGGTACCCGGCTTGGCGGTCTTGAGCGCGACCGGGATCGCGTTCGCCAAGAGCACCTGCGCGTCGTAGGCGTGGCCGCCGAAGGTCGCGAGCGAGCCCGCACCGAACTTCGCCTCGTAGGCCTTGGTGTAGTCGAGGGCGACCTTGCGCACCGGGTTCGATTCCGGGAGCTGCTCGGCCACCAGCAGCGGGCCGGCGGGCAGCACCGTGCCTTCCAGGTCCTTGCCGCCGACGCGCAGGAAGTCGGCATTGGCGACGCCGTGGGTCTGGTAGTACTTGCCGGCGTAGCCGCGCTCCTTGAGCGTCTTCTGCGGCAGCGCCGCAGGCGTGCCCGAACCCGCGATCAGCACCGCGTCGGGACGCGCCGCCATCACCTTCAGCACCTGGCCGGTGACGCTGGTATCGGTGCGGGCGTAGCGCTCGGTCGCGGCGAGCTTGATGCCCTTGGCCTCGAGCCGGGGCGTGATCTCGGCGAGCCAGCCGTCGCCGTAGGCGTCGTTGAAGCCGATGAAGCCGACGGACTTCACGCCCGCCTTGGCCATGTGGGCGGCGATCGCCTCGGCCATCAGGCCGTCGTTCTGCGGCGCCTTGAACACCCAGCGGCGCTTGTCGTCCATCGGGGCGACGATCTTGGAGGAGGCCGCGAGGCTGATCAGCGGCACCTTGGCCTCGGCCGCGACCTCGATCAGCGCCAGCGAGACCGGGGTCACCGACGAGCCGACGATGGCATCGACACGGTCGTCGCTCGCGAGCTTGCGCGCGTTGGCGACGCCCTTGGTGGTGTCGGTCGCGTCGTCGAGGACGATCCACTCGACCTTCTGGCCGCCGATCTCGGTCGGCAGCAGCGTCACGGTGTTGGCCTGCGGGATGCCGAGCGAGGCCGCCGGGCCGGTCTTGGCGATGGTGACGCCGATCTTGATCGGCTGCGCCAGCACGGGACCGGCCAGAACGGTGCCGGCAAGGGCGAGCGCCCAGACGATGCGCCTCATGGTGGTATCCTCCCCTTCGGGCCGCGCCGGTTGGAATCCGGTCGCTGGCGTCCCGGGCCGTCGTTGAGCCCGTCCGGTCGTGCTTTGCAAGTCCGTTTCGCAAGTCCGCGCGGCGCCCGTCCACCCTGGCGTTCGGCTAAGGGCGCGCGTTTGACATCACCCGCGCAGCTTTATAATTTACCGTCCGGTTGGTCAATAGATCGCGCCGGCGGCTCCTTGGGGGTTCGACACGGCGGGGCGGGGAGGACGGAACCGAATGAGCGAGACGAGCGAGACCCTGGTGCTGGTCGAGCGCCACGCCGGCTACCGCGTGCTGGTCCTCAACCGGCCCGACCGGCTCAACGCCTTCAACGAGCCGCTGCACCTCGCCCTGCGCGAGGCGCTCGGCGAGGCCGCCGCCGATCCCGACTGCCGGGCGCTGATCCTCACCGGGGCCGGCCGCGGCTTCTGCGCCGGCCAGGATCTCTCGGCCCGCAATTTCGCGCCCGACGTCGAGCCCGACCTCTCCCGCACCCTCGACGCCTTCTACAACCCGCTGGTCCGGCAGATCCGCGACCTGCCGATGCCGCTGATCTGCGCCGTCAACGGGGTGGCGGCCGGCGCCGGGGCCAGCCTCGCCTTCCACGGCGACCTCGTGCTCGCCGCCCGCTCGGCCAAGTTCCTTCAGGCCTTCGCCAAGCTCGGGCTGATTCCGGACGCCGGCGGCACCTGGCTGCTGGCGCGCCTCGCCGGGCGGGCCCGGGCCCGCGGCATGGCGCTGCTCGCCGAGCCGATCACCGCCGAGCAGGCGGAAGCCTGGGGCATGATCTGGCGGGTGATCGACGACGCGGACCTGATGGCCGAGGCGCATCGGCTCGCCGCCCACCTCGCCACGCAGCCGACCTACGGCCTCGCCCTGATCCGCCGCGCCCTCGACGCCTCCGAGACCAACGACCTCGACGCCCAGCTCGCCGTGGAGAGCGAGCTGCAGGGCGAGGCCGGGCGCTCGCCAGATTACCGCGAGGGCGTGGCGGCCTTCCTGGAGAAGCGCCCGGCCCGCTTCACCGGGCGGCGCCGGTGAATCCCGGCGAGCTGGCCCGCGCCTGCGCGGAGGCGATGTGGGCCGAGGACCGGGCGAGCCGGGGGCTCGGCATGACCCTCGACCATGCCGGGCCGGGCGAGGCGGTGCTGTCGATGCGGGTGCGCGACGACATGACGAACGGCCACGGCTCCTGCCACGGCGGCTTCATCTTCGCGCTCGCCGATTCGGCCTTCGCCTTCGCGTGCAACGCGCACGACCAGCGGGCGGTGGCGCAGCATTGCGCCGTCACCTTCCTGCGGCCGGGCCGACGCGGCGAGGTGCTGACGGCGCGGGCCGTCGAGCGGGTACGCGAGGGGCGCTCGGGGATCTACGACGTGACGGTGACCGACGCGCAGGGCGGAGTGGTGGCGGAGTTCCGCGGCCACTCGCGGACCGTGCCGGGGACGGTGCTGGCGGGGGAGGGGGGAGCGGTGCCGTCCGCCCGATCGGAGCCCCCCTGAACGCCGCGACGCCTCATCCCACCCACAACCTCATGCTGAGGTGCGACCGGAGGGAGCCTCGAAGGAGGGCTGCAGATGTCTCGCGCTCCCTGGAGCTCTCCTTCGAGGTCAGCCGATCTTCGATCGACTGACAACTCAGGATGAGGCCGCGGATGGGGTGATCGGGGTAATCTACACATAGAAAGTCAAAAATACTCCAGGGAGAGACGCCATGCTCCAGATCGCCCCCCGCAAGCTCGCCCGCATGGTGCCGGACGCCGCCGAGCTCGACCGGTTCGAGACCGCCTCGCGGGCGGAACTCGCCGCCTGGCAGCGCGAGAAGCTGCGCGAGACCCTGCACCACGCCTACGCCAACGTGCCCCATTACCGCGCCGCCTTCGACGCCGCCGGCGTGCACCCGCGCGATTTCTCCGATCTGCCCGATCTCGCCCGCTTCCCCTTCACGGCGAAGGGGGATCTGCGGGCGAACTATCCGTTCGGCATGTTCGCGGTGCCGCGGGAAGACGTGGCGCGCATCCACGCCTCGTCCGGCACCACCGGCAAGCCGACGGTGGTGGGCTACACCAAGGCCGACATCGACACCTGGGCCGACGTGGTGGCGCGCTCGATCCGCGCCGCGGGCGGGCGGCCCGGGATGCTGGTCCACGTCGCCTACGGCTACGGCCTGTTCACCGGGGGGCTCGGGGCCCATTACGGCGCCGAGCGGCTGGGCTGCACGGTGATCCCGATGTCGGGCGGGATGACCGAGCGCCAGGTCCAGCTGATCCAGGACTTCAAGCCCGACATCATCATGGTGACGCCGTCCTACATGCTGGCGATCCTCGACGAGTTCCGCCGCCAGGGGCTCGACCCGCGGGCCTCCTCGCTCAAGGTCGGCATCTTCGGGGCCGAGCCCTGGACCAACGCGATGCGGGCCGAGATCGAGGAGGCGTTCGACCTCCACGCCGTCGACATCTACGGCCTGTCCGAGGTGATGGGACCGGGGGTCGCCAGCGAGTGCGTCGAGACCAAGGACGGGCTCCACATCTGGGAGGACCACTTCTACCCCGAGGTGATCGATCCGCGGACCGGCGCGGTGCTGCCGGACGGGGAGGAGGGCGAGCTGGTCTTCACCTCGCTCACCAAGCAGGCGATGCCGGTGATCCGCTACCGCACCCGCGACCTGACCCGGCTCCTGCCCGGCACCGCCCGGGCGATGCGCCGGATGGAGAAGATCACCGGGCGCTCCGACGACATGATGATCGTGCGCGGGGTCAACGTCTTCCCGAGCCAGATCGAGGAGAAGATCCTGACCATCCCGGCGCTCTCGGCGCATTACCAGGTGGTGCTCTCCCGCGAGGGTCGGATGGACACCATGACGATCCGCGTCGAGGCCCGGCCGGAGGCCGACATCGCGGATCTGCGCGAGGCGGCGGCCGACCGGCTCTGCCAGGCGGTCAAGGACACGATCGGGATCACCGCGGCGGTGGACGTGCTGGCGCCCGGCGGCATCGAGCGCTCGCTGGGCAAGGCCCGCCGGGTCGTCGACCGGCGTCCCCGCGAGTAAGTGCACCTCACAAAACTCCCGCTGCAATGTCGCTGCCACAGCAAGCCGAGGCAGTGATCGGGAGTTTTGTGAGAGACACTCATACGAGACCAGCAGCGACGAGACCTCATGGCCCGCACCCGCGCCACCGACTACGACGACAAGCGCCGGGCGATCCTCGATCGCTCGGCCGAGCTGTTTGCCGCCCACGGCTACGACCGCGCCTCGATGAGCCGGATCGCCGAGGCCTGCGGGGTCTCGAAGGCAAATCTGTATCATTACTACCGCGACAAGGACGAGATCCTGTTCGACGTGATCCGGCTGCATCTCGAGGAGCTGCTGGAGGCCGTCGAGGCCGCCGACCGCCCGGGCCTGCCGCCGGAGGCGCGCCTGCGCGGCCTCGCCGAGGCGCTGCTCGAGGCCTACCGAGACGCCGACGCCCAGCACAAGGTGCAGATCAACCACCTCGGCCTCCTCGCCCCCGAGCGGCAGGCGGAGCTGAAGGCGAGCGAGCGCGAGCTGGTGCGCCTCTTCTCCGAGGCGATCGCCGGGGTGGCGCCCCACCTCGCCGGCACTGCCCTGCTCAAGCCCGTCACCATGTCGTTCTTCGGCATGGTCAACTGGCACTACCTCTGGTTCCGCCCCGGCGCCGGCCTGACCCGGGCGGACTACGCCGACCTCGTGACCCGGCTGATCGCCGAGGGCGCCCGCGGCATCGCCGCCGAGCCGGCCCCCGAGCGCCGCGCCGCCGGCGGCTGACGGCCCGCCCGACTCAACCGTGGACGACCGGCGAGGCTCCTGCTACCACCGCCGGCGGCCAGGCCCCGTAGCTCAGCTGGATAGAGCAGCCGCCTTCTAAGCGGCAGGTCGCAGGTTCGAGCCCTGCCGGGGTCGCCACTGACACGCATTGCATGTCAATGAGTTGACGTATTTCAAGTATATGTAGAGCCGTCCGCCAGAGCAGCGGATCGCGAGCGAAGGACGCCGAAAGCAACCAATCGGCGCGAAAGATCCCGAACGACCTTACGAAGAACGTTTGGCGGGACGTTCTTTCCTGTCGCCGCCCAACCGGATCGGCGGCGACTGCAAGCCGATCGGCTCACCAAAACGTCCCGGAACCGGATACCTGGTTCCCGAGGTCCATGGCGACCGGGATCACCCGCCGCGGGGCGAGCCGCGGCGGGTGGCCGGGGCGAGAGATCAGATGGTCAGCCGGCCGGTGAGCAAGAGCACGATCAGGATGATCAGGAGGATGCCGCCGATGCCGAGGCCGCCCGTACGGTAGCGGCCGCCACCGTAGAAGCTGCCGCCGCCACCGAAGAGCAGGATGAGCAGGATGAGGACGATCAGGAGCGTCATGGGCAGCAGTCCTTAAAGCCAAGCTGGCTGGCATGAGGAATGCCGGCCACGCGTTTTCGTTCCTTCAGGGCGTGGCTTCCTGCGGCGATGTCGCTTCGCGATCGTGGCTTCGGCGTTTTTCGATCGACCGCTGTGGAGCGGCGCGGATCGTCGCGTCTCAGCTGAGCCTTCCGCGCAGCTGCCCGACCCCGTCGGACTTGGCCGAGACGCAGACTTCTCGCCGGTCCGGGTTCCACTTACGGCGCGCTGGCCGTGGCGCGCCGGCGGTGTCGATCGAGGTCGGCTTCCGCGCCCGATACGGGCCGGAGCCCCGGCCGTGTCCTCATCCCGGCGAGCGTCGAGCCGGCTCGATCGATTCGTTCGACTCCGCCCGTGGCCTCCGGGCCCGGCGATAGGGGCTCACGTCCGGATATGCTCGTGCGGATGCGGCTCCGGGCCGTGGCCGTGGTCGGCGAGCTCGATCCGGGCCGGGATCAGCGAGAGGCTGTCGTGGCGGATGCCGCGCTGGGTCGCGACCTCATCGGCGAAGGCGAGGATGTCGCGGGCGCGGCCGCGCAGCATCAGCGTGTGCAGGCTGGCATCGTGGTCGAGGGGGACCTGGACCTGGGCGATCACCAGGTCGTGGCGGCGCTGCTGGATCTCGGCGAGGCGCTGGCCGAGGTCGCGCACCCCCGCCTCGGCGACGAAGCCGAAGGTCGCGACGCAAGAGAGGTCGGGATCGAGCTGGCGGCGCGTCTCGGCGAGACCGCGCCGCAGGAGATCGCGCATCGCCTCCGAGCGGCCGGCATAGCCGCGCAGCGTCGCGATCCGGTCGACCTCCGCCACGAGGCCGGGATCGAGGGTGACGGTGATCCGCTGCATCAGCGCGCCTCCGCGGGCTCGGCCGGCAGGACCGCGTCGAGGAGCTCGCGCGCCGCCGGATGGGTGAGCGACAGGGCCGGGCGGCACGGCGAGGCGTCGACGATCCGCCCGTCACCCAGAACCACGATGCGGTCGGCGAAGCGGCGCGCCAGCCGCACGTCGTGGGTGACGAGCAGGAAGGCGGTACCGTGCCGGCGGCGCAGGGCCGCGAGCTGGTCGAGGATCTCGACCTGGCGCGGCGCGTCGAGGTTCGAGACCGCCTCGTCGAGGACGACGAGGGCCGGCCGCGTGGCGAGCGCCCGGGCGAGGCCGACGCGCTGCACCTGCCCGCCGGAGAGCTGCCCCGGGAGCCGCAGGGCCACGGCGGGGTCCAGGCCGACCGTGGCCAGCACCTCCTCGACCCGCGCCTGCCGCTCGGGGACCGACAGGCCGGTCAGGTGGCGCAGCGGCTCGGCGACGATCCGCCCGACCGGGTGGCGCGGATTGACCGCCGAGAGCGGGTCCTGGAGCACCATCTGGATCGCGGCCCGGAAGGCCCGCCACCCGGCGCGGTCGAGGCGGGACAGGGGCGTGCCACGAAACAGCACCTCGCCGGCCTCCACCGGCTCGAGCCCGAGGAGCAGGCGGGCGAACGTGCTCTTGCCCGAGCCGCTGCGGCCGATCAGGGCGACGCACTCGCCCTCCGCCAGCGCCAGCTCGATGCCCGCGAGCACCGTGCGGCGGGCGCCGGGCGCTGGATAGGAGTGGCCGATCCCGCGGGCGGCGAGCAGGGCCGTCATGCCGGGTCCCGGTGCAGGGCCCGGTGGGCGGAAAGCAGCGCCCGCGTCGCCGGGGCGGCGGGCGCTGCGAAGAGCCGCGCGGCGGGACCGGCCTCGACGATCCGCCCGGCCTCCATCACCGCCATCCGGTCGGCGAGGCGGGCGACGACGCCGAGGTCGTGGGTGACGATCAGGAGCCCGAGGCCGCGGGCCCGCACCAGCCCGGCGAGGAGGTCGAGGATGCGCTTCTGGGCGACGAGGTCGAGGTCGGTGGTCGGCTCGTCGGCGACGAGGAACGGCGCGCGGGACATCAGCGCCAGCGCGATCATCGCCCGCTGCAGCATGCCGCCCGACATCTGGAACGGGTAGAGGCCCGGGATGCGGGACTCGTCGCCGAGCCCGACCGCCGCGAAGGCCTCCGCGGTTGCCGCCCGGGCGGCGGCCCCGCGGAGGCCCGCCACCGCCAGGGTTTCGGCCGCGTGGTCGGCGAGGGTGCGCAGCGGGTTGAAGGCGGTGCGCGGCGCCTGGAGCACGGTCGCGACCGCGCGGCCGCGCAACGCCGCCGGCTCCGCCGCGACGCCGTCGAGGAGGATCCGCCCGCCGCTCTGCCGGGTGCCCGGCGGCAGCACGCCGAGGAGAGCAGCGCAGGCCAGCGACTTGCCCGAGCCGCTGGCGCCGACGAGGGCCAGGACCTCGCCGGTGATGAGATCGAGGCTGGCCTCGCGCACCAGCGGCACCGACTCGCGGCCGGCCCGGGTGTCGTGCCGGGTCTCGCGCCGGGTTTCGCGCCAAGTCTCGACCGACAGGCCCTCGGCCCGCAGCGTGCGGGCACTCACAGGCCCCGCTCCGCGGTCAGCGCCGGGTCGAGCCGGTCGCGCAGCGCGTCGCCCAGCCGGTTGAAGGCCAGCACCGCGAGCGCGATGGCGAGGCCCGGCCAGACGACGAGGAGCGGCCGGGTCCAGAAGAAGGCGCGGGCGTCGTTGATCATCACGCCCCATTCCGGCGTCGGTGGCTGCACCCCGAGCCCGAGGAAGGACAGGCCGGCGACGTGGAGCGCCATGTGGCCGATATCGAGGGTCGCGAGCGCCGCGAGAGGCGGCACCACGCCGGGCAGGATGTGCTCGGAGAAGATCGCCCGCCGCGGCGCCCCGGCGATCCGCGCGGCCAGCACGTAGTCGCGGGTCTTCAGCTCCAGGACGAGGCCGCGCACGATCCGCGCGTACCAGGCCCAGTGCGACAGCGCGATCGCCGCCACCACGTTGGCGAGCCCGGTGCCGAGCGCCCCGATCATGAACAGCGCCAGCACGAAGGTCGGCACGGTGAGGAAGACGTCGCAGAGCCGCATCAGGGCCGTGTCGACCCGGCCGCCGAGCATGCCGGCGAGGCCGCCGACTGCGAGGCCGAGGGCGACGACGAGGGTCAGCACCGCCAGCACCGCGCCCAGCGTCGTGCGCGCCCCGGCGACGAGGCGCGAGAGGATGTCGCGGCCGAGATGGTCGGTGCCGAGGGGATGGGTGAGGCTCGCAGGCGCGAAGCGGTGGGCGAGGTCGACCGCCAGGGGATCGTGCGGCGCCATCACCGGTCCGAGCAGCGCCAGGAGCAGGAAGCCCGCCGCGAGGAGGCCGGCGAGCGCGACCGGGCGGGAGATGAGCGGGACGGGTCTCACGCGGCCTCCCGCCCGAGGCGCAGGCGCGGGTCGAGCCAGGCATAGGCCAGGTCGACCGCGAGGTTGCACAGCACGAACACCAGCGTCATCACCAGGGTGAAGCACTGAATCACCGGATAGTCGCGGTCGTAGATCGCCGAGACCGCGTAGCGGCCGATGCCGGGCCAGGAGAAGATCGTCTCGACCACGAGGGCCCCGCCCAGAAGTTCGCCGACATGCATGCCGGTGGCGGTGACGACCGGCACCAGCGCGTTGCGGAAGACGTGCCGACGGGCCACCGCGCCCTCGGAGAGGCCGCGCAGGCGGGCGTAGAGGACGTGGCGCCCGCGGCCCGCCTCCAGCATGCTCGCCCGCAGCAGCCGGGCATTCACCGAGAGCGACATCAGGCAGATGGCGAGCGCCGGCATCACCAGGTGGGCGGCCCCGCCGCGGCCCATCGCCGGCAGCCAGCCGAGCGTCACCGAGAAGGCGACGACGAGCAGGAAGGCGACCCAGAAATTCGGCAGCGAGACGCCCAGCACCGCGATCCCCCGCACCAGCCGGTCCTGCCAGCCGTCGCGATGCGCCGCCGCCCAGGCGCCGAGCGGCAGGCTGAGCGCGAGGCTGACGGCGAGCGCCGTGCCGGCGAGCTCGAGCGTCGCCGGCAGGTAGCCTAGGAGTTCCGGCAGCACCGGCCGACGGGTGGCGTAGGAGAGGCCGAAATCGCCCTGGAGCGCCCGCCACAGCCAGTCGAGGTACTGGACCGCGAAGGGGCGGTCGAGGCCGAGCATCGATCGGGCATCGGCGAGCGCCGCGTCGGTCGGCGGCACCTGCGACAGGCGCAGGTAGTCGAGCGCCGGGTCGCCCGGCCCGACCCGCAGCATCACGAACACGAGGAGCGAGACGCCGAGCAGCATCGGCGGGATCACGGCGAGGCGGGCGAGGACGAAGCGCGGCATCAGCGGCCCGGTCCCGGGCGCATCGCCGCGAACGGGATCTCGTTGAGGGTGGCGCCGAAGCGCACCCCGGTCACGGTCGGGCGGTGGACCTCGATCGCCACCGCCGAGGAGATCGGCAGGTAGACCGCCGCCTCGTGCAGGGCCGCGAGGACGCGGCCGGAGAGGCGGCGCCGCTCCTCCGGGTCGGTCGCGGCGAGCGCCGCCGTGATGGTGGCGTCGATCGTCGGCTTGTCGGGCAGGCCCTTCTGCGCCTGGTAGTCGGCGTGGGAGGGGGCGCGCATCGCGCTCAAGAAGGAGGCCGGGTCGTAGGGCGGGCCCCAGGTCTCGCCGAAGATCAGGCCGAAGCGCCCGTCCTTCTGGCGGGCGAGGATCGCGCTCTCCTCCTCGCCGACGAGCCGCACCGCGATGCCGACCCGGGCGAGGTCGGCCTGGACCACCTCGGCGATGGCCTTCTGCTGGGCGTTGGTGCCGACGAAGGCGAGCTCGACCGCGAGCGGCCGGCCGTCCTTCGTCCGCGCGCCGTCGCGGCCCCGGATCCAGCCGGCCTCGTCGAGAAGCGTGTCCGCCGCCGTCCGGTCGAAGCCGTAGGGGGTGAGGCCGGCATCGGCGTCGGGGACGCCCGGCCCGAACAGGAAGTCGGCCCGGGGTTCGAGCCCGTCGAGGACGGTGCGCACCAGGGTGTCCTTGTCGACCGCCCGGTTGATCGCGCGGCGAACGGCCGGGTCGTCGGTCGGGAAGCGGGCCGAGTTGAGCGCCAGAACCCGGGTGGCGAACGGCGGCGAGAGCGCGGCCGAGAAGGCCGGGGCCTGGTCGCGCAGGCGCAGGAAGGCTTCCGAGGGAATCAGGCCGGCGGCGCCGGTGATCAGGTCGATCTCGCCGGTCTGCAGGGCGATGGCCCGGGTGTTGGGATCGGGGATCACCTTGACGACGAGGCGCGCGAAGCTGGGCTTCTCGCCCCAGTAGGCCGGGTTGGCGGCGAAGGTGTCCGAGACGCCGAGCCGGGTCTCGACGAGGCGCCAGGGCCCGGTGCCGATCGGCGCCGCGATCCCGTCCGCCGTGGTGCCGCCCGCCTTCATGGCGGCCGGGGAGACGAAGCGGAACGGCCGCGGCAGCGAGAGTTCGTTCAGCGTCGGCGCGTGCGGGGCGTCGAGCACCAGGCGGAAGGCCAGCGGTCCGGTGACCTCGGTGCGGTCGATCCGCCGGACGAGGTCGAGCCAGGCGTGGCGGGCCCGGTTGGCGAGGATCGCGTCGAAATTCGCCTTCACGGCCGGCGCGTCGAAGGGCGTGCCGTCGCTGAAGGTCACGCCGGGTCGCAGGGTGAAATCGTAGGTCCGCCCGTCCGGCGAGATCGTCCAGGCGGTGGCGAGCCAGGGCTCGAGGGTGCCGTCGGCCCGGTACTTCACCAGCGGCTCGTAGACGCTCGCCTGGGCGAACATCTGGTTGGGTGCGTAGAGGTGGGGGTTGAGCGGCCCGACGTTGCTCGGCCAGGCCGTGGCGAGCTGCTGGGCGCCGGCCGGGCCGGCGTGCAGGGCGGCGAGGGCCAGCAGCGCGGCACGGACCTTGACGAGGATCGCCGGCTTCGACATCGGGCCCCTGGTATGACGAACGCACCAAAACATCCTACGCCCTGATACGACGGCGGGCGCGAATGGCAAGGCCGTGCATGCCCGCGCGGGCGGGTATCTCCGGGGCCGTCGGTCGTGCTCCAATGAGACGGGCGCGCCGGACCGGACGACGCCCCGAAGGACGACGACAGGGGAGGGGACGGGATGGCGAAGGTCGCGATCGTCGGGTGCGGCGCCATGGGCTCGGTCTACGCGGCGCTGATGGCCTCGGCGGGCCACGAGGTCCACGCGGTCACGCTCTGGGCCGACCACGCCGCGGCCATGCGCGCGCACGGCCTCCGGGTCGAGGGCGCGAGCGGGGACCGCACGGTGCGGCTCGCGAGCGCCGGCACCACCCCGGAGGGGATCGGCCCGTGCGACCTCGTGATCGTCGCGACGAAGGCCTTCGACGTCGCGGCGGCAGCCGCGAGCGCCGCCCCCCTGCTCGGCCCCGGGACGGTGGTGCAGACGATCCAGAACGGGCTCGGCTCGCCGGAGGTCGCCGCCGCCGTCATCGATCCCGACCGGATCGCCGTCGGCGTCGTCGGGGGCTTCGGCGCCTCGATGCGCGGGCCGGGCCATGCGCACCACAACGGCCTCGAGATGATCCGCTTCGGCGCCTTCGCGGGACTCTCGCGGGAGCGCCTGGAGGCTTCCGCGGCGATCTGGCAATCGGCCGGCTTCACGGTCAGCCTGTTCGACGATCTCGGCCGGATGGTGTGGGAGAAGCTGATCATGAACGTCACCTTCTCGGGCACCACGACGCTGACCGGCCTCACCATCGGCGAGGTGATGGCCGATCCCGATGCCTGGAAGGTGGCGCGGGCCTGCGCCGAGGAGGCGATCGCCGTGGCGACCGCGATGGGCGTGGCCCTGCAGGTCGGCGACCCGGTCGCGCACATCCGCCGCCTCGGCGGCAAGATCCCGGCGGCCCGGCCCTCGATGCTGCTCGACCACCGGGCCGGGCGCCGCGGCGAGGTCGAGGCGATCAACGGGTCGATTCCCCGTCTCGGCCGCCGCTGCGGCGTGCCGACCCCGGTCAACGACACGGTGGTGGCGCTGATCAAGGCGCGCGAGACCGCCTTCCCGGTCCAGGCCGACCCCGCGCGCTGCCCGACCTGATCAGGCCCCGAGCGCCCGGTCGGTCTCCTCCCGCCAGGGCAGGCTCGCCTGGCTGCCCCGCCGCCCGCAGGCGAGGGCGGCCGCGACGCTCGCCCGCTCCATCGCGGCGCGCAACGGCGCGCCGCGGTCGAGGGCCGCGGCGAGCACGCCGACGAAGCAATCTCCCGCCGCCGTGGTGTCGACCGGCTCGACCGCGCGGGCCGGGACGTGCCAGGTGCCCTCGCCCGTGGCCGCCTCCGAGCCGGCCTCTCCGAGGGTGCGCACCACGTCGATGCCGAGGGCGGCGTGCAGGGCCGCGGCCTCCGGCGCGCAGCCGAGGCGCGCGGCGGTCGCCTCCGCCTCGTCCTCGTTGACGACGAGGAGGCCGGCGAGCCGCATCGTGTCGAGGTCGAGCGGCAGGGCCGGGGCGAGGTTGAGGATGCTGCGCAGGCCGAGCGCCCGGGCGCGCCGCAGCAAAGCCGTCGTCTCGGCCGGATCGACCTCCATCTGCAGGAGCAGCGACGTCGCCCGGGCAAGATCGGCATCCGCGACCTGGTCGGCCCGCGTGTGCCCGTTGGCGCCGAGCGCCACCACGATCCGGTTGCGGCCCTGCGCGTCGATCCAGATCGAGGCGCAGCCCGTCGCCGCCGCGACCGCCCGGACCCGGGCGGTGTCGGCGCCGGCCTCGCGCAGGCCCGACAGGGCCACCTCGGCCAGGGCGTCGCTCCCGACCGCGCCGACCATCGCGACCGCCGCCCCGTCGCGCGCCGCCGCCACCGCCTGGTTCGCCCCCTTGCCGCCCGCCTGCACGGCGAGGTCGTCGGCCAGCAGGGTCTGGCCCGAGCGCGGGACCTCGGGCAGGCGGAAGATGAGGTCGGCGTTCAGGGAGCCGAAGCAGACGATCACGCGGGTTCTCCGTTCAGGCCGGCGATGCGCATCCCCCGCAGCCGGCGTGCCTCGCCGCTCGTGCCGATGGCGCCGGCCGGCGCCACGCTAGCGCGCCACCGGCGAAGCCGTCGAGCCCGGCGGCATGCCGGGTCCCTTGCCGATGCCGCCCGCGCTCCGTCGCCCGCCGCCGTACTCCATCGCCAGTCGGCCAGCCCGTCGCCGACTGCGAAGATCGCGGCCGCCCCACGGCCCGGGATTCAGCGGCCACCGCCTCGGCGCGTGCCGCGAAGGACTGGTCCGCAAGGAAGCGCTCGATGCTCGTGCGAAGGAGGCCCGCGTCCGGCGTGCTCCCTCAGGTCGAGGCCGACGCCGTGCCGAAATTGGCCGCGTGCCACGGCGATAGCGGTATGGATTGCGTGTAGACTGGCTCAGCTCTGGAAGGGGCCGGCCGCCGCCTCTGCAAGCGGGCGTTTCCCGTCTCGCCTGCAGTATCGATCACGACCGCGTACCAGGTGCTTGCCAGCGCAAAACGCCGGTAGACCCCTGCCGCCTCGCTGACGGCTGAAGACGCTAAATTTGAGGGAGAAAAGTGGTGCCGCAAGAGGGATTCGAACCCCCGACCCCCTCATTACGAATGAGGTGCTCTACCAGCTGAGCTATTGCGGCGCCGACCGGGCCGGCGATGCGGCGTTCGGTGGCGCTCTCATAGCCGGGGGCGGTCGGGTTGGCAAGGCGGCTCGGGACGGCGCGCGGCGCCTGCGGCCGCGGGGGTGGTTTCCGGGCGACACCGGGGCGGACTTGCTGCCCGTGCAGGGCTCCGGGGCGGTGCCGGCACGCAACGGCGCTTGACGCTGGGCCGCCGAATCCGGACGATGGGACGAGCCGGAAAAACCCAATCCCCCCAATGCCTCTGATCGCCCGCCTTCGCGCCTATGCCGCCGAGATGTTCGGCGCGCCCGCCCTGCCGCTCGATGCCGAGGCCGAGCAGCACCTCGCCGCCGCGGCGCTCCTCGTCCACGTCGCGCGGGTCGACGGGACGCTGGCGGCGGTCGAGCGCGACCGGCTGGCTCGTCTCCTGACCCACCGCTTCGCCCCGTCCGAGGCGCAGGCGAAGGCCCTGATAGAGCGCGCGATCAGCTTCGACGACGAGACCCGCGACGTCGCCGAGCTCGTCGAGATGATCGGCCGCGACCTGCCGGAGGAGGAGCGGCGCGGGCTTCTCGGCCTCGCCTGGGCGGTCGCCGCCGCCGACGGGCAGGTCCACGAATTCGAGGACGACCTCGTCTGGCGCGTCGGCCAGCTCCTCGGCTTCGACGACGCGGCGATCACCGCCACCCGGGCGGTCGCCCTGGCGGGCCTGCCGACCCAGCAGGTGCCGGCCCGGTGATGGCGCGGTCCGTCGCGACGCCGGAGGCCGGGGCGAAACCCGTGCTGCTCATCCTCCACCAGGAGCAATCGACCCCCGGCCGCCTCGGCCGGCTGTTTCAGGAGCGCGGCCACCCCCTCGACATCCGCCGCCCGCGCTTCGGCGACCCGCTGCCGGAGACGCTGGCAGACCATGCCGGCGCGGTGATCTTCGGCGGGCCGATGAGCGCCAACGACGGCGACGACTTCGTGCGCCGCGAGATCGACTGGATCCGGGTGCCGCTGCGCGAGCAGCGCCCGTTCCTCGGGCTCTGCCTCGGCGCGCAGATGCTGGCGAAGTGCCTCGGCGCCCCGGTCCGCGCCCACCCGGAGGGCCGGGCCGAGATCGGCTACTACCCGCTGCTGCCGACCGAGGCCGGGCGGGACTTCGCCGGCGAGATCGGCCAGCCCTGGCCGTCCCACGTCTACCACTGGCACCGGGAGGGGTTCTCCTGCCCGGCCGGGGCCGACACGCTCGCCACCGGCGACGATTTTCCCACCCAGGCGATCCGGGTCGGGCCGGCGGCCTTCGGGCTCCAGTTCCACCCCGAGGTGACCCACGCCATGATCTGCCGCTGGACCGTGCGCGCCGCCGAGCGCCTGCGCCTGCCCGGCGCGCAGGACCGGGCGCGCCAGATCGAGGGCCGGTTCATGCATGACGGCCGCGTGGTCGCCTGGCTCGACGCCTTCCTCGACCACTGGCTATCCGGCCCGTCCCGGGCGGCGGCATGATCCTCAGCCTCACCCTCCTGCTGCTCTGCCAGCTCGTCGGCGAGATCCTGGCCCGGGCGCTTTCGCTGCCGGTGCCGGGGCCGGTCGTCGGCATGGCGCTGCTCCTCGGGGTGCTGGTCCTGCGCGACCGCCGCCCCGGAGGGCTGCCCGCCCCCCTGGTCGACGGCACGCTGGAGCGCACCGGCAAGGGGCTCCTCGCCCATCTCTCGCTGCTCTTCGTGCCGGCCGGCGCCGGCGTGATCGGCCGGCTCGACGTGCTCGCCGCCCACGGCCTCGCGCTCGCCGCCGCCCTGGTGGTCTCGACGGCGCTCGCCCTCGTCGCCACCGTTCTGACCTTCTCGTACGTCGCCAAGAGGACCGGGCGATGACCGGGGATTTCGCCCTCTGGGTGTTCCTGTCGCGCACGCCGCTGCTGTGGCTGACCGTGACGCTGACCGCCTACGTCGTCGCCGACCGGGTCTCCGCCGCCACCGGCCGCCATCCGCTGGCGAACCCGGTCCTGCACGCGATCTGGATGGTCGGCCTCGTGCTGATCGTCACCCGCACGCCCTACGCGGTGTATTTCGAGGGCGCGCAGTTCGTGCACTTCCTCCTCGGGCCCGCCACGGTGGCGCTGGCGATCCCGCTCTACGAGCACCGCAAGACCGTGACCCGGGTGCTGGTGCCGATGCTGGCGGCTCTCGTCGTCGGCTCCACGGTCGCGCTCGTCACCGGCATCGGCACGGCGAAGCTGCTCGGCGTGCCCGACCCGATCCTGATCGCGCTGGCGCCCAAATCCGTCACCGCCAGCGTCGCCATGGGCATCACCTCGGCGCTCGGCGGCGACCCGACGCTGACCGCCGTCCTGGTGATCCTCACCGGCATTCTCGGCGCCATCCTGGTGACCCCGCTCCTCGACCGCCTCGGCGTCACCGACTACCGCGCCCGCGGCTTCGCCGCGGGGCTCGCCGCCCACGGCATCGGCACCGCCCGCGCCTTCCAGGTCAGCGAGGTCGCCGGCACCTTCGCGGGCATCGCCATGGGGCTCAACGCCTTCCTGACCGCCGTGCTGGTGCCGCTGGCGCTGGCGTTCCTGCGGTAGGCCGAAGACCGCCCTCGTCGGACCGCCCGTGCCGGCGGCGTCTTCCGGCATCGGCGGACGTGAAAATCCGCCCCGGCCGCGTCTCGTTCGCATGGTCGGACGGCATCCCTCGTCGTATCGTCGTTGCCATGCTGCAGGACACGACGACGGACACGGAAACGGTTCGGGTGCCGGGCTTGCCGAGCTTCGGCCGGACCTACGCGATTCCTCCCATCCCGGTGGATCTGCCGCTCGACGTCCACACTCGCCCGGTCCTCCAGTACCTCTGCGGCCTCGTCATGCTGGCCTCGGGCGTGTTCGGCATGGCGATGGTCGCCATTGCGCTCTTGCTGGTCGCGACACACCCATCGGAGTGGGTGCCCTGGGTCGTCGTGGTGGGCTGCCTCCCCGTCGGTTTGCTCCTCGGCGTCCAGGGACTGCCTCAGGGCTGGATCTGTCTGCGGGACGCCTTCCGGACGGAGCCCGTCCTGATCGTCCGGTCGCGGAACATCGAGGATCGGCGGGCCGGCGCGACGATCCCGTGGGCGACGGTGTCCCGGGTCGGCGTCGTGTACACCCCGAATTTCCTGGCCCATCTTCATCTGACGCTGCGTGCCCCGATCCGGGTGCGGCACAATCCGTTCCGGGCCGGAACGACGATCAACGCCTGGCACAGGCGCCCCGACACCCTCTGCATTCCCATCGTGATGCTGGATCGGGATTCCTACGTTCTGGCCCAGGTCGTCACGGTCCTCGCCAGGCGGCACGGCGCGGAGGTGACAGCGAGGGGCGGCCCGCTGCCGCGGACGTGACGCAGCGGATCGGTCTCACCGGTCGCCCGTGATCACGGCTCCGGTCAGGGGGACCGGCCCCGATCATGCGCCTCGGCCTGCGTCGCCCCCCGCAACGCCCCGACGAGGTGGAGCGAGCCGGTGACGAGCAGCCAGCCCCCGCGCGCCGCGGCGAGGTCCGCGGCGCGGGCGAGCGCCGCCTCCGGCGATGCCACCGCGGCGGCGGCGGTGCCTGCGTCGGTGGCGAGACGCCGCAGCGCCTCGGCGGCATGGCCGCGGCGCTCGGGCATCTCGGTGCAGACGATCGCCCCGGCGGACCCGGCCAGCACCGCGAGGAAACCCGCCGCATCCTTGTCCCCCGCCATCGCGACGAGCGCGCAGCACGGGCCGGGCAGGTCGCCGGCGCGGGCGAGGTCGCGCAGGACCGCCGCGAGGTTGAACGGGACGTGGGCGCCGTCGAGCACCACCGGCACCGGGCCGGCCGCGGTCGAGACCGTGCGCCGCTCGAGCCGCCCGGAGAGGCGGGCCGCCGCCCGGGTGGCGCCGTCGAGGAGGGCGGCGCCCACGGGGATGCCGCCGGGTCCGCGCACGCCCCGTGCGCCGAGCCGGTCGAGGACGAGGCCGGCGAGCGCCGCGTTCTCCTCGGCGATCGAGGCATCGGGGGCGAGGACCGGGCGCAGCACCGGGCAGCCGAGGGCGGCGGCGCGGGCCGCCGCGACGGCGCCGGCCTCGTCCCCGGGCGCCAGCGTGGTGACGAGCGCCGCCCCGGCCTTCAGGATCCCGGCCTTCTCGGCGGCGATGGCGGCCCGGGTGTGGCCGAGGATCTCGGTGTGCTCGAGGCCGATATTGGTGATCACCGCGACCTCGCCGTCGACCGCGTTGGTCGAATCGAGCCGCCCGCCGAGCCCGACCTCGATCACCGCCCAGTCGAGTCCCGCCTCGCCGAAGACCAGGAGGGCGGCGGCGGTCAAAACGTCGAACCAGGTCGCGTCGCCGCCGGGCCCGTCATCGCGCCGCGCCGCCTCGTGGGCGTCGAGCGCGCGGGAGAGCGCCCGGGCGAGGACCGCCTCCGCCACCAGGCGGCCGTCGAGGCAGACCCGCTCGGTGATGGATTCGACGTGGGGCGAGGCGTAGCGCCCGGTCCGCAGGCCCGCCCGCCGCAACCCGGCCTCGATCAGGGCGCCGACCGAGCCCTTGCCCTTGGTGCCGCCGACATGGACCACCCGCAGGCGGCTCTGCGGCGCGCCGAGGCGGACCAGCAGGTCGCGCATCGGCGCGAGGCCGACCCGCATCCCGCCGCGCGGCCGCTTCTCCCAGTCGGTCAGCCGGTCGAGGCGCGCCAGAACCTCCGGCAGCGGCTGGGCTTTCGCGGACGGGAGGGGCGCGTCGGACGGGGCGGGCGCGGCGTGCATGGGGTCCGGTCGGGTCGAAGGGCGGGCGGGGCCGGCGCTTCCCGGCCGCCTACCTTGACCCGCCCGCGCCGTGCCGCCAGCCCCCCAGAAGAGCGGAACCCGGGTGCGGGGCGGTGCCGGCGCGTCACCTTGTGCCGGCCCCTCCGGCCGGCTACTCATGCGGCCCGCCTGGTGCGGCCCGTCGGACCCCTCGCGCCGTCGCGCGCCCGCTTATCCGCCCGTCCGGCCCGTCGCGCCGGCGCTCGCCCGTGTCCACCCGCCAGGATCGTGATCGCCCCCTTGCCCGCCCGCCTCGACGCCATCGATTGGGCGATCCTCCGGGAACTGCAGGCCGACGGCTCGATCACCAACGTCGAGCTGGCCCGGCGCGTCGGCCTATCGGCGCCGCCCTGCCTGCGGCGGGTCCGGGCGCTGGAGGAGGCCGGGATCATCCGCGGCTACCGCGCGCTCCTCGAGCCGAAGGCGCTGGGCTACGAGGTCGTGTGCTTCGCCATGGTGCAGCTCGCGGCCCAGGGCCAGGCGGAGCTCGCCGCCTTCGCGGCCGAGATGCGCGGCTGGCCGATGGTGCGGGAATGCTGGACGCTCTCGGGCGAGACCGACTTCTTGCTCAAGTGCGTCGCGCCGAACCTCGGCGCCTTCCAGCAGCTCGTCGGCCATCTCACCGGCCTGCCCAACGTCCGCACGGTGCGCACGGCGCTCGCCATCGACCAGATCAAGGACGAGCCGATCGCCCCGCTGGACGGCCCGGCCGAGACGTAATACCGGTCCAGTCTCCGGTTCCGGAAACGCTCCGGTCATCACTTTAACCGTGACAACCGGGCGCGCGGACCAGTCGAGCCGTGAATTGCAGATGCGCCGGAGACCGGTCCGTGCTGTCATGGCGCAGTGCCCGCCGCGTCATCGGGCCGCCCCGTCGGTGCCGGCAGCCCCCCGAGCTGCCGGGCCGGGGTGCGCCAGCGGTGACGGGAGGCCGGGACCGCCGACAATACTCGACCGCATTGCCGGAGCGCCGAGACCCTCAAGGATGCCGATGCCCCACCCCTCCGCGCCCGGTCGCCCCGGGCCCCCGCCGCCGACGGGCCTGACCGATCCGGTCAGCCTGTTCGCCGTGCCGATCGGCCGGGCGGCGAGCCCGCCCGGCGAGGCCCTGCCGGTGATCCAGACGCTGTACCGCACGCCCGACGACCGCTTCGTCATCCGCACCTGCCTGCATCTCGGCCCCGGGCGCGGGCAGGCCTGCGACGTGATGGTCTATGCCGACGAGGACGCCCTGCGCGAGGCGCTGTCGGCGGGCGGCGACGGCCTCGACGAGGCGCTCCTCGCCGCCGCCGGCCTCGACCGTCCCTGACGGCACCCCTCACCGCAGGGACGCGAGGGCGGTCCGGTAGCCCTCGACCGCGCGGGCGAGGGAGAAGTCCGGCATCGTGCGCGCCGCCGCCTGCCGCAGCCGGGCGCGCCGGCCGGGGTCGTCGAGGAGCGCCAGGGTCTCGTGCGCCCAGTCCTCGACCGCGAGCGCCCGCACCACGCCGCATTCCCGTGCCGCGAGCCATTCGCGGGCGGCGCCCGAATGCGGCGAGGCCAGGACCGCCGTGCCGCTCTGCAGCGCCTCGTTGACCACGATGCCCCAGACGTCGCCGCGGCTCGGGAAGAGCAGGAGCCGGGCCGAGGCGTGGGCCTCCGCCAGCGCGTCTTGGGCGAGGTAGCCGTCGAACCGGGCCGCGATGCCGGCCTCCCTCAGTCGCGCCGCCATCTCCTCGCGCAGCGGTCCGTCGCCGGCGACCCGCATCCGCAAGGGGCGCCCGGCGGCGGCGCAGGCCCGCATCACGTCGGTGAAGAAGCGCGCGCCCTTCACTTCCTCGTTGAGGATGCCGCAGAACAGGACGTCGTAGGGCCGGGTCTCGGGGTCGGGCAGGGCGGCCGCCGCCTCCCAGGCCGGGAAGAGCGGCGCGCGGAAGATCCGCTCCGGCGCGAGCCCGTAGGAGGCGAGCAGCGTCCGGCTGCCCTCGCTCGGCGCGAGGCCGAAGGCCGCCCCCGGGACGATCGCCCGCCGCAGGGCCCGGTGGGCCGGCGAGCGCGTGCCAGGATCGGTCTCCGGCACCCCGTCGGTGCGGATGCCGTAGGGGACGCGCAGGGCGCGGGCGGCGAGGGCCGCCATCGCCATGGTGGGCGAGAAGTCGTTGAGGATCACCGCCGCCGGCCGCAGGGCCGCGAGGCGCGGGACGACGCCCGGATTGACGTAGAGGTTGCGCACCGCGTCCCGGTGCCAGCGCAGGCCCGGCAGCACCGAGAAGCCGTAGCCGTCGGCGGCGGCGAGCTGCCACTGGCGCGCCGGCTCCCGCGCCGCGCAGGCGAGGACGGTGAGCGGCGCGTCGAGGGCGGCGGCGAGCGCCCGGTAGAGCACCTGGGTGTAGGGCGCGAGGGCCCCGGTCACCACGACGACCGGCCGGCTTGTTGCCGGCAAGACGGGGCCGGGCAAGACGGGGCCGGATACGTCGGCGCTCGGCCGCTCAGCGCCGGGCAAGGCGGGCTCCCAGCAGGGCGTCGATCTCGTGCAACGGCCATTCCGGTTCGAGGACGTGGCGCGGCAGCGCCGGGAGGTCGCGGGCGCCGGTGGCGACGCCGCGGCGGGTGGTGAAGAAGGTGGCGTAGCCGGAGGCCCGCGCCAGGTCCGGATCGCGGCCCGGCCGGTAGTCGCGCGCCGCGACCCCCCAGGGGCAGGCGAAGTGCCGGATCGGCACGCCCGTCGCCGCCGCCAGGACCTCGCGCGAGCCGGCGATCTCGCGCCCGGCCGCCGCATCCCCCAGGGTGGCGATGCGGGCGTGGCTGCAGCTGTGCGAGCCGACCGCCATGCCGGCCGCGAGCCAGGCCGCCACCATCGCCCGGTCGGCGTAGGGGCCGGGCGGGTTCGCCGGCGGGGCGTCGAGCCAGTCGGAGACGAGGAACAGGATCGCCGGCACGCCGGCCGCCCTCAGCACCGGCAGCGCCACCTCGACCGTATCGGCGTAGCCGTCGTCGAAGGTGACGAGGAAGTGCCGCCCGGCCGTCGCCGTGCCGGTCTCGAGCAGCGTCACCGCCTCGTCGGCCCCGACGAAGCGGCCGTGCCGCTGCAGGTAGCCGATCTGCGCCGAAAAGCCCGCCCGGTGGCGCTCCGGCACGCGGTGGTAGCACAGGGTGTAGAGGCCCGGCGGCGCGTGGGCGAGCCGGCGGAGGCGCGCGAGTGCCCGCAGCAGCACGGCGCGGACCACCGGATGGTCGCGGGCGAGGGTCTTGAACGGTTGCAGCATCTCACCCGCCGTTGCGAAGGCCCTACCTGACGAGGATGTGATCGATCCGGCGCCGGAGCAAGACGAAAGAACAACGTAGGGTTCGCCCGTTCGCCGCCTTCACGGCGCGGTCCCCGCCGATCTTTCGGGGATCAAGCCTAACGAAACCGTGCGCGGCCATCGGGCGGTGCGCCGCTTGCGTCACGCCGGGCATGACGACGATGTCTGTCGCATCCTGGCACGGGGTTTCCATGACCGGAACGGAACGCGAGAGCGGATTGCGGGTCCTCCCCGCGGCCGATGTGCCGGCCTGGGACGCCGCCGTGTGGGCGCAGGCCCGCGGCGGCATCTTCGCCGCGTCGGGCTGGGGGACCTACAAGGCGCGGCGCGGCGCGGAGGTCGCCCGGCTCCAGGTCGTCGACGAATCGGGCGACCTCCTCGGGCTGGCGCAGGTGCAGCTCAGGCGGCGCGGCCCGGCGCGGCAGGCCTACATCCAGGGCGGGCCGCTCCTCACCGACAAGGGCGAGCGCCAGGGCGAGGCGGTGGTGCGGGCGCTCCTCGCCCACCTCGCCCTCGGGCCGCTCGACCTCTTGGTGGTGGATTTCGCCCGGGCCGAGAGCCCGGGCGCCGTGCTCGGCCTCCTGGCGGCCGGGTTCAAGCCGGTGACGACCGCCGGCCGGCACACCCTGGAGGTCGACCTCACCCGAGGCCTCGACACGGTGCAGGCCGAGATGGAGCAGCGCTGGCGCAAGGCCCTGCGCAAGGCCGAGCGCAACCCCGCCCTGTCGGTGCGCTTCCTCGACGACCCGGCCGAGCGGCTCGCCGCCTTCGACGCCTTCACGGCGATGTACGCGGCCCTGAAGACCCGCAAGGGCTTCTCGAACGACTTCGACGCCGCGGCCTACCGCGATCTCGCGGCGAACGACCCGCGCCACGTCATCCTGGAGATCCGGGAGGACGGGGAGATCTGCCTCGTGCGCATCGCCCATCTGAGTCGCGACCGCTTCACCGACTTCTTCACCGCTTCCACCGAGCGGGCCAAGGCGAACGCCGCCGCCTTCCTGGCGGTGTGGAGCTTCCTGCGCCGCGGGGCCGAGGAGGGCTGCCGGGTGTTCGATTTCGGCGGCATCGACCCGGCGGGCAACCGCGGCGTCTACGACTTCAAGCGCGGGCTCACCCGCACCGTCGCGTCGAGCGGGCCGCTCTGGCTCTACGGGCGCAGCCGCCTCGTGACGGCGGCGGCCGGGGCGGTGCTCGCCCGGTGACCCTGGCCTCCGCCCTCCTTGCCCGCCTGCGCGGGCCGGCGCTGCTCTCGCTCCTCGACCAGGGCGCGGTGAGCGGCTTCGGTTTCGTCGCCGGCATCGCCGCCGCCCGCCTGATCGACATGGAGGGGTTCGGGCGCTTCGCCCTCGTGCTCATCGTCGCGGGCTTCGCCCAGGGGCTCCACAACGCCCTCGTCACGGCGCCGCTGATGACCCTCGCGGGCTCCGTTCGCGACCCGGGACGCTACGCCGCCGCCGTCAGCGCCGGCGCGCTGGTGCTGGCCGCGGGCCTCGCCCTCGCCGTCGCCGGGGCGCTCGCCCTGTATTTCCAGGCCCGCGGCGAGGCGGTCCCGATCGACCTCGTGACGGCCGCCGGCGCGCTCACCCTGGCCCAGAACCTGCAGCTCACCGCGCGCCGGCTGCTCTTCGCCTACGAGGGCGGCGGCCGCGCCCTCGTCATGGACCTCGCCCGGGCGGCCGCGTTCCCGCTCGGCGTCGCGGCCCTGTGGGCCGCCGGCATTCCCCTCGATGCGGCGCGGCTGATCGAGATCCTGGCGCTCACGGCGTTCCTGACGACGCTGCCGGCGCTCCTCGCCCGGGCCGCCGATCCCGGCCGGCGCCGTCTTGCCCTCGCCGCCCGGCGGCACTGGCAGATGGCGCGCTGGTTCCTGCCGGTGGTCCTCGTCACCTTCGGGCAGGAGCAGCTGGTCTGGATCCTGGCCGGTGCCGCGCTGGGCGACGAAGCCCTGGGGGGCTTGCGGGCGGCCCAGTACCTCGTCGGCATCGTGTCGCTGATGCTCGCCGCGACCGAGAACGTGGTGCCGACGGGCGCGAGTCGCGCCTACGAGGCCGGCGGCGAGCCGGCCTTGCGCGCCTACCTCCTCGGCGTCACGCGCCGCCTCGGCCTGCCGGTCGCCGTCCTGCTCGGCGTGGTGGCGGCCCCGGCGGACCTGTGGCTGCGCCTCGTCTTCGGCGCCCCCTACGCCCCCTACGCGTCCTGCCTGCGCTGGCTCGCCCTCGGCGTCGCCTTCACCTTCCTGCGGGACATGGCGGCCCAGATCTTCCGCGCCCGTCGCCGCACCGACGTGATCTTCCGCGCCTTCGCGGTCAGCTTCGTGGTGTCGCTGGCGCTGATCCATCCGCTGATCGGCCGCTACGGCGCCGCCGGGGCGGCGGCGGTCGTGGCGATCGCCCACGGCGCCTCCCTGCTGGCGCTCGTCGTCGCCCTCGGCCGCGGCGCGCTTCCCCGGGCGGAGACTTCCGAGCGATGCTGAACGTCCTGATCGCCGTCGGGGTCGCGACCTGGTTTGCGGTCGCCTACCCGGTCCTGCGCCGCCGCCTCGAGACCCGCCCGCCCTCGGGCGGCGCGCCGGTGTTCTGGCCGCTCGCCCTGGTGACCGTGTTCGCGTTCATGCCGCTGGTCTTCACGGTCCCGCGCGAGGACGGCAACGCCGTGCTGGAGCAGGGGCTGACGGCCTCGAACGTCGTCACCATCGTGCTCACCGGCCTCACCGCGCTCTACCTCGCGGCCAAGATCGCCGCCGACCGGCGCATCCTGCTCCTGCCCTTCGCGATGCCCTACCTGCCGTTCACCCTGATGATCGGCATGGACGGCCTGAGCGCGGCGTGGTCGATCGTGCCGACCTACACCCTGTACCGGACGGCGGAGCTGGCGGTCTTCACCCTCGCGCTGATCCTGATCTTCGACCGGCCCGACATCCGGCGCCGGCTCGCCGACCTCCTGGCGATCGTGACGCTGGCCTGGCTCGTCTTCGTGACGCCGGAGATCCTGACGAGCTTCGCTTCCGGCATCGTGTTCTCCTCGGCCAAGAACAACATGATGCCGCTCGTCTGCGCGGCCCTCGGCTTCGCGGTGGTGTTCGGGCCGCCCAACCCGCGGCGCGGCCGCTACCTCGTGCTGGCCGCCGCCGGGTTCGTCATCGCCGGGTCGGCGGCCTCGACCGGCGCGCTCGCGGCGGTCGCGCCGGCCCTGATGATCGCCTCGCGCCGCCCGGGCGTGCGCGTCGCCGGCGTCGTCCTGGCGGTCGCGGCGACCGCGGTGTTCCTGTTCCTGATGGTCGGCCTGTCGACCTTCCCGGCCCTGCTCGACCTCCTCTCGGTCATCCTCCAGAAGCCCCGGGTCGAGCTCGCCAACGCCACCGGCCGGGGCCAGTTCTGGCCGGTCTTCATCGCGGCGACGCAGGACCGCCTGCTCGGCTCCGGCTTCTCGGCGGCCGACCGCTTCGTGCAGCTCCTGATCCCCACCACCGGGCTCGCCGACGAACTCGGCCGCGAGGCGGTGTTCATCACGAGCTCGCACAACATGTTCCTGAGCGCCTGGGCCGGGACCGGCATCGTCGGCCTGTCCTTCGCCGTCCTGTGCCTGGTCGAGCCGATCCGCTTCGCCGCCCGGGCCGACCGCGGCACCCGCCGCCTCGTCGCCTGCCTGATCCTGATGCTGGCCCTCAACGGCATGACGACGCCCGGCCTGTACCAGGACTGGAACGTCAACGTGCTCGCCTACGTGGCGGTGCTCGCCTACGCGCGGGCGGCCCGGCGCGAGGCCGAGGCCGAGGCGCTCGCCTCTGATCAGGCCGCGGCGATCGCGGCCGGGTCCGTCCCGGCCCTGCGCGGGGCCGACGCCGCTTGGCCCGCGGCTTGAAGCATCGGGGGCAGACGGAACGTCGTTCGGTCCGGTCGTCCCGGAACGGGACGGTTCCGACCCGCAACGACAAGCCTTGGACGCAGCATGACCATGGTCGAGAATGTCCGAAACGGGCTGCTGATCGGTGCGGCCCCGCGGGGGGATGAGGGGCGCGAGCCCTGGTTCCTCGATCCGCGGGAGATCCTGCGCTCGGTCCGCCAGCGCTGGCTCACGGTGCTGCTGCCCGTCCTGCTGTTCCTGGCCGTCGCCGCGGCCTGGACGACGTTCAACCCGCCGCAATTCACCGCCTCGACCCAGATCCTGATCGACCCGCGCGGGCTTCAGGTGGTCAAGGACGGGCTCACCACCCCGGACCCGGCGAGCGACGCGAGCCTGCTCCTCGTCGACAGCCAGCTGCGGGTGCTCACCTCCGACGACGTGCTCGGCCGGGTGGTCGACCGGTTCGACCTCGCGGGCGACCCCGAGTTCCTTGGCCGCGACAGCCTGCTCGGCGCGATCCGGGCCGAGATCCAGCGCCTCACCGGCCGCGCCGAGCCGCCGGCCGATCCGCGGCTCAAGGCGCTGCGGGCCCTGCGCGATCGGGTCGGGGCGCGGCGCCTCGAGCGCAGCTTCGTCCTCGAGCTCGGCGTCACCTCCGAGGACCGCGAGAAGGCCGCCCGCCTCGCCCGCGGGGTGGCCGAGACCTACCTGGCCCGCGACGCCGCCACCCGCTCCGACACGACCCGGAAGGCCGGCGAGGCGATCGAGGGCCGACTGGCCGAGCTGCGCGACGCCCTGCGCAAGGCCGAGGACAAGGCGCAGGCCTTCCGGGCCAAGCACAACATCGTCGGCACCCGCGCGCAGCTGGTGAGCGAGCAGCAGCTGACCCAGCTCAGCGACCAGCTCGGCGCCGCCCGCGCCAAGGCCCTCGATGCCGGCGCCCGCCTGCGCCAGATCGACGGGGTGCTCGCCGGCGGGCCGTCCGACTCGGTCAACGAGATCGTCCAGAACCCCACCATCACGAGCCTGCGCGGCCAGCTCGCCGCGGCCGAGCGCCTGCGCGCCGACGCCGAGGAGACGCTGGGGCGGCGCCACCCGACCTACCAGGCCGCCCTGATCCAGGAGAAGGCCCTGCGCGACACGATCGCGGCGGAGACCCGCCGGATCGCGGCGGCCAGCCGCAACGACTACCAGGCGGCGCTGTCGAGCGCCCGCACGCTCGCCGACACCCTCGAGCGGCGCAAGGCCGACGCCCTGAAGGTCGGCAACGAGTTCGTGCAGCTGCGCGAGCTCGAGCGCCAGGTCGAGGCGAACCGGACGATCTACGAGTCGTTCCTGGTCCGCGCCCGCGAGCTGCAGGAGCAGCAGCGCCTCGACACCTCGGCCTCCCGGATCATCTCGCCGGCCTCGCCGCCGGAGAAGCGCATCGGCCCGCCGACCCCGGTGGTGTTCGTCGCCGCCCTGGTGGCCGGGCTCGGCGTCGGCCTTATCGGCAGCCTCGCCCTCGAGCTGCTCGCCGGCCGCGTCCGCTCGCGCCGCCGCCTCGAAGGCCATCTCGGCCGCCAGGCGCTGGACGCCGTGCCGCGGGCGCCGTGGTCCCTCGCGGCCCCGGCGGCGCTCCACGGCGAGATCGGCACCACGCGCGGCGACGGGCGCTACGAGGTGGCGGTCGCGCGCCTGCGCCACCGCCTCGGCGCCGCCTTTCCCGGGCAGGCGCCGCTCGTCGTCCTCGTCAGCGCGGCGGACGACCGGGCCGGCAAGTCGCTCCTCGCCCGCTCCCTCGCGCTCTCGGCCGCGGCCGACCGCGAGCGGGTGATCCTGGTCGATGCCGACCCGAAGGGAACGCTCACCCGCGACCTCGCCGCGACCCCGCACCGCGACCTCGCTGCGACCCTGCGCGACGGGACGCCGCTGGCCGACGCCCTCGTGACCCTGTCGTCCGGCCTCAATGTGCTGCCCCGCGCCGAGGGCCTGCCGCGGGGGCTGGCCGCGCGCCTGCCCGACCTGCTGCTCGGCAGCGGTGCCGACCTCGTGGTGGTCGATCTCGGCCTCGTCGGCAGTGACGTGACGACCGAGCGCCTGATCGCCGACGAGCGTCTCCCCGCGCTCCTCCTCGCCGCCAGCGCCCGCCGCAGCCGCTTCTCGGCCATCGACCGGGCGATGCGCGGCCTCGGCACCAACCGCCGCCTGCGCCTCGTCGTGACGGACGCCCAGCCGGGGGAGTAGGGGACGGAGACCTCGACGCGTCCCGCGCGGCTCGCGAAAGGGACGGTTGAGACGGAAGCCGCCCCTGAGAGAAGGCCGCCGGTCCCGCACCCTCTCCTGCCCGGACGGACGGGCCGACGGAGCGTTTCATGAGAACGCCGTTCCTCGAGCCGGGCGACAGGGTCCGGCTCGTCTCCCCGGCGAGCCCGCCCGACCGGGACAGCGTCCTCGCCTGCGCCGCGACCCTGCGGTCCTGGGGTCTCGTGGTCGATCTGGGTCGGCATGTCTTCGATCGGATGGGCTACCTCGCGGGCACCGACGACGCGCGGCTGGCCGACCTCGACGATGCCTTCCGGGACGAAGGGGTCCGGGCGGTCGTGGCGACGCGCGGCGGCAAGGGTGCGTACCGCATCGCGGACCGGCTGGACTTCGAGGCCCTGAGGCGCGATCCCAAGCCCCTGGTCGGGTTCAGCGAGATCACGAACCTCCACCTGTCCGTCGCCAGGCATGTCGGGCTCGCCGGTATCCACGGGGCGTTCCTCGGGCACGATGGCCCGACGAACGGTCCGGCGCTGCGCGAAGCGCTGATGGGCGAGGGGGACATCGTCGTCACTGCCAGGGCCGACGAGACGACTGCCGCGCTGACCCGGCCCGGCGTCGCGCGCGGTCCCCTGCTGGGCGGCAACCTCGATGCCGTCGCGACATCGGCGGGCTGGGCACTTCCGTCGCTGAAGGGCGCCATCCTGCTCCTGGAAGCGGTCGGGACGGGTCTCGGTCAGGTCGACCGGCAACTGACGATGCTGCGCAAGGCCGGGCACTTGGCGGGGATGGCCGGGGTGGCGCTCGGCCAGTTCACCGGCTTTGCGACCTCGAACGGCTACGGCATCGTCGACGTGCTCGGATACCACCTGTCGACGCTCGACGTTCCCGTCCTGGGCGGCCTGCCGCTGGGCCATGGTTACGACCCGCAGAGCGTTCTGGTCGGCTCGCAGGCTATCCTCGACGGGACGGGCGGGCGATTGATCAGCCATCGTCCATCGGCCTGCTGATCGCTGGCTGTGCCCGGCGTCCGTTTGGGCGGGCCGAGGGCGCCTCGCTGCGGATGGCGGGGATCGTGCCGATGATGGAGGCTCTGCGTGCCGACCCTGGTGGAAATCGTGCCCTATGACGCGGCGTGGCCTCGTCACTTCGAGGCCTGTGCGGCCGAGCTTCGGTCACTCCTCGGTCCCTGCGTGATCGCGGTCGATCACGTCGGCAGTACGGCCGTCCCCCGGCTGTCGGCGAAGCCGCTTCTCGATATCGGCGTGACTCTGCGGGGAGGACACGACATCTCCGCGGCCTGTGCCGCGCTCGTTGCCGCAGGCTACGAATCCCGCGGAAACCGTTACGGCGACGGGATGTGGGCCTTCCTGCACGGTACCGCCGTACCGCCCCGTCGCGTCTACGTCTTCGCGGCGGGGAACGAGGCCCACGCCCGGCGCATCACCTTCAGGGATTACCTGCGGATCCATGACGAGGCTGCACGAGACTACGAGAGATTGAAGATGCGGCTGGCCGTGGCACATCCCTACGACGGTGACCGCTACACGGCCGCGAAGGGGGCGTTCATCGCCGACATCGTCCGCCGCGCTCGCGCCGCGGCCGACGAATGAGCGGCGTACACGAGGATCGATCCGCTCCTACCGCACGCCGCCCCGCCACCGACTTCGATGGAGATGCAAGCCACGGGACGACGCCAGGACCGTCGCCGGTTCGCGCGACGCGAAGGCCGCCCCGCCCGGGTCAGCTCCTGGCGCGCTGGCGTTTTCGAGGTCAAGGTCCGCACGGGCTCGTGCGAGATGCGCTCGCGTACGCCGTCCTCGATGGTCGCTCCGGTAACGCCGCCGCACCGACGGTCCGAGTCATGAGGGAAGCCCAGTGATACGGATCCGGCTCGTCCTTGCGGTGGTCGTCGGCGCCGTTCACCCCCCCGCCCTCGCCGCCCCGGTCGAGATCACGGTCGCCGCCGAGGGCACGCGCCCGGCACCCGGCGGCGTCGCCACCCTGGGCGAGGCCCTGGCCGAGGCGCGTCGGCGCCGCGCCCGCGATCCCGGTGCCGCACTCGTCATCGCGCTCGGCCCCGGCCTCCATCGCCTCGCGGACGGCCTGCGTCTCGGCCGCCGGGACGGCGGCAGCGCCGCCGCGCCCCTGACGATCCGCGGGCCCGCCGACGGCTCGGCCCGCCTCGTCGGCAGCCTGCGCCTGACGCCCGTCCCCCTCGATCCCGCGCTCGCCGCCCGCCTGCCGGCCGGCGCACGGGGCAAGGTTCGGGCCTACCGCCTGCCGGCCTCGGCCCGGGCGGCGCGGTTCCAGGCGCCGATCGTCCTCGACGGCCCGCGCACGCCCCCGGCCTTCGAGGTCTTCGACGACGAGGGCGCGATGCACCCCGCCCGCTGGCCGTCGGAGGGCTTCGACAAGATCGCGGGCGGCACAGGGCCCGCCTTCACCCTCGCGGGGCTCCCTCCCGGCCTCGTGCGCGACGAGCCGGACCTCTGGGCCGAGGGCTACTGGCGCTGGGGCTGGCTGTTCGAGGCGATGCCGGTGGTGCGGGCCGCGGCAGAGGGGGAGGGCACGCGCCTGACCCTCGATCGCACGCCCTACGAGGGTATCCTGCCGGACGCGCCGGTGCGCCTCGTCCACGTCCTTGCCGGCCTCGATCGGCCCGGGGCCTGGTGGCGCGACGTCCGCACCGGCACGCTGCTCGCCTGGCCGCGGGGCGGCGAGGCGGTGGAGGTCTCGGTCGCCGAGACGCTGATCGCCACCGAGGGCACCGAGCACCTGCGGATCGCCGCCTTGCGCCTCGCCATGGCGCGGGGCGACCTCGTGCGCGTGCAGGGCGGGCGCGACGTCGTGGTCGAGGACAGCGTGCTCGGCCCGTCCGGGGGGCGGGGCGCGGCGTTCCTCGGCGTCCGGGACGGCGGCGTGCGCCGCTGCGACGTCGCCGGAAGCGGGGCCGAGGGCGTGGTCCTGTCGGGCGGCGAGCGCCGTACCCTCGACCCCGGCGGGCTCTTCCTGCGCGACAGCCGCCTCACGGCCTACGCGCGGCGGTGGGAGACGCAAGCTCCGGCCGTCGCCCTCGACGGCGTCGGCGCCGAGGTGTCGGGGAGCTTCATCCACGATTCGCCCGCCTACGCGATCCATCTGCGCGGCAACGACCACCGGGTCACCGGCAACGAGGTCGCCCGGCTCCTCGCCGGGGCGACCGACAGCGGCGCGATCTATTCCGGCCGGGACTGGACCGCGCGCGGCAACGTGATCGCGAACAATTTCCTGCACGACATCCGGGGCGGGGGGGAGCGCGAGGTCAAGGGCGTCTACCTCGACGACATGGCGAGCGGCTTTGCCGTCTCGGGCAACCTCTTCCTGCGGGTCGACCAGCCGGTCTTCATCGGCGGCGGGCGCGACAACCGCGTCGAGGGCAACGTCTTCGTGGCGTCGAGCCCCGCCATCCACGTCGATTCCCGGGGGCAGACCTGGGCCCGGGACGCGATCACCGATCCGGAGTCGCAGCTGCGCGCCGCCTACGCGGCGATGCCGGTGGACTCCCCCCTCTGGCGGGCGCGCTATCCGGGCCTGCCCGGGCTGCTCTACGACCGCCCGGCGGTGGCGGGCGGCAACGTGCTGAGCGACAACCTGCTCGCCCTGAGCGAGCCGTTCCGCTTCACCGACGGCGGCCAGGCGGCCGAGCAGGTCCAGGCCCGCAACCGCGGGCCGGCGCATCCGCCCGCCGACCTCGCCGCGCTGGCGCGGACCTCCGTCGATCCGCAGGACTTCGCCGCGCTCGCGGTGGGGAGCGGGATCAGGCTGCCGGCGATCCCGTTCGCCCGGATGCGCCGGGAGCGCGCGGCGGGGGCGCCTTTCGCGCGCTGAGGGCGTCGCGCGCCGCGATCAGCAGGAAGCGCGGGATGGTGTCGAGGTAGCGCCGCCACAGCCGCCGCGGCTCGCGGGCGAGGCGGTAGGCCCATTCGAGGCCGGCGACCTGGAAGGCCTTCGGCGCCCGCGGGATGCGGCCGGTGGCGACGTCGAAGGCGGCGCCCACCCCCATGCCGATCGTGCCCGGCAGGTGCGGCGCGTGGGCCGCCATGAACAGCTCCTGCTTGGGCGTCCCGAGGCCGACCCAGACGATCTGCGCCCCCGAATCCCGAATGCGGGCGCGCATCGCCTCGGTCTCGGCGGCATCGAGGGGGCGGAAGGGCGGGGTCTCGATGCCGGCGACCTGCAGACCGGGGATGCGGGCCCGCATCGTCTCGGCGAGCTGGGCGGCCACGCCCTCGCCGCCGCCGAGGAAGTAGTGGCGCCAGCCGGGGGCGACGCCCGCCCGGCACACCGCCTCGACGGATTCGATCCCCGGTACCTGCTGCATGCCGGAGAGCCCGCGCCAGCGGCCGATCCAGCTCAGGGGCCGCCCGTCGGCGCAGACGAGGAGCGCGTCGTGATGGGCCGCCTTCAGGACGGGGTCCTTCTGGGCCCGGACCACGCCGTGCGCGTCGCGGAACACCACGAAGGTGCCGGGCTGGTCCGCGCCGCTGGCGAGCCGGCGCCCGAGGGCGGCGATCAGCCCGGCCATGTCGGTCGCCGAGACCGGCACGTCGCCGATCGCGAAGGAGGGGACGAGGGGGTCGTGTGCCACGTGTCAGCTTCCCGTTCTGGCGAGGGACGCGTCCGCCGCGCGCGCGGCGACGGCGTCCCGGTAGATCTCGAGGAGGGCGCGGGTCGTGACGTCCTCGCGCCACTCGCGTTCGTAGACGGCGCGGGCGGCCCGCCCCATGGCGGCGGCGCCCGCGGGATCGGCCGCGATGCGGGCGAGCGCACGGCCGAGGTCGCCCGCATCCCCGGGCGCGGCGAGGAGCCCGGTCGCCCCGTCGGCGACGAGGCCGGCCAGCGCCCCGATCCGCGAGGCGACGACCGGGGTCCCGGCGGCGTAGGCCTCCGCCACCACCATCGGCAATCCCTCGTACCAGAGCGAGGGCACCACCAAGGCGGCGGCCCGGCCCATCGCCGCCTGGACCGCCTCGGGGCTCCGGGCGCCCGCGAGGTCGAGGCCCGGATGGCCGGCGAGCGCGCCGGCGAGCGGTCCCTCGCCGATCGCGGTGATCCGCAGCCCCGCGGCGGCGGCCGCCTCGGCCAGGACGAGCACGCCCTTCTCGGGGCTGAGCCGGCCGACGAAGAGGAGGCCGTCGCGCGGGCCGCCCGGGGGCGGGCCCGGATCGGGCAGGCCGTTGGGCCGGATGCGGATCCGCTCGGCCGGGACCCCCGCGGCCGCGAAACGCTCGCGGGCGAAGGGCGTCAGGGCGACGAACCGGTCGACGTCGCGCCGCCAGGTCCCGGCCCTGCGGTGGTGGTCGATCATCCGCGCCACGGCCAGCGAGCCGATCCGCGAGCCGCGGTAGCAGGCATGGAGCACCGCCCGGTACGGCGAGCCGGTCACGCAACGCTCGCACGGCGCGCCGTCCCGCATCAGGAAGCCGTTGGCGCAGGCCAGGCGGTAATTGTGCAGGGTCTGCACCGTGGCGTGGCCCGCCGCCCGGGCGGCGGCGTGGATGCCGGGCGAGAGGAGCGGGAAGAAATTGTGGACGTGGACCACGTCCGGACGAAAGCGGCGCGCGGCCGCCATCACCCGGGTGATCCCGTCCGGCGCGTGGGTGGCGGAGAAAGCCGCCCGCAGCCGCGCGGGCGCGGAATCGATCGCGTCGTTGTCGAGGAACACCGCCTCGACGGCGCAGCCGGCGCGCTCCAGGGCCGCGAGGTCGCGGGCCACCGCGGCATCCTCCCCGCCGCGGACCTGGTAGCGGTTATGGGCGACGAGGACGCGCAGCGGGGCACCTCCGTCGGCCGTCCGCGCCGCGGGGGCGCCCGAACGGTCCGTGCTGATGCTCGACGCTGCCAAACCGCGATCCTCTCCTGGCGACCGGTCCCGACGATGGTCCGCCGCGGTGCGCAAAGTACGCGGCACGCAGGTCCCGACCGCGCGTCGCGTCGTCGCGAGACGAACCGACCTTCCCCGAACGTAATGTCGAGCACAGCCGGGATCGTCTTCGACGATGCCGTACGCAGATAACGCGTGACGTGGAAAGCGTTCAGGCGCGGTGAACTACCGACGCGGCCGGCCGCGACATTTCCGCGATGCGCCGCCGGACCGGAAAAATCGACCAGCGATCGGGATAAGGCTGCGATCGCAGCGGCCTGCGCGTGCCGCCGGGTCGAATGGGCTTCCTCTGGAGGTGGTCCGGGCTCCGGGGCCGGGTACCGGGGTGCGACCCGATGTCCGCGCTCCGATGCCCGTACCCGGGGCGGGCGTCACGCGGTGCGCGAGGCCAGGATCGCCTCGACGACCTCCTGCACCTCCAGCGCCTCCGCCAGGGTGGCGAGAGCGTGGGGCTCGCCGCGGGTCATCCGCACCACGCCCTCGAGCTGGCGCCGCAGGGCGATCGGGCGGGCGCGCTCGTTCGGCATCGCGTCGGCGGCGGGGGCGAAGCGGCCGTCCGCGCCGCGCCGCTCGGCGATCGCCCAGTCGCGCAGGCGGACCGTACCGGCTTCACCCTCGAGCGTCCAGGTGTTGTGGTCGTCGGCGTTGTGCGCGTCGGGCGGCGTCTCGCCGACCCGCCCGCGCAGCCGGACGGGGACGCCCCCGGCCCGGAACGTCGCCTCGACCGCGCGCTCCGACCGGCCGGGCTCGGGAAAGACCGCGTGGCCGTCCAGGCCGTCGAGGGGTCCGAGCAGGCGCCGGCTCAGGAACAGGAAGTGCGACACCACCTCGCGGGTGAAGCCTCCCTCCCACGGCGCGTCGAGCCAGGCGGCGGCATCCTCCTGCCAGGGCCGCGGCCAGCGCGCGAAAGCAACCTCGATCGTCAGCCGGCGCGGCGTGCCGACGGCGCCCTCGGCGATCCACCGCGCCAGGGCGGCGACCCCGAGCGAGGAGGCGAACGGAAAGTTCACGGCGCCCCGGCTCCCGGCCTCGGCCACGAAGGCGCGGGCCTCGGCGAGGTCGACCGCGAGGGGCTTCTCGCAGAACACGCTGCGCCCGGCCGCCAGCGCCGCCCGGGCATGGCCGAGATGCGAGGCCGGCGGCGAGGCGACGTAGACGCAATCGCTCGCCGCCACCACGGCGTCGGCGTCGGCGACCACCGGCACGCCGGGATGGCGCGCGGCGATCCGCTCCCGCGCCGCCGGCGCCGGGTCCCACAGGGCCGCGATGCGGACCAGGGGGGCGTCCTGCCCGAGGACGGCGTTCATCATGCGCTCGCCCATGATGCCGGCACCGACGATGCCGAGGGCGAGGGGGGCGGTGGGAACGGTCATCGGAGATCCTGGCTGCCGGGTCGCGTCCTCTTAAGGCCGAACAGGCCGTGGCGGAAAGCCGGACGGTCCCGTCCCGGCCTGCCTGCGACGCACGGGAGCCACCCGTCGCGGCTCGCCGCCGCACGACCATCGCCGGCCCGCCGCAGATCCGGACGCGCGGCGACCCGTCGAGAACCCATGGCGGCCCGATCGAACACCAGCTGATCGACATGCCTGCCGCTGAGACGAGACGCCAGATCGTCTTCGGTTCCCCAGGGGGCGAGAAAATAATTTTGTCCCGGTTTTCGACCGCGTGACATCTTGTTAACGGCCGGATCCTACTCATGCACGCCTGGAAACGTTCTGTCGTGTTCGGGGCATTGGATTCGACGATGGTCAGGCTCAGCATCGGGCGCAAGCTGGCGCTGTCTTCCGCGGTCACCGCGTTGTTCGTCGCCGGGGCCGTCTACAACCAGTGGTCCAGCAATCGAGAGATCCGCGCGGCGAACGACGCGCTGGCACGCGAGGAGACCATCCTGCGCGGGATCTCGCAGGCGCAGATGGCGGTGGCCCGCATCCAGGTCGGCCAGAAGACCGTCGAGCTGGCGCGCAGCGCCGCCGCGGCCGACGCCGCCGTCGCGGCGGCCCTCGACGAGGCGCGCAAGGCGTCAGCGGGCCTCGCGCAGCCGATCGCCATCGCCCTCAAGCCGGACGTTCTGCGCGAGAGCGAGCGCTCGGTCCACGACCTCGCCGGCGCGGTCCAGCGCTTCGCGCAGGCCGGCCGCGCCGACCTCTACGGCCGGCCCGTCGATGCCGCGGCGGCGAGCGCGTCCCGCGAGGAAATCGCCGCCCTGACCGGGCGCGCCGAGAAGACGATCGGCGAATCCGTCGCCAACGCCAACCGCTTCACCGAGGCGGCGATGACGACGGCCGCCGAGCGGATTGATGCGGCGACGCGGCTCGGCCTCGTCGCCGGGGCGGCGATGCTGCTGAGCCTGCTCGGCGCCGCGCTCCTCCTCATGCTCAACATCCAGCGCCCGCTCTCGCGCCTCGTCGCCGTGCTCGAGCGCATGGCCGCCGGCGAGATCGACGCCACCATCGCGGAGGCCCGCCGCGCCGACGAGATCGGCGCCCTCGGCCGCGCCGTCGAGAGCATCAAGGCGATGGTCGCCCGCAAGGCCGCCGAGGACCTGGAACGGCGCCAGATCGCCGACGCGGCGGCGGCCGCCGCCCGCCAGACCGCCATGATCGAGATGGCCGACGGCTTCGAGGCCACGGTCGGCGGCATCGTCGGCGCGGTGTCGTCGTCGGCCTCCGAACTGCAGGTCACCGCCCAGTCGATGACCGCCACCGCCACCCAGACGGCGGCGCAATCGACCAGCGTCGCGGCGGCGGCCGAGGAGGCGGCGACCAATGTCGGCACGGTGGCGGCGGCGGAAGAACTCGGCGCGTCGATCTCGGAGATCGGCCGCCAGGTCGCCGGGTCGGCGCAGCTCGCCCAGCGGGCGGTGTCGGAGGCCGATCACACCACGCAGTTCGTGCAGGCCCTCGGCCAGACCTCGGCGAAGATCGGCGACATGGTCGGGATGATCTCGAACATCGCCAGCCAGACCAACCTGCTGGCGCTCAACGCCACCATCGAGGCGGCCCGCGCCGGCGAGGCGGGACGGGGCTTCGCGGTGGTGGCCGCCGAGGTCAAGGAACTGGCCAACCAGACCGCGCGGGCCACCGACGAGATCGCCCGCCAGATCGGCGAGGTCCGGGGCGTGACCGACCAGACGGTGGGGGCGATCGAGACGATCACGGCGCTGATCCGCGAGATCGACGTGGTGGCGACCTCGATCGCGGCGGCGGTGGAGCAGCAGGGTGCGGCGACGCAGGAGATCGTGCGCAACGTCGCCCAGGCCTCGGTGGGGACGAGCGCGGTGACCGGCAACATCGCCGGGGTGGCGCAGGCCTCGGAGACGACCGGGATGGCGGCGACGCAGGTCCTGACCTCGGCCTCGGCCCTGTCGCGCCAGTCCGAGCAGCTGACCGCGGAGGTGCATCGGTTCCTGGCGACCGTCCGGGCGGCCTGACCGCGGATCGGACGAGTGGCGAAGGCCGGCCCCAGGGGCGATCCCCCGGGCCGGCCTTTCCCGTGAGCGGCGCCCGATCGGAGCCTGGATCTCGGGGACCGAACGATCGAAGGCTTCAGGTCTTCGGGGTGTCGTCCTCCGGCGGAGAATCGGGGGCGGGAGAATCCGGAGGAGCATCCGGGACCGGCGGAACGTGGTCCTTGCGCCACTGGGCGAAGAGGCTCTGCAGCACCGCCACGGTGTCGCGCACGGCCTTCGCCTCGTCGTCGACCGAGACGCCCTCCGAGACGGAGTTGCGGGTGGTGAGCACCGCGCGGTCCTCGATCTCGGTCAGGCGCTCGAGGAAATCGGGCCGCGCGGCGAGCAGGTCGAGGGCGTCGCCCATGGCGGTGGCGAGGGTCGTGGCGAGCAGCCCCGCGGTGGCGACGTCTCCGACCGAGGCCTCGTAGGGCTCGGGGACTTCGTCGTCCTCGTCCTCGTCGGCTTCGGCTGCCGCCTGCAGGCCCTCGACCAGGGCCTCGACGATCTCGACGGCGGTGTCCTCCGGCACGGCGAGCCGCACGGCGACCTCGACGTCGTCGCCGCTGAAACCGGCGGTGCCGAGGGTGACCTGCAGGATGCCCGGACGGCGCAGGCTGAGCGCCATCAGGGTGTTGGCGTAGATGGTGGGCGCGTCCGGCATGACCTCGACCTCTTGCGGTCGGGCGCCGGGAACCCCGCGCCCGACCGGCCTATAGTACGCTCTCTCCGGCGAGGCGACGGGCTCAGGCGCTGGCGAGCCGGGCGACCTTGTTGTCCGGCAGTTCGATGTCGACGCCGAGCGTCGAGACCGCGTCGCCCCGCTCCATCGTCACCTTGACCTTGTCCTTGTCGATGGCGACGTGCTTGGCGATGACCGCCAGGATCTCCTCGCGCAGCACCGCCACCAGGTCCGAGCGGCCGAAGGCCGTGCGCTCGTGCGCCAGCAGGATCTGAAGGCGCTCGCGCGCCACCGGCGCCGTCCCGCGCCGCGACAGGAAGCTCAGCAGGTTCATGCCGCCCTCCTGGTGAACAGCTTGCCGAGAAGAGACCGCTTCTCGCTCGGAACGGTCATCGCCACCGTCTCGCCCTTGAGCCGGCGCACCGCATCCGCGTAGGCCCGCGCCGGCGCGCTCTGCGGCGCGTTCAGCGTCACCGGGCTGCCGAGGTTCGAGGCCTT